>CAZKTO010000085.1:0-9868 GCA_964555685.1 uncultured Dehalococcoidia bacterium
TCTTGAACTCGTTGACGTCGACGGCGATGATCATGCGCGCGCCGGCGATGCGGGCGCCCTGAATGGCGCTGAGGCCGATGCCGCCTGCCCCGAAGACGGCCACGGTGGAGCCCGGCTCGATCCTGGCCGTGTTGAGGACGGCGCCGACCCCCGTGGTGACGCCGCAGCCGATGAGGGCCGCCCGGTCCAGCGGCATCTCCTTGTCGATCGTGACCACGCCGTTCTCGTGGAGCAGCATCCGTTCGGCGTAGCCGCCGATGTCGGCGAGCTGGACGACCGCCTTTCCCTTCTGGCTCAAGCGCGGAGGCTCGCCCTTGGCGCGGACGGGACGGCTGGAGCAGAGGTTGGGGTGGCCCGTGAGGCACCGCTCGCACAGGCCGCAGAAGACGGAGGTGCACGCGATGACGTGGTCGCCGGGCCGGACGTAGGTCACGCCCGTGCCCACGGCCTCGACAACGCCGGCGGCCTCGTGGCCCAGAATAGCGGGCCCCGTCAGCGGGTAGAGGCCGTCGACGAAGTGGAGGTCGCTGTGGCAGACGCCGCTGGCGACGGTCCGCACCAGGATCTCGTGCTCCTTGGGCCGGTCGATCTCCACGTCCTCGACAGTGAGCGGCTGCTTGGCGGCATGGAAGACGGCGGCTTTCATCGGTCTCGCCTCCTGACCGGGGCCGTCGGGCGGCCCTGGCAGGGCGAGTGTAGCGCCCGGCGGCGCCGGGTGGCAATGGCTGCCGCGTCCTTGACGCACGGCAGGATACAATAACGGGCGCTGGAGAATCGACATCGCAACGACAACGCAGCCCTGGGAGCTGACCCTGGCCGAGGCCGCGCGGCTCATCCGGTCGCGCCAGCTTTCGCCCGTCGAGCTCGTCGAGGCGTGCCTGGCGCGCATCGATGCCCTCGACGAGCGGGTGCAGGCGTGGGCGCTGGTGGACCGGGAGGACGCGCTGGCGGCGGCCCGGCGATGCGAGGCGGCGCTGCGCCAGGGCACAAGGCCAGGTCCCCTCTTCGGCGTGCCCATCGGCGTCAAGGACATCTTCTTTACAGCGGGCCAGCTCACCCAGGCGGGATCGAAGGCGATGGCGGGTCACATCCCCAGCTACGACGCGACGGCCGTGGCGCGGCTGCGGGAGGCCGGCGCCATCGTCCTGGGCAAGACGCACACCACCGAGTTCGCTCTCTTCGATCCTGCGCCGACGCGCAACCCGTGGAATCTGGAGTGCACGCCGGGCGGCTCCAGCAGCGGGTCCGGGGCGGCGGTCGCGGCGGGAATGTGCCCGGCGGCGCTGGGGTCCCAGACGGCCGGATCGGTGCTGCGGCCCGCGGCGTTCTGCGGCGTCGTGGGGCTGAAGCCGCGCCACGGGCGGGTGAGCTGCCACGGCGTGATCCCCCTCGCCTGGACGTTGGACCACGTGGGGGTGCTGGCGCGGACGGTGGAGGACGCGGCGCTGGTGCTTCAAGCCATGGCCGGCCACGACCCGCAGGACCCCCGCAGCCTGAACGAGCCGCCGCCCGACTATCTCGCGGCGCTGGCCCGCCACCGGAGCCCGCCGCGCCTGGGCCTGGCGCGCGACTATTTCTTCGAGCGGGCGGGCGATGAGATGCGCCGGCATACGGAGGCCCTGGCGGAGCGGCTGCGCGCCGCGGGCGCATCCATCGAGGAGGCGCGGCTGCCGCCGTCGTTCGCGGAGATCCCCAAGCTGCTCTCAGCGATCCTCCACACGGAGTGCGCGGCCTCCCACCGGGAGCGCTTCGCGGCGCGGCGGGGCGACTACCGGCCGCGCATCGCCGCGCTTATCGAGCAGGGGCTTGCGGCCTCCGGCGTGGAGTACGCGGCGGCCCTCCAGCGGCGGCACGACCTGCGCCGCGAGATGGCGCCCATCGTCGCACGGTACGACGCGGTGCTGACGCCGGGGGCCGTGGGCCCGGCGCCGCGCGATCTCTCGACGACGGGCGACCCGGCGATGCAAACGCCGTGGTCGGTGCTGGGGTTCCCGTCCATCAGCCTGCCGTCGGGCCTCAGCGGAGACGGGCTGCCGCTGGCGATTCAGCTCGCCGCCGCGCCGCAGGACGAGGAGCGCCTGCTGTGGATCGCGCGCTGGTGCGAGCAGGCGTTAGGGGTGAGGCTGAGGCCGGCGATCTAATGCGACAGACCACCGCGGGTGTTGGACTGACCACGTTGGGGACTGATACCAGTCTTGTGAACACATTCCAACAGGTTTTCAAACTTGGTAACGATTCCGCGAATCGCGCGTTCGCCGGGCCGCGCGCCAAGAACCCCTCTACCGGGGCAGCACGTACCGCGCCACCACCAGGTAGAAGACGCCTGTTGCTGCCAGGGTCAGCACGTGGAAGACCTCGTGGTAGCCGAAGAGGGCCGGTATTGGGTTGGGTCTTCGAGCCGCGTAGACGAGCCCCCCCAGAGAGTAGACCGCGCCGCCCAAGAGCAACAGGGCAAACGCGAGGTGCGGCACCGTCTGCCACACCTTGTACGCCGGGATGACGCCCGCCCAGCCAAGCACGAGGTATGGACCTATGTTCAGCCATCGCGACGTGCTGGCGTAGAGGAGCGACTGCACCACACCAACGCCAGCTAACCCCCAGACAACCGCCAGCACCGGGATGCCCCAAGCGTTGCCGAGCACCTTCAGCGTGAACGGCGTGAAGGTGCCCGCGATGAGCACGTAGATCATGGCGTGGTCCAGCCGCCGAAGCCCTCTCCACCGAAGCAAATGGTAGCCCGCGCTGGTGGAGAAGGCGAGGATGAGCGAGGCGCCGAAGATGGCTGCTCCCACGATGGCCCGCGGAGAGTCCGCGATGAGGATGAGGGCTACGAGGGCGAACGGGGAGACGATGGCCCCGAGGAAGTGGACGTAGCCGCGAAGGAGCGGGCGCGCTTCAGGCTCGCCCTTCGTTACCGTGGCGTTCTGCACTATTCACCTGCGGGGAGACCCTGGGCATTCCCATCGCCATCTCTTCGGCGACCCTGAGTAAGACCGCGCGCTGGTGCGAGCAGGCGTTGGGGGTGAGGCTGCGGCCTAACCCCTAGCCCCTTCCCTGCGAGGAGCCTTGCCTCAAAAGTCGCCCCGACTCGTCGGGGTGGGCGCATCCATTCCTCTCCCCTGGAGGGAGAGGAACAGAAAGAGAGGGGGCCGGAATCACCCTCTCCCAGCCCTCTCCCGTCGAGGGAGAGGGAGTTTTGAGACAAAGCCCCTACCGTAGCCCGCCATTTTTCTGCAGGGCTTTCACGATCGCCGCGGGGCTCATGGGCAGGCTGGTCATGCGGAGGCCCGTGGCGTTGTGGATGGCGTTGGCGATGGCGGCCATGGGCGGGACGATGGAGATCTCGCCGACGCCGCGCAGGCCAAAGGGATGGCCGGGGTTGGGCACCTGGATCAGCGCCGTGTCGATGGCCGGCAGGTCGAGGCTGGTGGGCATGCGGTAGTCCAGGAAGCTCGAGTTGAGCATGGCCCCCTGGTCGTTGTAGAAGTACTCCTCGTTCAGGGCCCAGCCGATGCCCTGGACGGTGCCACCCTGCATCTGTCCTTCCACATAGGAAGGATGGCCGGCCTGGCCCACGTCCTGGAGGGCCGTGGCGCGCAGGAGGTCCACCTTGCCCGTCTCCAGGTCCACCTCCACGTCCACCAGGAGAGCCGCGACGGACGCGCCGATCTGGCGGCCGGTGGCGTGGGCGGAGGCCGTGATGGGGCCGCCCGTGGTCAGGAGCTTCCCCGCGAGCTGCTTGAAGGTCATGCGGTCCTGGGGGCTCTTCTTCGAGAGAAAGACGCCGTCCTGGAACTCGATCTCCTCGGGCTTGGTCTCCCAGAGGATGGCGGCCCGCTGGACCATCTTGCGCTTGATCTCCTCGGCGGCGTTGATGGCGGCCTGGCCGGTGGCGACGGCGGTGCGGCTGCCGCCCGTGACGCCGGTGTAGCCGATGGAATCGGTGTCGCCGACGGTGGGGACCACGTCCTCGGCGCGGATGCCCAGGACCTCGGCGGCCTGCATGGCGCAGACGGCCCGCGTCCCGCCGATATCGACGGAGCCGGTGATGGGGGTGACAGCGCCATCGGCATTCACGTTGATGGTGGCGGAGGAGAAGTTGCCGCCGTTGCCCCAGTAGCCCACGGCGACGCCCCGGCCCCGGCGGATACCCGGCGAGGGGGCCTTGCTCAAGGGCGCTTTGTAGTGCGGGTGGCTCTTGATCGCCTCCTCGACCTCGACGAAACCCACGACGCCGAAGGGCAGGCCGGTGACCTGCCGGTCCCCCTCGCGGGAGGCGTTCTTGAGCCGGAGCTCCACGGGGTCCATGCCGAGCCGCTGGGCCAGCTCATCGACGACGGTCTCGACGGCGAAGGCGGCCTGGGGGGTGCCCGGCGCGCGGTAGGCGGCGACCTTGGGCTTGTTGACGACGACGTCGTAGCCGTCCACGAGGAAGCTCCCGATCTTGTAGGGCGCCAGGCCGTACATGGCGCCGGCGCCCACGGGGGAGCCAGGGAAGGCGCCGGCCTCGTAGGCCAGCCAGAGCTGCGCCGCGGTGATGGCGCCGTCGCGCTTGGCCGCCATCTTGCAGCGCATGACCGAGCCGGAGGTCGGCCCGCTGGCCTCGAAGACCTCCTTGCGGGTCATGGTGATCTTCACCGGCTGGCCGCTCTTCTTGGAGAGGAGGGCCGCCACGGCGTCGAAATAGGTCGTCGTCTTGCCGCCGAAGCCGCCGCCGATCTCCATGGGGACGACACGCACCATGGACTCGGAGAGGCGGAGCATGGATGCCGTGAGGCTGCGGATGCCGAAGGCGCCCTGGGTGCTGGTCCAGACGGTCACGTGGCCGTCCGGCGCCCAGTAGGCCGTGGAGCTATGGGGCTCGATATAGCCCTGGTGAACGGCCTTGGTGGTGAGCTCGCGCTCGACGACGACGTCCGCCTCGGCGAAGGCGCGCTCCAGGTCGCCGCCCCGGAACTGGAGGTGGCTGGCGACGTTGCTCGGCTGGCCGGAGTCGCTGCCGGGGCTGAAGCGCTCTCTCTTGACACGGGTCGTCATGGACTCGTGGAGCAGGGGCGCGCCCGGCTGCATGGCCTCGAGGATGTCGAAGACGGCGGGCAGGGGCTCGTACTCGACCTCGATGAGGGCCACCGCCTCCTCGGCGATGTGGGGGCTGGTGGCGGCGACGGCGGCGACGGCGTGGCCCTTGTAGAGGACCTTCTTGTAGGCCAGGACGTTCTCCGCCAGCATGCGGGCGTTCCCCAGCGTCTCGGCATAGCTGATGGGCATGGCGTGGATGATGGGGAGGTCGGCGGCGGTGACGACGGCCTTGACGCCGGGCAGGCGCTCGGCCTTGGACGCGTCGATGCGCTTGATGCGCGCGTGGGCGTGGGGGCTGCGAACGATCTTGCCGTGCAGCATGCCCGGCAGGGCGATATCGGCGCCGTAGCGGTCGCGGCCAGTGACCTTGCCCAGGCCGTCGTGCCGGATGGGCCGCGTGCCGACGACCCTGAACTTGCCCTGGCCTTCCATCTTGCGGTCAGCGGTGGTGGTCACGGGCGCACTCCTTCTGTACAGCTACAGCGTCACCGCCCCCTGCGACGCCGATGACACCAGCTTCGCGTACTTGGCCATCACGCCCGCCGTGTACCTGGGCGGCGGCGCCCTCCACGAGGCCAGCCGCTTCTTGATCTCGCCCTCCGGCAGCCCCACGTCCAGCGTACGGGCGTTGACATCGAACACGATCGTGTCGCCGTCGCGGAGGGCGGCGATGGGCCCGCCGACGGCCGCCTCCGGCGCGACGTGGCCCGCCATGAGACCGTGAGTGGCGCCGGAGAAGCGCCCGTCGGTAACCAGGGCCACGGACTCGCCCAGGCCCTCGCCGACGATGGCCGCGGTGACCCCCAGCATCTCGCGCATGCCGGGGCCGCCCTTGGGCCCCTCGTAGCGGATGACGACGACGTCGCCGGCCCGGATGCGGCGTTCGCGGACGGCCTGGAAGGCGTCCTCCTCGCGGTCGAAGACGCGGGCGGGGCCGCTGTGGCGCATGCGCTCGTGCCCGGCCACCTTCACGACGCAGCCCTCCGGCGCCAGGTTGCCGCGCAGGATCACGAGGCCGCCGGTGGCCTTGAGGGGGTTGTCGAGCGGGCGTACGACGACCTGGCCGGGCGTCTCCCTGGCGCCGGCGGCCTCCTCGCCAATGGTGCGTCCGGTGACCGTTATCTCGCCGGCGTGCAGCAGCCTGGCGTCGAGCAGGCGCTTGGCGACCAGGGCGATGCCGCCCGCGTGATAGAGGTCCTTGGCGACGAAGCGGCCGCCGGGTTTGAGGTCGGCCAGGAGCGGCGTGCGGGAGCTGATGCGGTCGAAGTCGTCGATCTCCAGCGGGATGCCGGCCTCGCGGGCGATGGCGAGGAAGTGGAGCACGCCGTTGGTGGAGCCGCCGGTGGCGGCGATGGTGGCGATGGCGTTCTCGATGGACTTGCGGGTGATGATCCGGCTGGGGCGCAGCTCGCGGCGCAGGACGTCCACGACCAGGCGGCCCGCCTCGCGGCCCACGCGGTCCTTGTCCGGGTCCATGGCGGGGACGCTGCCGCTGCCCATGGGGGCGATGCCCAGGGCCTCGATGGCGGTGGCCATGGTGTTGGCGGTGAACTGGCCGCCGCAGGCGCCGGAGCCGGGGCACGCCGCCTTTTCGATCTCCGTGAGCTGGGCCTCCGTGATGCGGCCGGCGGCATGGGCGCCCACGGCCTCGAAGACATCCTGGATCGTGATCTCTCGGCCCTGGTAGATGCCAGGCATGATGGAGCCACCGTAGAGGACGACGGAGGGGATATCCAGGCGGACGGCGGCCATGACGGCGCCGGGGATCGTCTTATCGCACCCCACCAGGGCGATGAGGCCGTCGAAGCTGTGGCCCCGGCACACCAGCTCGATGGAGTCGGCGATGACCTCGCGGCTGACGAGGGATGCCTTCATCCCCTCGGTGCCCATGGCGACGCCATCGGAGACGGCGATGGTGTTGAATTCGATGGGCACGCCGCCAGCAGCCCGGATGCCTTCCTTCACTTTGACCGCAAGCTTCCGCAGGTGGAAGTTGCAGGGCATGACCTCGATCCAGGTGTTGGCGACGCCGATGAGGGGGCGATTGAAGTCGTCGTCGGTGAGTCCCACCGCGCGCAAGTACGATCGAGAAGGCGCGCGGTCGGGGCCGTCGATCATGACGTGGCTTTTGTGCCTGATGTTGGTGCGTGTGGCGGTGGTCATGGAGAAGTGTCCTGAGCCAGGATCGCCGCCGGGGGCATGCACAGTGTAGCGGAGGGAGGGCGGGAGTCAAGGGGAGCGGCGCGCCCAGCATACCGCCCTTGTCCGGCCGGGCGCGCCGCTGCTACCATGCCGTCATGCACTTGCGCGCAATCGTGCTCTCCCTCTTCGGTGCGACGGTGGCCGCGTTGATCGCCGTGGCGTGCAGCGGGGGCGACGAGCGCCCGGTGGCGACCGCCCCCGCCGCGCCAAGAGAGGCCCCGCCGCTCCATAGCGAGCACACGCCAGCCGCCGCGCCAGCCACCCGCCCTCCCACACCAGCCTCGGCGGCGGTCAGCGACGCCTCTCCTCTGGTCGTCGCCTACCGTGACGGCGCCTTCGCGCCCAAACGGCTCGAGGTCCCCGTGGGCGTGCCCGTCCAGTTCGTCAACGAGTCCAGCACGCCCTTCTGGCCCGCGTCCAACATCCATCCGACCCACGCCATCTATCCGGAGTTCGACGCCAAGACCCCCATTCAGCCAGGCCAGTCCTGGGCATTTATCTTCAACAAGGCTGGGTTCTGGCGCTACCACAATCACCTGACCCCAGAGCAATCGGGCCTGGTCGTCGCCCAGAGCGGGGCCCCGCAGCCGGCCGCCGCGACGCCGACCCCAGCGCCGGCGCCCGCCTTCAAGGCCCCGCCGCGGCTCACCGCAGCGGACGCATCGCGCATCTTCAACGACTCCGCCCAGCTAACGAAGTTCGTCAAGGACTACGGCCCCGGCGCCGCCGTCCGGGCGCTGGTCGAGCACGCCCCTCACATCGGCCTGGACTGTCACCAGGGGGCGCACCACATCGGACGTATCTCCTACGAGCTCTTTGGCGCAGCCGCCTACGGCCTGGCCACCCACGATTGCCAGTCGGGGACCTACCACGGCACCACCGAGGCCTTCTTCCGCGAGCGCGGCACCACCGACCTCGCCCAGGACGTGCAGGCCCTCTGCGGCTCCGAGCGCAACGCCTTCTCCCAGCACCAGTGCGTCCACGGGGTCGGTCACGGGCTGATGGCGTGGACCACCTACGAGCTGCACGACGCCCTCGCCCTGTGCGATACGCTGCGGGACGTCTTCACGCAGCAGTCCTGTCACAGCGGCGTCTTCATGGAGAACGTGGTGGGCGGTCTCTCGGGCCTCATGGGCCACCGCACGGAGTACCTATCGAACGACCCCCACTTCCCGTGCAACGCCCTCGAGGACCGGTATGTGTTCGGGTGCTACTTCTTCCAGTCGTCCAGGATGCTGGACCTGTTCCAGGGCGACTTCCGGAAGGTCGCGCAGGCCTGCGCCGAAGCGCCGGCCATCGCTCACACCACCTGCTTCCGGAGCATGGGCCGTGACGTGGACTCGCGCACCAAGGGACATCCGGAGCGCGCCATCGACATCTGCCGCTACCCCGGCCAGCCGCAGCAGCGGGTGGACTGCCTCATCGGAGCGATCCAGGACGCGTTCTGGGAGGCGGGCGACGCGGAGACGGGGCTGAAGTTCTGCCGCTTGCTGGACGATCCCGGCGACAAACGGGTCTGCTACACCGAAATCACCGGCCGGGCGCGCCAGGTCCTGCCCGACCAGGCGGCGCTGGGGCGGTTCTGCGCGCGGATCGAGGAGCGCTATCGAGCGGGCTGCTCATAACGCCGGCCGCAGCGCGCATCGCCGCCCGGCGCTCCTTGCCCCGCCCTCTGGCCCGCTGCTACCATGCTGTCATGCTCGCGAAGACCCGTAGCTGCGCCATCGTGGGCCTCGAGGGCGCCATCGTCGAGGTTGAGGTCTACATCACGCGGGGCCTGCCGGCCTTCTTCATCGTGGGCCTGCCGGACACGGCCGTGCAGGCGTCCCGCGAGCGGGTGCGCGGCGCGGTGCGAAACTCGGGCTGCGACTTCCCCGGGACGCGCATCACCGTCAGCCTGGCGCCCGCCGATCTCAAGAAAGAGGGCCCGGCCTACGATCTGCCCATCGCGGTGGGCATCCTGCTGGCGACTGGGCAAGTGTCGGCCGATCTCTCGGACACGCTGCTCCTGGGCGAGCTCTCGCTGGACGGCAGCCTGCGCCACACGCACGGGATCCTGCCGATGGTCTCGGTGGGCCGCCAGCACGGCATGCGCCGGGTGATCGTGCCCGAGGCGGATGCGCAGGAGGCGGCGCTCGTCGAGGGGATCGAGGTGATCCCGGCGAAGAGCCTGGCGCAGCTCGCCGCCTTTCTGCGCGGGGAGGAGGAGATCACGCCGGCGCAGGGGCAGTGGCCCGCGGCCAGCGCGGACGGGACGGGACCTGGGGTGCCGGACCTGGCCCACGTGAAGGGCCAGGACCACGCGAAGCGGGCGCTGGAGCTGGCGGCGGCGGGCGGGCACAATCTGCTGATGCTGGGCCCGCCGGGGAGCGGCAAGACCCTCATGGCGCGGGCGCTGCCGGGCATCCTGCCCAGGCTGGGCTCGGCCGAGGCCCTCGAGGTCACGAAGATATACAGCGTCGCGGGGCTTCTGCCCACGGGCAAGGCGCTCATCACGCGGCGCCCTTTCCGGTCCCCCCACTACACCATCTCGACGGCGGGGCTCGTGGGCGGCGGGCGGTGGCCGCGCCCGGGCGAGATCAGCCTG
>CAZKTO010000086.1:0-9599 GCA_964555685.1 uncultured Dehalococcoidia bacterium
CTTGGGCGAGCGGGGCTCCGGCGGCGGCGACGCCCTCAGCTGGGCCGCCAGGGCCATGCGCTGGGCCACGGCCTCCTTCGGGTCCCTCAGGCTCTCCAGGGCGTAGTAGGTGGCCTTCACGACGTTGATGGGGTTCGGGCTCCCCAGCGACTTGGTCAGGATGTCCCGGATCCCCGCGGAGGTGACCACGGCCCGCATGCTGCTCCCCGCGATCACGCCCGTGCCCGGCGCGGCGGGCTTCAGCAAGACCTTCGAGGCGCCAAACTTGTAGACGATCTCGTGCGGGATGGTGCTGCCGCGCATCGGCACCTTGATCAGATTCTTGCGCGCGATGGCCGTGCCCTTGCGGATGGCGTCCGGCACCTCGCCCGCCTTGCCGAGGCCGATGCCCACCTGGCCGGAGCCGTCACCGACGACGATCATGGCGTTGAAGCTGAAGTTCCGGCCGCCCTTGACGACCTTGACCACGCGCTTGATGTCGACGACCTTCTCGTTCATGCCGACGGCGTCGCCCCCGCGGTCTCTGCGATCCCTGGTTGTCAAAAGACCAAGCCTCCTTTGCGCGCGGCATCCGCGAGGGCGCGGACGCGGCCATGATAGCGGTAGCCGCCGCGGTCGAAGACGGCCTGGGCGATGCCCGTCTCCCTGGCCCGCTGGGCCAGGAGCGCGCCCACCACGGCCGCCACCTCTTGCTTCTTCTTGCCCGCCCTCTGGCCACGGACCGCGGCGTCCAGCGACGAGGCCTCGGCCAGGGTGCGGCCCTGCCGGTCGTCGATCACCTGCGCGTAGATGTGGTTCAGGCTGCGGAAGACGCAGACGCGCGGCCGCTCCTGGGTGCCCGACACCTTGCTCCGGAGCCGCTCATGCCGCGCCGTCCGCGCCGCCCGGGCCGTTCGTGCTCGCTGTGCCATGCTCGCGCTCGCTACTGCGCCGTCTTCTTGGCGCCCTTGCCCGGCTTGAGGCGGACCACCTCGCCGGCGTACCGGATACCCTTGCCCTTATACCGGTCCGGGGGCCGGATTCGCCGGATCTTGGCGGCCACGAGCCCCACCAGCTCCTTCTCCGAGCCTCGGACGTGGAGCCGGTTCTGGCCCTCGGCCTGCAGCTCGATGCCCGGCTGGGGCGCCACCACCACCGGGTGGCTGAAGCCGACGGTGAGGTTCACGCTCTTGCCCGCCTGGGCCACGCGATAGCCGACGCCCACGATGTCCAGCGTCTTCTGGTACCCCTGGGTGACGCCGATGACCATGTTCTGGATCAGGGTGCGGGTGAGGCCGTGGAGCGCCCGCTGCCGCCGCTCGTCGCCCGAGCGGGCCACCGTGACGATGCCCCCCTCGCAGGTGATGCGCATGGCCGGGTCGAAGGCGCGGGTCAGCTGGCCCTTGGGCCCCTTGACCGTGACGCTCGAGCCTTCGACCGTCACCGCGACGCCCTGGGGCGCCGCCACCGGTATCTTGCCTATCCGTGACATGGGTCTGCTCCGCGGGGGCCAAAGGCGCCGTCTACCAGACGACGCAGAGGACCTCGCCCCCGATCTTCTCTTTGTGGGCCTGCTTGCCCGTCATGATCCCCTTGGAGGTGGAGACGATGGCGGTGCCGAGGCCGCCGTAGACGCGCGGGATCTCGCCATGGCCGGCGTAGATGCGCAGCGATGGCCGGCTGACCCGCTGGATGCCGGTGATGGCCGGCTGGCCCTGCCCATCGTAGATCAGATGGATGCGCAGGGCCTTGGCGACGCCGCTCTTCACCGGGGCCACCTCGCGCACGAAGCCCTCCTCCTTGAGGATCCGGGCCACGGCGCTCTTGGTCCGCGAGTAGGGGGCCGTGAGCGATGGATGCCGCGCTGTGGATGCGTTGCGGATCCTCGTCAGCATATCGGCGATCGGGTCTGTTTGGGACATCTGCCCACCTCGTCTACAGAGTACAGTTTCGGCGCGCGCTCACCAGCTGGCCTTGCGCACGCCCGGAATCTCGCCCCTGAGAGCGAGCGCTCGGAAGCAGATGCGGCAGAGGCCGAACTGCCGGATGTACGCCCGGGGCCTGCCGCACAGGTGGCACCGGTTGTGGTACTGCACCTTGAGCTTGGGAGGCCGCTTCCACTTTTCGATCTTACATTTCTTCGCCACGCGCTGCTCCTCGCCTTGCGGCTTGCGCTACGCCGCCGCCCCGGCCCGGTCCCGCGCGAACGCCATGCCCATGAGGGCCAGCAGGCGCCGCGCCTCGTCGTCCGTCCGGGCCGTGGTCACGATGGTCACCTGGAGGCCGCGGATCCGGTCCACGGCGTTGAAGTCGATCTCCGGGAACATCACCTGCTCCCGGAACCCCATGGAGTAGTTCCCGCGGCCGTCGAAGCCGTTGACCGGGGCGCCGCGGAAGTCCCGGATGCGCGGCAGGGCGACGTTGATGAGCCGGTCCAGGAACTCGTACATCAGGGTCCCGCGGAGCGTCGCCATGGCCCCGATGACCATCCCTTGGCGCAACTTGAAGTTGGCCACGGACTTCTTGGCCTTCGTCAGCACCGCGTGCTGGCCGGTGATGGCCGCGAGATCCTCCTGGCACGCCTCCGGCGCCTTGGGGTTCGTGAGCGCCTCGCCCAGGCCCACGTTGACCACAACCTTGGTGACCTGCGGGACCTGCATCACGTTCTTATACCCGAACTCCTTGATCAGGGCCGGCGCCACCTCTTTCTTGTACCGCTCCTTCAGGCGCGGTACGTAGCCGGGGGGCATGGGCATCGGGGCGGCCTTGAGCGCGGGCCTCCCCTTGGCCGGACGCTCCGCCTGGGGCTGGCCCTTGGCCTCCAGGCGCTCGCCCTTGGGCTGCTTGCCCTCGCCGGCCTCCGCCTTCGCCGCGGCCTTCGGCTGTTTCGGCTTGGGCTGCTTGGCCTCGGCCTCCTTGGCCTGGGCGCGCTCCGCTTTGGGGTGCTTGCCCTCCGGGGCCTCGCCCCTGGGCTGCTTCCCAGCCGCTCCGGAAGCAGCGTGGGGCGCGCGCGCCTTGCGCTCCCTGCGGGCCTTGGCCGGCGGGGCCGCCTCCCCCTCGGGGGGCGCCGGGTCCTGCGTCTCCTCTAGCCGATCTGTTGCTTGCATCGCTTGCATATCCGTACTCGATCGCGCTGCGTCGCGCCGCCCTCCTGGAGCTGGAGGACCTGGTGGGCGACGCGCGTGGCCTTGCCGCACTTATCGCAGATAACCATCACCTTGGAGACCGCCATGAACCCCGGCTTCTCGACGATGCCCGCCTGCCGCATGGTGGCCGTGGGGCGCACGTGGCGCTTCATCACGTTGACGCCCTCGACGAGGACGCGGGCCTGCTTGGGGTCGGCCTCGAGCACGCGGCCCCGCTTGCCGCGGTCCTTGCCGGTGATGACCACCACCTGGTCGTTCCGGTGAACGTTCATGGCTGTCCTAGAGCACCTCCGGCGCCAGCGAGACGATCTTCATGAAGTTGCGCTCCCGGAGCTCCCGGGCCACGGGGCCGAAGATACGCGTGCCGGCCGGGTTGTTCCCCTCCTTGAGGACCACGGCGGCGTTGTCGTCGAAGCGGATCTGGGAGCCATCGCGCCGGCGGATGGGCCGGGTGGTGCGCACCACGACGGCGCGCACCACCTCGCCGCGCTTGATCTGGGCCGCCGGCTGCGCCTCCTTCACCGCGCATACGATGATATCGCCCACGCGGGCGTAGCGGCGCCTGCTTGCGCCGGGAATGTTGATGCACATGACGACCCGCGCGCCCGAGTTGTCCGCCACCTTGAGGCGGGTATACGTCTGGATCATTCCTTGGACTCCTCGGCGGGGGCAGGGGACTCCTCGGCGGGAGCAGGCTGCGCCGCGGTCGCGGGCAAGGAGGCAGCCCCCTCAGGCGCGGCCGGCGCCTCCTTGCTGCTGGAGAACTCCTCGATGATCGAGGCCCCGACCTCCTGCGGCTTGATCTCGACGCGCTCGCCCTTGGTCACGATCTCGACGATGCGCCAGCGCTTCTCCTTGGAGCTGGGCCGGGTCTCCACCATGCGGACCGTGTCGCCCTCGTGGGAGGCGTTGGCCGCGTCATGGGCCTTGAAAGCCGAGACGCGCCGCACGCGCCGCGTGTAGCGAGGGTCGGGCCGGCTCCAGCGGACCTGCACCACGCGCGTCTTGTCCATCTTGTCGCTGACGACGACGCCGGTCCTGCTCTTGCGTCTGCCTCGTTCGTTGGCCATGGCCTTTCCTCGTTAGCTCCCCGTCCCTTGAGCCAGCTCCCGCTCCCGGAGGACCGTATGGATCCGGGCCGCCTTCTTGCGAGCCTTGCGGACCGCCGTCACGTCGGCGAGTTGCTGCGCCGCTTTCTGGAACCGCAGGTTGAAGAGCTCCTTGTGGGTCGCCTCCAGCTCCGACTGGAGGCCCTCCGTGGGCAGCGCCCGAATCTCCGCGATACGCATGGTGGGCATGGTGGACCTACCGCCCCGCGAGATGGGGCTGCTTGCCGATGAACCGCGTCTTCATGGGCAGCTTGGCCGACGCCAGGCGCATGGCCTCCCGCGCCGTGTCCTCTTGCACGCCCGAGAGCTCGAAGAGCATGCGGCCGCGCCTCACCGCCGCCACGTAGTGGTCCACCGCGCCCTTGCCGCTGCCCATGCGCGTCTCCAGGGGCCGGGCTGTCACCGGCTTGTCCGGGAAGATGCGGATGACGATGGCGCCGCCGCGCCGAACGTGGTGGGTGATGGCGCGCCGGGCGGCCTCGATCTGCCGAGCCGTGATCCAGCCCGACTCCATCGCCTTGAGGCCGAAATCGCCGTGGTCCAGGGTGAAGCCCGCGTGGGCCGCGCCGCGGAGCTTGCCACGGTGCGTCTTGCGATGCTTAACCCGCTTTGGCTGGAGCATCGGCTGCCGCCTCCTCCTCTTTGAGCTCGAGCCGCCCCAGGCCCGACTCGCCGGCCGGGACCTCCGGCTCCTTGCGCTCGGGCAGGATCTCGCCGCGGTTGATCCAGACCTTGACGCCGACCTGGCCCATGCCGGTGCGCGCCTCGGCGATGCCGAAGTCGATATCGGCGCGGATCGTGTGGAGCGGCACCCGGCCCTCGTGGTCGCCGGCGCTCCGGGCGATCTCAGACCCGCCCAGCCGGCCCGCGAGGTGCACCTTCACGCCCTTGGCCCCCGCCTGCATGGAGCGGGCGATGGCCTGCTTCATGGCGCGCCGGTACGAGAGGCGCCGCTCGATCTGGTCGGCGACGTTCCGGGCCACGAGATAGGCGTCCAGCTCGGGCTGGCGTACCTCCATGATATTGATGCGCACACGCTTCTCGGTGCTCCCCTCGAGCTCCTTGCGGATCTCCTCGACCCGCTGCCCGCCGCGGCCGATGACGATGCCCGGCCGGGCCGTGTGGATGGCGACGACCACCTCGTGGGCGCCCCGCTCGATCTCGACACGGGCGACGCCGGCGTCCGGGTACTTGGCCCAGATGGCTTTCCGGAAGCGGGCGTCCTCCAGGAGCAGGTCTCGGAAGGTCTCCTTCCGGGCGGCGAACCACTTGGCCTGCCAGCCGCGGATGGCCCCCAGCCGGAAGCCGATGGGATGGACCTTATGCCCCACGCTCTTCCTCCGCGCCCCCGCCCGGGGCCTGGTCCACCACGACGGCGATGTGGCTGAGCCGCTTGTGCACGACCCCCGCCCGGCCGCGGGCCATGGGCCGCCGGCGCTTGAGACGGAGCCCCTCGTCCGCCGTGATGCGGACGATACGGAGCCGCTCGGGGTCCATCTGATGGTTGTTCTCCGCATTGGCCGCCGCCGACTTCACCACCTTCGCCACCTCCGCCGCCGCGGGCGACGGCACGAACCGCAGGATCGTGAGCGCCTCCGGCACGGGCTTCCCCCGCACCAGGTCCACGATCCGGTGCAGCTTCTTGGGCGATACCCCAACGTTTCGAGCGATAGCGCGTACTTCCATGGCGTTCCCTACGTCGCGGCGACGGTGGAGGTCTTCTCCGTCCTGGCCCGGCCAATGTGACCGCGGAAGGTCCGCGTCGGCGCGAACTCGCCCAGCCGGTGGCCGATCATCTGCTCCGTGATGAAGACCGGCACGTGGCGGCGCCCATCGTGGACGGCGATGGTGAGCCCCACCATGTTGGGCATGATCATGGACGGGCGGGACCAGGTCCTGATGACCACCTTCTCCTGCCGCTTGGAGGCCGCCTCCACCTGCTGGGCCAGCCTCGGGTGGACGTAGGGCCCCTTTTTGGTTGACCGGGACATCGGGCTACTTCCTCCGCTTCACGATCATGGACCGGCTCTTGTTGGGCCGGCGCGTCTTCTTCCCCAGGGTGCGCTTGCCCCAGGGCGACTTGGGGCTCGGCATGCCGATGCCGGAGCGGCCCTCCCCGCCGCCGTGGGGGTGGTCCCTGGGCGTCATGGCGAGGCCCCGCACCTCCGGCCGGCGCCCCAGGTGCCGCGTGCGGCCCGCCTTGCCCAGATTGATGTTCTTGTGGTCAACGTTGCCCAGCTGCCCGATGGTGGCCATGCACTCGGCGTCGAACCGGCGCGTCTCGCCCGAGGGGAGGCGCAGCAGGACGTGCCGGTCCTCCTTGGCCAGGAGCTGCGCCGAGGCGCCCGCCGACCTCACCATCTGGCCTCCGCGGCCCCGATAGAGCTCCACGTTGTGCACCCGCGTGCCCGTGGGGATGCTCTTCATGGTCATGGCGCACCCGGGCTTGATCTCGGCGCCGGGCCCGGACTGCACCGTATGGCCCACGCTCAAGCCCACGGGCCAAAGTATGTAGCGCCGGTCGCCATCGGCGTACTGGATGAGGGCCAGCCGCGCCGACCGGTTGGGGTCGTACTCGATGCCTACCACCTTGCCGGGGACGCCGTCCTTGTTGCGCTTGAAATCGATGACCCGCAGCTGCCGCTTGTGGCCGCCGCCCCGGTGCCGGACGGTGATCTTGCCGCGGAAGTTCCGGCCGGCCTTGCGCTTGACCGTGGCGCCCAGGAGCGACCGCTCGGGCTTGCTCTTGGTGATCTCCTCGAAGGAGTGGCCCGTCATGTTGCGGCGGGACGGGGTCACGGGCTTGTACGTCTTGACGGCCATGGGCGCTCCTTACGCGTTCCCGAACAGATCGATCTTGTCGCCGGCCTTGAGGGTGACGACGGCCTTCTTCCACGACGGCTGCCGGGTGGGCCGGCGCCCGAACCGCTTCATCTTGCCGAGGACGTTCATCATGTTGACCTGGGTCACGCCGACGGTGAAGGCCTGCTGCACGGCCTCCTTCACCTGGACCTTGTTGGCCCCGCGAGCGACCTCGAAGACATACTTGCCCCGCTCGGCGAGGCGGGTGCTCTTCTCGGTGATGACGGGCCGGCGCAGGACGTCGTGGGCGCTCATGACTCAGACTCCGCCTGCTTTCGCGCGCGGCGGCTGCGGGTGACGGTGGCCGGCTTGCGGACGCGCTTGGGCCGTTCGGGCGCCGGCGCCTCGGGCTCGGCCTGGGGCTCGGGCGGAGGCTCGGCGGCCGGCGGAGACGCCGGCGCCTCCACCGCCGCCCTGGCGGGCACGGGCTCCGGCTCGGCCGCCGCAGCCTGCTTGGGCTCGCCCGGCACCCGCTTGCGGTCGATCCGCGTCTCGTGCCACAGGTCCTCGATGCGGCGAATGGCGTCCACCGTGGCCACCACGTGCCGGTGGCGCAGCAGCTCCACGGCGTTCAGGAGCCTCGCGAGCGTCGTCGTCACCTGGGGCAGGTTCCGGGCCGAGCGGACGACCTTGGCGTCGGCGTCGCGGGTGACCAGCAGGACCGTCCCCTCGAGCCCCAGAGCCGCCAGGACGCCGGCGAGCTCTTTCGTCTTGCCCTCGGCGATGGCCAGGTCTTGCAGGATGGATAGGTTCCCGGACTCGCGCTTATCGGTGAGCAGGCAGCGGACGGCCAGGCGGCGCATCTTGCGCGGCAGGCGCTGGTGGTAGTCCCGCGGCTTGGGGCCGAAGGCGATGCCGCCGTGCCTCCAGAGCGGCGATGCGCGTGTGCCCGCCCGGGCGCGGCCCGTGTGCTTCTGGCGCCAGGGCTTCCGGGTGGTGTGGGAGACCTCACCGCGCGTCTTGGTGCTGGCCGTGCCCTGGCGGGCGTTGGCCCGCTGCCACTCCAGCGCCTGGTGCACCACCGCCTGGTTCATGGGCACGCCGAAGACGGCCTCCTTCACCTGGATGGAGCCCACCTCCTTGCCCGCGATGTCTTTGACGGGGACGTTGATCGCCATAGCTCGCTACTTAGCCTTCGCCGCCCTGCTCTTCCGCGCGGCATTGACGACGACGACGCCGTTCTTGGCGCCGGGGACGGCGCCAAGAATCAGGAGCAGATTGCGCTGCGGGTCCACCCGCACTACCTTCAGGTTCTGCGTCGTCACGCGCTCGTCTCCCATGTGGCCGCCCATGCGCAGCCCCTTCACGACGTGGCCCGGGGTGGTGCCCGCGCCGACAGAGCCGGGCCCCCGATGCCGGTCGGACTGGCCGTGGGTCTTCGGCCCGCCCCTGAAGTGGTGGCGCTTGACCACGCCGGCGAACCCCATGCCCCGGGACCGGCCCGTCACGTCCACCAGCACGCCGGGCGAGAAGATCCCCACCTCCACCTTCTGCCCCACCTGGAACGTCGCGGCGTCGCTGACGAGGAACTCGCGCAGCGTGCGGAAGGCCCCCAGGTCCCGGCGGTGCCCCGCCTCCGGCTTGTTCAGGCGCTTCTTATGCCCAAAGCCGAGCTGGACCGCCCGGTAGCCGTCCCGCTCGATAGTCTTCACCTGCACCACCGTACAGGGCCCCGCCTCGATGGCGGTGACGGGCACGATGCTGCCATCTTCAAGATAGATCTGGGTCATGCCCAGCTTGCGGCCGATGATCCCGGTATCCATGGCGCTACAGCTTGATCTCGATGTCCACCCCCGCCGGCAGGTTCAGCCGGGTAAGGGCGTCGATGGTCTTGGAGGTCGGGTCCATCACGTCGATGAGGCGCTTGTGGGTGCGGATCTCGAACTGCTCGCGGGAGTCCTTGTCGATGTGGGGCGAGCGGATGACGGTGAAGCGCTTGATGTCCGTGGGGAGCGGCACCGGGCCGGCCACGTTGGCGCCCGTCCGCTCGGCCGCCTCGACGATCTGCACGGCCGACTGGTCCAGGATGCGCTGGTCGTCGGCCTTGAGATTGATCCGAATGCGGATCTTCTGCTTGGCCGCGCTGGCGGCTTTGGCCGTGGTCGCCGCGCCGGCGGCTTTGGGCGTGGTCGCCGCGCCGGCGGCTTTGGGCGTGGTCGCCGCGCCGGCGACTTTGGCCGTGGTCGCCGCGCCGGCGGCTTTGGACGCGGCCGCTGCGCCGGTGGCTTTAGCCCTGGTCGCTGCGCCGGCGGCTTTGGGCGTGGTCGCCGCGCCGGCGGCTTTGGGCGTGGTCATGGCAGGCGCCTTCCGCTAGCTCGCCACCCGGACCCGGCCCATGATCTCATCAGCCAGGGAGGCGGGCACCTGGGCGTAGCGGTAGAACTCCATGGTGTGCGTGGCGCGGCCCTGGGTGAGGGAGCGCAGCGCGGTGGCGTAGCCGAAGGTATCGGCCAGGGGCACGTGAGCCCGGACCACCTGCGTATCGCCATGCCCCTCGATGTTC
>CAZKTO010000087.1:0-9510 GCA_964555685.1 uncultured Dehalococcoidia bacterium
CCGTTCCGCACACAATTTCCCTCCGTGCTAGTAGCGAAGACCTTAGCGCGGATCATCCGCCCAGCGCCAAGAGCCAACCGGCCATTCCAGGCGGGCCGGTAGCCCAATTAATAGCCTGGCTGTGATCGAGGATGCGCTAGCACCGCTGCCCGTTGCGGTGGGCTCGACTCCGAGGCCAGATGCAGTCCGTGGTGAGGCGGCTCACCTCGTTGGGCCTGCGGGTGGCCGAGACTGCGGCGAGGCAAGGCGTGCACGAGGCGGCATGGAAGCGGGAGCTGGCTGCGAGAGCGCGGATCGTGCAACCCGGTCCAGGCAGTGGGGCCCCGGCGCTCCAGCGTGAAGGGGGGCGCCGCGGTCAAGTTCGCCGTCCCGCAGTCCGCCGCCGCGGGTCCGGCGCTGATCGAGGCGCTGCGCAAAGAGGCTCTGGATACCGGATACCTCTTTGCAGCCCTGGATGCTACACACACCAAGCTGCACATGATCGACCAGATATTTCACGCCGTCGCAAAGGAGGTCGATTGGGATCACCTTGCGGGGGAGTTTCTGAGGTCAACCCTGTCCGACAAGCACTATATCATCCCCGACGAGCCAGAGGAATGCTCGCTCGATAGGATAGCGGCGCTCAACAGCCAGGATTTGGGAGAGATGCGCCGATCCGTCAACCAGGTCCCTCCGCGAACGTCTTTACCGGGACTATGCCATGACGCAGGAGTTCCGCATCGCCATGCTCCGTCTGTGCCAGGCCCGGCACATGCTATTCTCGCTGGCGCACTGGCTCCATCTCACGGGTCGCGCCGGCTTAGTCCTGATCCTGGATGTCTCGCGCTTCATGGCGACGCGCAGGCCGGCAGAGCTCGATGGAACCCTCTACTACAGTACGGCAGCGGTACTCGATGGGTATGAAGTCCTGCGCCAATTCGTGGACGTCACCGACGAGTTGGAGCACGGTTTGATCGCGGTCGTGGCTCCTATGGTCGCCGTCCTGTCGAAAGACCAGAACCCCCGGGCAGTCGAGGTGTATCCTGCGCTGCGGTTCCGGATAGCCGACGAAGTCCGCGACCGAAACCGTGTTAACCCGCTGGCATCGCTCGTTCGAGTGGGCCACCCGTCTGCTACCGGTACCAGTGTCGTAGCAGGAGGGCAGCGATGACACGAGAAATCCAACTCCAGGGCCGGCGGACCATAGAAGCGCTTCGCTCCGACGTACCCAACCGCTGGCCGTCAACGCTTGACGTGTCGGGTTCTCCTGGTAGCCATCCTTCTCTACTTCCGGTATATCCACCGCCGGTCCGTCTAGCTCCTTCTCGCCGAACAGGAGCACCCCGTGAGCCCTCCTTCACCGGCAAGCCTGACTGGAGATGCCAGATGCTGGGCGAGCGCCGCTAGTTTCCCATCGTCTTGCCCATCGACCAGTTCGTCAAAGTAGGCCATCACCTGTTCGGTCCGCGCGGAATGTGACTTTTTTCACAGCTTCTTCACAACGTGGTCCCCCCCAAGCCACGGCGCCATCACGGCCCGGCGATAGGCTAGCCCTGTGGGTATGCGGTACAGGAAGGACCAGTCGGACTAGGAGGAAGAACTATGTGGAAGCGTTTCAGCGGAAAAGTGATGTTCATGGCCGGCGCTCTGGGGCTCCTGGCCCTGGTTGTCGCGAGCTGTACCGGCAAATCGGAGCCAGCCCCCAACCCCCCGGCTCCGGCAGCCGCTGCGCCCGCGGCTCCTGCGGCGCCGGTTGCGGCCGGCCCCTTGTGGGCCAAGCCCCCCATCGGCACAAGCTGGGCGGAGTACTTTGGCGTGGAGCTGGAGGCGACCCTCGATGCCAGTGGCCCTAAGGTCCTGGACCCTAAACCCGGCCAGCTCTACTTCTACACCAACGCGGGCACCACCTATGCCACCACCAACATCAGGAACACCATGGAGGTCTGGGACGCCACGGACATGAAGAAATGGAAGCACGTGGCTAACCTCAACCTGCCGGACGAGTACTCGTTGGGCTACTCCAGCCACGGCGCTAGCACCTCCGCAGACGGCCGCTGGCTCTACCTCCAGTCGACATTCAGCCCGGAGAAGCCCCCTCGCCTCATCATCATTGACGGGTTCACCCTGAAGCCCTACAAGGTCTACAAGTCCACCCGGGGCGGCTTCGGGGGCCACCACGTCAACAACTTCACCGGGCCCGACGGCCGCGAGTACGTCATGAACGTGGACTTCAACTGGAACCGTCGCGGCAGCGGGATCTGGGTCATCGACCCGCAGAAGGACCACGCCATCGTGGGCGGCATGACCTATCTGGACTTCGTCGGCAACCCCTACGTCGTCTCCGGCGACATCCAGGGCAAGTTCCTGTACGTCACGATGCCGGCTGCCTCGGTCCCCTTCAGGGGGAAGATCGAGGGGGTCCTGGCTAAGGTGGACATGACCACCTGGAAGGTTGTGGGAGAGGTGCCCACAATGGACCCGATCTGGGCCGAGGTGACTCAGGACGGCAAGATCGCCTGGGTGACGGAGGGCGACCCCCAGAAAGTCAAGAAGATCGACGCGGAGAAGATGCAGGTCATCACTGAGGTATCGACGGGCCCAGGCCCGTGGGGCGCTCGCCTCTCGTGCGACGAGTCCAAGCTGTACGTGGCCGATAAGGGCGAGTCCGCCGGATATGGCCAAATGGGCCGCACCATGACCATCATCGACACCACCTTCAACATCGTCACCAACGTCGTCCCCATCGGCCGGACCACGGACCACATCATCCTCTCGCCAGACTGCAAGTACGTGGTGGCCACCTCCAACGCCGACCACGGCATGTGGGTCTACGACACGGAGACCGAGGAATTGGTGACGGTGGTCAAGACGGCGACCGAGGGCGATACTCATGGCGGCACCTTCGTCCAGTGGCGAGACGACGGCAGGGGCGGCGTGGTGGGCGAGGTGGTCTCCACCCTGACGGGGCTCCGCGGCAGCGCCAGGCAGGCCCAGCAGGCCTTCATCAAAGCCACCAAGGAGGCTGCCCTTGTCCGGATCAACCCGCGGAGCGCCTTCGCTGGCACCCCCAGCAACTTCAGTCCAGACACGGTCAAGGTCAAGGCCGGGGCCACAGTGAACATCCTGTTCAGCTACGCCTCCGGCAGCTCCGGCCGCCCCCTCGCGGTGGAGGGCAAGGAGGCCAAGATCGAGCGTTTCGAGATCTCGGCCGGCCAGCGGCACCTCGTGAAGTTCACGGCTCCTTCGGCCCCGGGCAGGCTCCTGGTGACGGTCTTGGACGAAGCCAAGGCCAGGCCCCTGACCATCCTGGTGGAGGAGGCAACGGCGGCGGCGCCTGCTGCCCCGGTGGCGACGCCTACACCGGCCGTGCGGGAAATCACCCTGGTGGCCGATGGCCTCAAATGGGACATCAAGACCCTCACCCTGAAGGTGGGACAGCAGGTGAAGTTCACCATCGTCAACAAGGACGATGAGAAGCACAACCTTGTTGGCGTCACGGCCGGGCTGTTGCCCGGGGAAGCGCCGGACATTGATGCCGGCCGCACCGGCTCGTTCACCTGGACGGTGAGCAACACGCCAGGGGCACACAAGTTCCTCTGTGTGTACCACCCAGCCATGGTCGTGGACGTGACGATTCAGCAGTGAGGCGTTGTGGGGCGGGCCGCCCGGCGGCCCGCCCCACAGCAGCGTCGGAACAGGGGGAAGGGTGTGCTGGCTGCAAGGGGAAACGTCTTCCGTGCGGTTGGAGCGGTCGCAGGGCCAGGTGCCCTGGCCCGCCCGAGAAGGGCGGCCCTGGCGGCTGGGGTGATCCTCCTGGTGGCGGCATTGCTCTGGCTGCTGATCAGTCGTCCCTGGAACAGCGCCTCCCCGCCGGCGGGCGGCGCCACTCCAGGGACGACGTCCATCGCCCAGGTCACCGGGCTCCTCTCCCGCTCGGGCTACGGCCCGGGCGGCTCCGATGTGCGCGTCCTCTGGGCTACCCCTGAGTACTTCTCCCTGACGGGGCAATCCGGTTCGGCGGCCCGCTATGGCGTGGACAGGAACCTGGTTTTGTTCATGTGGGAGAATATCCACGACAGCGATCTCCCCGAGCTGCCGCAGCCCCTGCTGCGGGTGGACGGCGCCGCCACGTACCCTCCCACCCAGGTGCTTGTCCCGGCTAACGCCGCCCACCACCGGTTCAGCGTGCTCCTGTACCAGCGTTCAGACCCCCAGGGAGCAGCCGTCCTTGGGGAGCAGACTCGGTCCCTGGAGCTGGTCCTGCCGCCAGCCAACGCTGAGGGGGCTCAGTCCGTGCTCTACTGGGGCCTGCCGCTGGAGTACCCCTCCGGGGTTGGCGCAGCAAAGCTCCGCTTCACCTGGACCGCTCTGCTGGCCCTGCTGGGAGGGGTGCTGGCGTCCATGTGGCCATGCCTGTTCCAGCTCACCGCCTATTTCATCCCCACCCTGGCAGGCATCTCCGCCAGCCAGGCCCGGCAGCGGGAGGCCCCCGCCGTGGTCCGCCTGCGGGTGCTCAAGACGGCAGCCTTTTTTGTCCTGGGCTTCGTGATTGTGTATACGGCCGCGGGGGCGGCTGCGGGCTTCGCCGCCCAGTCCCTGGACGGCACCTCGGTGTTCTGGACGTGGCGGCGCTACCTCTCCATCGCCGCAGGGCTGGTGATCTTGCTCATGGCGGTGCGGCTGGCCGCCAACTCCCGTGCTCCCCTGGTGTGCAAGATGCCGCTAGGCAACTTCCTTGGCAAGAAGAACCCGGGCTATCTGGGGACCATGCTCCTGGGCCTTGCCTTCGCCGCAGGCTGTACCACCTGCTTCGGTGCCGCGCTGGTCCTGGGCATTATCACCTATGTTGGCATCGCGGGCACGCCCATCTATGGCGCCCTCATCATGGCCCTCTTTGCCGTGGGGATGGCCATCCCGCTGATGCTGGGGGCCATGGCGATGGCGCGGGTCGTGAGCCTGCTCGGGCGCCTGGAGAAGGTCGCCCCATACATCGTCCTGGGAAGCAGCGCGGTCATGGCCGGCTTCGCGGCGCTGCTGCTGAGCGGCCGCTACATGGCCATCAGCAACTGGTTTTCCAGCAACGTGCGGGTTTAGCGAGGGGCAGAGGGTGAACAAGCTCCTGGTTCATACAGCCCTGGTGGCGGCAGCGCTCGTGCTGGTGGCCGCGTGCGGCGGGTCCCGCCAGACGTCCCCCACGACCAACGCCAGCGGGGAGACGCCGTGGCAGAAGACGGCCTTATGGATAGAACAAGGGGACGAGACGAAGCCCTTCGCGAACGGGGGCACCGTCTCGGTCGGCGACGTGAATGTGGAGGTCTTCGTCGCGCCCTATCCGCCCTTGAGGGAGGGGAGCATTGACCTGTATGCGACGGAACAGGCCACCAGCAGGCCCGTGGAAGGGGACGGGCTGGGCATCGTCTTCGATATGTACATGCCCCACGGCAGCCTTAGGGCGGAGGCTCTCCCAATGGGCGGAGGCCACTACCTCGTGCCCTACAAGCTCGTGATGCCAGGCGAGTGGCGGGTGGACATCACCCTCAGCCGCAGCAGCGCCGTCGCCGCCTTTGGGCTCATCTTCCGGGTGAGCTGATGGGAAGAGCGAGGCTACGTCCGGTTGGGAAATGGCTCCCCTTGGTAGTGAGCGTGATCGCCACAGCCGCTGGGGCGCTCTCCGGAGTGGGACGTGCCGCGGCCCATGGCGCCGAGGTCAACATCGCCGTGACCTGCACCGCCCCTGACCCCGGCCGCCCCCTGGACAAGGTGTGCAACGTCATTCTGAGGTACCCCGACGGCGACCCGGTGGTCGGGGCCGACGTGGAGTTGACGGCCGTACGGGAGGGCAACACCCCCGTCTCCTTCATGCCGGTCAGATTCAGGCCCGTGGACGAAAAGGGCCTTTACTCGGCCACCGCCAGCTTCCCTGCCTACGGCCGCTGGCGCATGAAGTTCGCGGTACGGGGACCTGGCAGCGGCGAAGCCGAGCTGTTGGAAGAGCTGTTGCCCCCTGCGCCCGGGGCAAGCCCGGAGGTCCGCGCCCGTTTGCAGGTGGTGTTCGGGTTCAGCATGGCTGACGTGCGTAATATCGCCCTCAGGGTGGCCCACCTGGTGGGGGCGATCTCCTGGTTCGCCCTCTCCGCGCTGGTGCTCGTCGCGTCGCTGCTGCCGGATGCCAGACAACGGGGACGGCTCTTGTCCCGCTTGACCGGGATCTACCCATGGAGCGCCGGCGCTGCCCTTCTGCTGTTGAGTGGGAGCGGCGCCCTGAGTGCGCGATACAACACCCCCACGCGCCCCCCTGGCCTCTTCGCTCCGGATGTGTTCTCTGGATTGCCTTTCGGCGAGGCTTATTTGATGACCTTTGTGGTGAAACTGGCCCTGGGGGCGGCCATTCTGGGCGCCACCTTAGGCCTGGCGCTGTCTCTGCGGCGGGCCTACGCGACGAAGGTTCCGGCTATGGCCGGATCTGCTGTCGGCTTTCCCAACCCAGGAGCCCCAAGCGGCCATCTGGTCACGTGGCTGTCCTCAGCGAATGTGGTCCTGGGGCTCCTGGTCTTCGTGGACGTGGTGGTGATGGGGTATCTGCACGTCATCAGCCACGTCGGGGCGGCCGCCGCCGCGGGGTGATGACGTGCAGACAGCTTCTAATACTTTTTGGCCGCGGACTATATGGCGGGAATAGCCTTGGCCATATCAGGTCATCGTGCCAGTTGTTCCGCACAACAAAAAGGGCGAGGTATACGTTCTCGCCCTCTTGTAGCGGCCATGCGTTGTGTCGATGCGTTCCCAGACCTTGCCGAGCCCGGATCGCCCAGGTCATTGACCTCCCGCGTTGCACGCGGTGCTCGCCACCCACGGACTGGCTCTGCGACTTTTTCTCAGGTCCTCGCAGACGCTCATCCCTCGCCGCCAAAGGGACCGTGGATCTTTGAGGGGCGGACCGACGAGAAACAGTGCGCGAATGGTGCACCTCCTCCTCGTCGATCTTGAGTCATTATGTTCCCCGCGCAAATAACACCTTGACTCTTTCGGATATCAGAGGAACATCGTGATGCCTCTGGAGGAGAGGAGAAGACAATGACCGCTACCCCGGCGCGTCTCTCCGACAGCGCCACCGGCTGGCAACGCGCCCTCTACGCTTCCTCGGGGGGAAGGAGCGCTGTTCTACGTAGGTCGAGGCGTGCCTACGGCCCAGAGGGATGCTGGGAACCGCTGGAAGCTCGAAAGCGTCTACTACTTGAGTCTCGAAGAGGAGGCACGTGGTGGACCTCACGCCGAGATTCCTCTTATCCATGGCTGGTATGGTAGCGCTGTTTGTCCTTAGCTGCTCTGATAGCCAAGGCGCACCCAGGGGCATTCCCTCCTCCACACCCTTGCGGGCTAGCCCTTCAACACTGTTGCCGTCCAGAGCAACCCCTGTGCCCAGTCCAACGGCACGGCCGGCCGAACTGGTCCAGGTGACAGTGAATGAGCCCTTCACTCTGCGGCTGGGGCAACGCGCCGAGGTGGCGAGTGCCTATGTTGAGATGACCTTCGACCGAGTGAGCAACGACTCGCGATGTCCGATAGACGTGGTCTGTGTGAGGGCCGGAGACGCTACCGTCCACCTGACGGTGCAGGGGGCCGGAGACAACCGTGTGGCCATCAAGCTCGTCGTGGGGCCCGAGAATCAGTCCGCTGCAACAGCACGGCTGAACGAGCTTGCTGTTACGGCTCTGGAACTTGCTCCGCCGCCGATCTCCACTCGTCAAGTCCCTCAGCCAGAGTACGTCTTGACCCTGGTGATCAGGAAGGGCTAGGACCTACCAGGGTCTTCCCTTCGACGCTATCGCCTTGACTTGTGGCCCCACACAGTGATGCATGGTGGTGACTCGCGAAGCAAGGAGCACCACCAATGAAGACCGATACACTCGCCCCATTCTCCGACACCGCTGCTGGCTGGCGGCGGGCCCTCTACGCTCCCCTAGCCGAGAAGGAGCGCCGCCGGAAGAGCGCGGTGGATTTCCTGGTCCGGGAGGTGATCGACGAGGCCTCGTTCCGCGATCAGGCGGCAGAGATCGACTCCCAGCGCAAGGCCGTCGAGGACCGGCTGGCCGAGCTGGAGCCCAAGCAGGAGCCTTCGCCCCCTCCAGTGCCCGATGACCTCCTCGCCGAGCTGAGGCGCCGCCTAGAGGCGGGGTTGGACCAACGGACGCGCCAGGAGATCGTGCGGACCCTGGTCAAACAGATCACCCTTTACACCGAGGCGGGAGAGGATGGGAGGGCCAAGGTCCGCGCCGTGATCGAGTACCGCTTCCCGAGTGCGCCGCCGTGTGTACTGCCGGCAGGAACCGGCAGGGGTTCATGGCCCCCACCAGCATGAAGTTCGCCGGGAAGGTCACGGTCCCCTGGGCCGGCTGATCGTGACCACCCGGTCCTCCAGGGGCTGGCGCAGCACTTCCAGGATGGCGTGACGGAACTGGCCTTTGTGCGAGACACATGCGGCTCAGGAAAGCGAGTAGACCGGCACAGACACATGGCTCTCAGGGGGCGGCGCCCCAGTGACGACCCTGTCCATTTGCTCCAAGGCGTCTGGCCCAAGAAATACCTCACCACACTGGGTGCACACCTCTGCTGGCACATTCCGAAGCAGGTACAGCTTCTCACCCCAACGATGCACGTGCTCTACCCGCCGCTTCTCGACGCGCCCTTTGCGAAATGGACATTCCCTCACGGTCTTCTCCTTCGTCTCCACTTCTCCCATCGCAGGGGATCAGGCCGATAAATGGTGACTGCTACTACATATAGCAAGATCAGCCAGGCTGAAAACTGCATGGATCGGGTCGCCCCTAGCCGTGAACCTCAGAAAAAGGGCGCTGTGCCCCCGCGGGTCGTCCGGACACTCCTCAAGAAGTTCAAGAGCCTCTGATCCAAAGGCCTCCACCAGGTCTGAAACTGTAATCCTGTCAGCCTCCCGCTCTCGCTCCGCGTGAGCGGTCAACCGGTAGGCCCGAACTCGAAAGACACGCTGAATCGTACCGACAAGCGGACTGGGCTGCACTACCCCAGCCCCCGCGCCCGGTACTGGAGCGCCTCGGCGGCGTGGGCCGACCGGATCACGTCCGAGCCCGCCAGATCGGCGATGGTGCGGCCCAGCTTGAGCGTTCGATGGAACGCCCGCGCTGAGAGATGGTAGTGCTTCATCGCCGTCTGGAGCAGGCCGACGGTGCCGTCATCGATCGGGCAGAGCTGGCGCGCCTCCACGGGCCCCATATCGGCGTTGCACACGAGGGGCGTGCCCGCGAGCCGGCGCCGGTGCCGGTCCCGCGCATCCTCGACCCGCTGGCGCACGACGGCTGAAGCCTCCGCGTCGGTCGTATCCATCAGCTTCTGGTAGTCCACCCGGGGCACCTGCACGAAGAGATCGATGCGGTCCAGGAACGGCCCGCTGATGCGCTTCTGGTAGCGGGCCACGGACGACGGTGCGCAGGAGCACTCCTTGAACGGGTCGCCGTGGAAGCCGCAGGGACAGGGGTTCATGGCCCCCACCAGCAT
>CAZKTO010000088.1:0-210 GCA_964555685.1 uncultured Dehalococcoidia bacterium
GCGCGCCGCTTGCGCCGGGCCAGCTCCGCCTGCCTGGCCGCGATCCGTCTCGAGTGTCTCGGCATCGTCCCCTTCCGGTACGGGCTCTCCGCCATTATAGACGGCGCTCCCGAAGGGCCGCAAGGCGAGCACCTTCGGGCCAGGGTGTTTCGATTATCCTGGGGAGGCCTCTCTTGCAAGGGTAAGTATCCCTTGACAATATAAGTCAGG
>CAZKTO010000088.1:220-8418 GCA_964555685.1 uncultured Dehalococcoidia bacterium
AGGGGCGGGTTTCAAACCCGCCCCTACGGTCTTCGCGAGGGTCTAGTCCTCCTGAGGCGGATGGCAAGCAAGGGTTCCCAGGGCAACCGAAAGATCACGCCCGGCCGCGCCCCGCCGCTACGCCTGGACCGGCTTCTGTGTGAGCTGCCGCGCGGCCCCGGAGGCGATGCGCCGGGTGAGAGGGCGCCCGCTGGTTGCTCGGGCCGGCCGGCTGCCTATCCGGACTTGGCCTTCGCCTCCGCCAGCCGCCTCACCACGTAGTCCGGGCTCATGGGCAGCTCCGTCATCCGGACGCCCGTGGCCCGGGAGACGGCGTTGGACACGGCGGCCAGCGGCGGAGGCTGGAAGTATGGGCGGCGTCTACGCCGACATGGCGCAAGCCAGGAAAATCCCCGTCGTCGTGCCCAAACCAGTGTGACGGGCAAGCCATGGGAATAGCTAGAGATTGATGACCCAGGGTGCTATGCTGCGCCCACGAGCGCCTATTCGAGTGCGTCGCGGGCGCCGCTGGGCGGTCCGCTCCTTTTCGGCTCGATCGTCTTTGGTTCGGCCAGGCGTTCAGGTAAGATCGACGGCGGGGACCACCCATCGTGGAGGTGAGCTATGCATTTCGGCCTGTACTACGAGATGCCCCGGCCGACGCGGCAGCTGGAGCTCGGGACCTATACGGAGAAGGAGCTCTATGATGCCATGCTGCGCCAGGTGGTGACGGCGGAGGAGCTGGGCTATTCCGTCCTCTGGCTTCCCGAGCACCACTACAACGTCGACTTCTCCCACATGTCCGCACCGGAAGTCACCCTCATGAACATCGCCGCCCACACCAGCTCGATGCGCCTGGGCAACGCCGTCGTCATCTTGCCTATCCAGCACCCGGTGATGGTGGCGGAGCGCTTCGCGACGCTGGACCTCTTGAGTGGCGGGAGGCTAGAGATGGGCGTGGGCCGGGGCGCTTACCGTGGCTGGTTCAAGGTCTTCACCCCTGGGAAATTCACGACTACGGACGAGACCAGGCCTATCTTCCTGGAGGCGGTCGAGGTGATTCGCAAGTGCTGGACCCAGGAGTGGTTCACGCACGAGGGGCGGTACTTCCAAATCCCGGAGCCCATCAACGTCGTCCCGAAGCCCTTGCAGAAGCCGCATCCCAGGTTCCATGCGCCGTGCACCAGCGCGGACTCCTTGGATATCTATCCGCGCTTGGGAATCAATGCCCAGGTACAGACCTGGTTTACGCCCCTCTGGATGATCGAGGACCAGGTGAAGCGCTTTCGCAAGGGCTGGGCGGAGGCGGTGAGGGACCCCAACAGCCTGGCGACGACCCCAGAGGGGGAGTTCTCCTGCCTGATCAACATGTACTGCGCACCCACCCGCCAGCAGGCCCTGGACGAACTGAGGCCTTACTGGGAGTGGTTCGCCAGAACGTGCAGGGACTTCTATTTCCATGACCTGACCACGGCCTACGGCGGCAGAATCCCGAAGGAGATGGCCGCCAAGCTCTACCCCGGCTTCCCCAACGCCGATTGGGACGGCTTTCTGCGGGAGCGGATGATCTGCGTGGGCAGCCCCGACGACTGTCACGACTACATCGCCGCCCTGGATACGTACGGCGTGGACACCACCTTCATGCAGATTCAGATAGGCCCCCTGCCCTTTGAGAAGACGATGAAGAGCCTGAAGCTCTTTGGCAAGGAAGTGGCCGCCCACTTCCTTAAGGACACGACGAGGAAGCAACAGGTCAAGGCGGCCCAGGGCGAGCCCGATCGCGGGCATTTCAACCGATAATCCCGGTGGCGCGGCTGGGCTGCCCGGGCTTACACCGACCTGCTCATTCCTAAGGAAGAATACCGTCGTCAGAAGAAGCTCTTGGAAATGGAGCTGGAATCTCTGGTCCTTCCCGAGGTCAACGCCGCCGAGGAGGCGGGGAAGCTCATCACGCAACTGCCGGCGCTCTGGGCCAAGGCCAACGAGGAGGAGCGCAGGAAGCTCCTCCTCACCATGCTGGACGGGGTCTACGTGGACTGCAAGGAAGAACGGGCTGTCGTCGGGGTGAAACCCAAGCCGCCGTTCCGCCCGATCTTCCAAGTGGCGACGACGAGGGAAGGTTCGGGCGTGACCCTGGTCAAAGAAACGCCCCCGAGCGACGGCCCGGAGGCGATCATTTCCAACGGGGCCACTCCTGTTGGAGAGCCCCAGTGGTGTTCGTGGTGGAGACGGGGGAGGGTCGAACTCCCCGTCCAGAAGAACCCTGCGCCAGAACGTCTACGAGCGTAGCCGGTCTTTGGGGTCTCGCCTCACCGCTGCTCACCCGGCGTTGCGCGGTCAGGCCAGTCGATGGGTCTTAGGCCCCCCGTATCGGCGTCGGGGAGGCCGCGCCTCGATTTAGCGTCGCCCGTCCTTCACCCTCGAGGAGGGGCTCCGGCGGACGTAGGGCCGCTCTAGGCGGCCGCTAGGGCCAGTTGTCTGTTGCCAGTTACTGGTTTGCCACCGGTTTAACGAGGGCGATGGCACCTCGGCTCGCGGTCCTGTCAGGAGTTTCTCCTGTCGAACCCGCGCGTCCCCAAGACGTACCCATTATACCACCGGAGCCGGCCTCAGACCCGCACGCGCACGGCCTGCTGCATGCGCCGCTCGGCCTCGCGCTTGGCGATGGCCTGCCGCTTATCGTACGTTCGGCGGCCGCGGGCCAGCCCCAGCTCCACCTTGGCCCGATGGTTCTTGATGTAGAGGCGCAGCGGCACCAGTGTCAGCCCCCCGGCCTCCACCTTCATCGCCAGGTCCGCGATCTGGTCCTTCCGCAGCAGCAGCTTGCGGGGCCGCAGCGGCTCGTGGTTGTTCACCCCCGCCGAAGGGTACAAGGCGATGTGCGCCCCGTGCAGCCACATCTCTCCGTCGGAGGGGCGGGCATACGCCTCTCGAATGTTGACCCGGCCGCCGCGGATCGACTTGATCTCCGTCCCCGTCAGCACCATGCCCGCCTCGACGGTCTCCAGGATGTCGTAGTCATGGCGCGCTTGGCGGTTGACCGTGACCATCTTGAACCCCTTGTCAGGCCTCTCAGGCACCGGCCGCGACCTCCTGGGGCGCGGCCCCTCGCTTTTCGATGGCCGCGCGCAGCTCCGCCAGCGCCCGTTCCAGCTGCGGGTCGCGCCCGGCGGCGATATCCTCCGCCGTGCGGGGCACGACGATGTCCGGCGCTATGCCCACCTGGCCGATCTGCCGGCCGCTGGGCGTGAACCACCGGGCCGTCGTGATCACCAGGCCCGAGCCATCGCTGAGGCGCACGGGGGTGTTGACTACGCCCTTCCCAAAGGTCGTGGTCCCGATGATGGGGGCGCGGCCTCGGTCCTGGAGCGCCCCCGCCACCACCTCCGCCCCGCTGGCGCTCCCTCCGTTCACCAGCGCCACCATCGGGACCCGCCGGACCTTGCCGCCGCCCGTCACCGGATGATCGGTCCGCTTGCCGTCGGCGTCCGTCTCGTAGAGAACCAGCCCGTCGTCCAGGAACTGGCTCGCCACGCTGACCACGACCCGCAGCAGCCCGCCGGGGTTGTTGCGCAGGTCCAGGACGATCCCCCGGACTCGCTGGTCGAGGAGCTGGTCCAGGGCGCTCTCCAGGTTTTCGCCGGTCGTCTGCACGAACTGGGTGATACGCACCCGGGCGATCCGGTCCTCAAGGACTTCGGACAGGACCGTGGCGTTTTTGATCTCGTCCCGGACGATACGGTGGTCGACGATCCGGTTGGTCTCGGCCTGCTGGATGCGGATGCGCACGGCCGTCCCCTTTGGCCCGCGGACCTGCTCGATGACCTCATCCAGCGAGAGCCCTTCGACGGGCCGGTCCTCGACGGCCACGATGATGTCGCCGGAGCGGAGGCCGGCCCGCTCGGCCGGCGTGTCCGGGAGCGGCGCCACGATGGTCACCTTCCCATCGCGCACCGCCACGTGCGCGCCGATGCCCTGGAACGCCCCTTCGAAGCTCTCCAGCGACTCCTGGTACCGCCGCTTCGAAAGGTAGCTGGTGAAGGGGTCCTCCAGCGCCTGCACCATCCCTCGGACCGCCCCCTCGGCCAGCTTCTCCTTGTCTATCGTCTGGCGGTCCACGTAGTGTTGCTGCAGGGCCTGGTAGGCCTCGTAAACCTTGGCCAGGTCCTGCGGCACGCCCGCCGGAGGGGCCGGCGTCTTCGGGGCTTCGACGACCTGGGCCGGCTCGCCGGTCAGGGCGAGCGCGAGGGCGGCCATGGAGGCGGCGAGGGCGGCCACGGCCGCGGCCGTAAGAAACGCGCTCCGGATACGAGGGCGCCGCGGAGGCTGGGGCGCACTCGGGGCTGCCGGCGCGGGGGCATCGGTCTTGCGGCGGAAGGTCCACATACTACCGATTATACCCGTCCTTCTGGTTCGCGTTGCCAAACGCCCGGACCGCCGCTACCATGAGGCCGGCCTTCGCTCCCGGAGCCAGACATGCTCATCGGCGTCGCCGTCCCCTACTACGAGCAGTACGCCTCCTTGGAGGCGGTGGTCCGCTTCGCCACCCGCGCCGAGGCGGTGGGCTTCGACGTCGTCTGGTTCGCCGACCACGTGGCGCTGCCCGGCCGCGACCGCGCCCGCATGGGCAACCGCTGGTTCGAGATCGTCACGCTCATGGCCCACGTCGCGGCCCATGTGCGCCGCGCGCGCCTCGGGACGGACGTGATCGTTGCCCCCTACCGTCACCCGGTGCTGGCTGCGAAGATGCTGGCGACGCTGGACATCGTCTGCCAGGGCCGCCTCATCATCGGCGTGGGCGGCGGCTACGTGAAGGAGGAGTTCGAGGCCCTGGGCGTCCCCTTCGAGGCCCGCGGCGCCTACACGGACGAGTGCATCCGGGTCTGGAAGGCCATGTGGGCCAGCGGCAACGCCTCCTTCCAGGGCCGGTTCTTCCGCTTCTCCGACGTGACCTCGGAGCCCAAGCCCATCCAGCAGCCGCACCCGCCCATCTGGGCCGGCAACCGGGGCCCGCGGGTCCTGCGGCGCGTGGCTGAGCTGGGCGACGGCTGGCACCCCGTGGGCGCCTCCTTCCTTGATCTCGAGCAAGGCATCACCCAGCTCCGTTCCCTCTGGACGAAGGCCGGCCGAGCGGGCCAGCCGGCCCTGTCCTATAGCGGCCTCTTCGGCCTCGTGACCCGGGATGCGTCGCGGGACGAGAGGCGCCTGCCGCTGACCGGCGGCGTCGGCCAGGTCATCGACGACCTGCGGCGCCTGAAGGCCCTGGGATTCGCCAGCGCCCTCTTCCGCATCGGCGTCCACGAGGGCACGCCCCAGACGATGCTGGACCAGCTCGACCTCATCGCCGGCGCGGTGCTGCCCAAGGTGAGATGACACCCGTGCGCTTCGGCATCGCCATCCCCACCTATCGCATCGACAACGACACGGCCTTCATGGTCGATGCGGCCCAGGCGGCCGAGGAGCTGGGCTACTACTCCATCTGGTTCGCCGATCACCTGGCCATCCCCGAGGACTTCCTCGACTACCTGGGCCCCGAGTGGTACGAGCCCGTGGTTACGGCGTCCTACCTGGCGGCCAAGACGCAGCGCGTCCGGCTCGGCTGGGACGTCATCATCCTGGCCTACCGGAACCCGGTGGTCCTGGCCAAGATGATCGCCACGCTGGACGTGATGTGCCAGGGGCGGGTGATCTTCGGCGCGGCGGCCGGCTACGTACCCGGCGAGTTCGCGGCCCTGGGCCAGGACTTCGCCCAGCGCGGCGCGCTGTCCGACGAGTACCTGCGCGTCATGCGCGAGCTGTGGACCAGCGAGGACCCACGGTTCGAAGGGAGGTATTTCCGCTTCTCGGAGATCAAGGCCGCGCCCAAGCCCGTCCAGAAGCCGCACCCGCCCATCTGGATCGGCGGCAACGCCGCGCCGGCCATCCGGCGCGCGGCGCTCCTGGGCGACGGCTGGCACCCTCTCTACCCCTCGGCGCCCGCCATGAAGCGCGGCATCGACCAGATCCAAGGACTGCGGGGACCCCGCGGCCTCGAAGGCTATACCATCTCCTATAGCTGCTCCCACGTCCTCTTCGAGGGGGCGCTCTCGATGGACGGCCTGCCGGCGCGGATGCAGCGCAGCGGCTTCACCGGCTCGCCCAAGAAGATCGCCGCGGCCTTCAACCGCCTGGCTGCGGCGGGCGTCCAGCACGCGACGATCCGCTTCCCTCACCAGTTGCTGACGCGGCGGCAGTTCATGCAGCATCTCGAACGGTTCATGCGGGAGGTGGCCCCGCAGGTCCGGTGACCGGGACCACGCCTCAGGCGGGCCCGCCACTGAAGGAGCAGACGAAATGCCCGAGAGCGAGTACAGCACCACGCGGCTGACCGGGTTCTACGGGGAGATGTCCTCCCTGGACTCCATCGTCCGCGCCCTCTCGGCCGAGGGCGTGGACACGGGCCGTCTCACCGCCCGGGACCTCTACACTCGCGACCTGGACTGCCAGAACCTCGGCGCCTTCCAGGTCCTGGAGCTCATCGCCGGCGTCGTGACCGAGTACGGCGCGCCTGGCCAGGGCGAGCCCCTCCTTGATGTCGGCTGCGGACTGGGCGGCCCCGGCCGCTATCTCGCCGAGCGCTTCGGCTGCCAGGTCACCGGCATCGACCTCCTGCCCCTGCGCATCGATACGGCCCGCGTGCTCACCCAGATGACGGGCCTGGGCGAGCGGATCACCTACCGCGTCGCCGACGCCACCGGCCTGCCGTTCAAGGACCGCACCTTCGTCCAGGCGTGGATGCTGGACGCGAGCATTCACATGCGGGAGAAGGCGGCCCTCTTCGGCCAGATCGTGCGGGTGCTGCGGCCCGGCGGGCTCCTCGTCATGCACGACCAGACGGCGCCCATCCCCAAGGTCATGGCGCCGGTCACCCGGCGCGCTCCCTACATCGCGCCGTCGCTCCCTCAGCTCATCCGCTACGTCGAGGACGCGGGCCTGCGCCTCCTCACCTGGCGCGACACCAGCGCCCTGGTCCTGGAGCACTTCCGGCGCCGCAAGGAGCAGCGCCAGCGGATGGCGCCACCGGCCAACGCTGGCTCCCTGAAGCGCCAAGCCCGGCGCGCCGCCAGCCTCGACGCCTATATCGAGGCCTTGGCCAATCATGGCGGGCGCTGCGGCATCCTCATCGCCAGGCGGCTCCCCTGATGCGCTTCGGCATCGCCGTCCCCACCTACCTGCATCACGCCCGCCGGGAGGCCATCCTGGAGGCCGCGGTGCGGGCCGAGGAGCTGGGCTACGACTCTCTCTGGGTGCCCGACCATCAGGTCACCGGCGAGCCCTTCCTCGCGCGCATGGGCGGCGTGTGGTTCGAGCCCTTCGTGACCCTTGCGTACATCGCCGGGCTCACGAAGCGGATCAAGCTGGGCCTGGCTGTCCTCGTCGTCCCCTTCCGGCACCCCATCTTCACCGCCAAGCTCGTCTCGACCCTCGACCGCCTCTCCGGCGGGCGCGTCGTCCTGGGCGTCGGCGTCGGCGGCGACGTCGAGATCGAGTTCCGGACCATGGGCCTCGACTACGCCCGGCGGGGGCCCGTGACGGACGACTACTTGGTGGCGCTCAAGGCCCTCTGGTCCGCGGGGTATGAGGGGTACGATGGCCCGCATATCCGGATCCCCAAGATGGCCATGATGCCGCGCCCCCGGCAGCGGCCGCATCCGCCCCTCTGGGTGGGAGGGAACAGCCACGCGGCGCGCCGGCGGGCCGCCCAGCACTGCGATGGCTGGCACCCGCTGCGCCTGACGCCCAAGCAGCTCTGGGAGGGGGTGGCCGGCCTGCGCCAGCTCGAGCGGCGCTTCAAGCGTCGCCAGCGCCTCACGATCTCGCTCCAGAGCGAGTACATGCGCTTCACCGACCGTCCGCTGGGCGAAGACCGGCTCCCGCTGAACGGCACGCCCGGCCAGATCGCCGACGACCTGCGGGCCTACGAGGCCGCCGGCCTCGACCACATCGCGCTCCGGTTCGGCATGGCCCGCGACACGGCCGAGCTCGTCGGCTGGATGGGGCGCTTCGCCCGCGAGGTGCGGCCCCAGTTCACAGGGTAGCGAGGCGCCATTCGGACGCCTTTCCCCCATCAAATCCACCGTGCTTTACAGATGAATGCATAAGTTCCTAAACGACCTGGCGCTCTGGCCCTCTCCCTCCTGTCCCCCTCGAAGGACTCGGGGCAAGCTCTCTCCTGAAGG
>CAZKTO010000089.1:0-7925 GCA_964555685.1 uncultured Dehalococcoidia bacterium
GACGTGGAGGGGGAACTGGCCCGACTTGCCGACGGCGCCGGAGAAGACGCCCAGGGCCAGCCAGGTGAGGCCCACACCGCCCAGGGCGCCCGCCTGCACGGCCGCCTCGATCCCATCGATCTCCAGCGTGCCCGTGGCCACGTAGGCCCAGACGATGGCGGCGAAGAAGCCCACGTCTCCCAGGCGCGTGACCAGGAAGGCCTTCTTGGCGGCGTCGGCGGCCAAGGGGTGATCCTCGGCGGCCTTGCCCTGGCCCCAGAACCCGATCAGCAGGTACGAGCAGAGGCCCACAAGCTCCCAGAAAACGTACATGAGCGCCAGGTTGGAGGCCATGACCAGGCCCAGCATGGAGGCCGTGAAGAGGGACATATAGGCGTAGTAGCGGACGTAGCCCGTATCGCCGCGCAGGTACTCGGTCCCGTAGACCTGGACGAGAAGGCTGACGCCGGTGACGAGGACGACCATGACGGCGGTGAGCCCGTCCATCGTCAGGCCCACGTTGATGACCAGGGGCCCGATGGTCAGCCACTCGTGGGGCGCGTAGCCCAGGTCGTGGCCCCCGGCGTTGACGGTCTTGACGAGGGCGGTGAGCGCCAAGCAGAAGGAGGCGAGGATCAGGACGACGGTGACGACGCCGGCGCCGCGCCATGAGGGGCCCACCAAGGGCCGCAGCGCCGCCAGCAGGACGAAGGACGCCAGCGGCAGGAAGAAGATCGACCAGGCGGCCAGCTCAGGCATGGGTTAGATCTTCTTCAGAATCTCGTCGGCCACGTGCTCGCGGCCGCGGGGGACGTAGACGATGAACCGGCTCGTCTCGCTCCAGGAGCGGATGTCGCCCTCGGGCAGGATACGGGAGGGCAGCCCCTCGGCGTCGAAGAGCTCCTTCCACATCTCGGCGATGAGCAGGTTGGCGGCCCTCTTGTACGGCGTCCAGGACACCGGCCTACCCCTTCATGCTGCTTTCCACCGTGACGTCCACGGACTCGCGGTTGCGGAAGATGGCGATGACGATGCCGAGGCCCAGGGCCACCTCGCCGGCGGCCACGGTGATGATGAAGAGGACGAAGATGTGGCCGGTCATCAGCGTGGGCGTAACGAAGCGCGTCACGGCGAGGAAGGCGAGGTTCACGGCGTTGAACATGAGCTCCACGCTCATGAGGATGGTGATGATGTTCTTCTTGGTCAGGGCGCCCACGAGGCCGATGGAGAAGAGGACCGCCGAGAGGATGAGATAGTGCTCGAGGCCGGCCATCACTCATCCCTCCCGCGGGCGATGACGACGGCGCCGATCAAGGCGGCGAGGAGCAGGGCCGAGGCGATCTCCAAGGGCAGGACGAACCGGCTGGTGAAGAGCGTATCGGCCAGGGCGGAGGTGGTGCTATCCGGGGGCGCCTCGGCGGAGAGACGCCATTCGGTGTTGACGATGGCGACGACGAAGGTCGCCAGCAGCAGGCCGCCCAGGAAGAGGCCCGGGGCGTGCCAGCGATTGGAGGGGTTGCCCTGCTGGACGTCGCGGGTCAGGAGCACGGCGAAGATGAGGAGGATGGAGATGGCGCCGGCGTAGATGAGGACCTGGACCGCGGCCACGAAGTCCGCATTCAGGGTGACGAAGAGGCCAGCCACGGAGAGAAAAGTGACCACCAGGAAGAGGGCGGCCCGGAACATGTCCCGCAGCATGATGACGCCCAGGGCCGATCCGACGGCAACCACGGCCATCATCCAGAACGCGATGGATGCGCCAGCGCCGAGGTGCATCGCTACCGGCCGGCCTCCTCGCCGGTGAGCGACGTCTGGTCCTCGAAGGCGACGCCGTGCAGGTGGGGGCGCGCGAAGGCGCTGGGCTTCTTCATGGAGCTGCGCAGCTCGTCGACGTGGACGACCATGCTCTTGCGGGTAAAGGTGGCCCGCTCGAAGCCAGTGCCCATGAAGAGCGCGTCATAGGGGCAGGCCTCGACGCACAGGCCGCAGAACATGCACCGGCCCGTATCGATATCGAAGACCTCGATCTTGTAGCGGTCGCCGACGTTGGGATCGGGCGCCGGGTCGGTGACGATGCGAATGGTGCCCAGGGGGCAGTACTTAGCGCAGGAGGCGCAGCCGGTGCAGCGGTCCTCGTACCAGACGAACTCGTAGCCGCGGAAGCGCGGATAGGGGTGGCTCTTCTCCTCCGGGTACTGCTGCGTAAAGGGCTTCTTGAAGAGGTGCTTGAACGTCACCCCCATGCCCTTCAGGATACCTTCTCCGTACATGGCTAGCCCCCCCTCGCCACGATCTGCACGCCGCCGAGGGCCGGCGACGGGACCATGACCGCCCGTTCCGGCGGCGCGGGCTCAGGAGCCCGGCCAAAGAACCCTGCCAGCCTGGCCGCGCCCGCGATGGCCACGGCGGCGGCGCCGAAGTTGACGGCGATGAGCCACTCCGGCAGACCGTCCGGGTAGGCGATGACCTCGGCGGCGGTGGCGAAGGTGTTGACGATGGCCAGCGGCAGCAGGAACTTCCACCCGAACGTCATGATCTGGTCGACCCGCAGGCGGGGGATGGTGGCCCGGACCCAGATGAAGGCCGAGATGATGAAGAGCATCTTGAGGACGAACCAGGCGTAGCCCGGCAGGAAGAAGGGCCCCTTCCACCCGCTCAGGAAGAGCGTGGCGATGATGCCGGAGAAGCCGATGATGGCGGCGTACTCGCCCAGCTGGATGAGGCCCCACTTCATGCCGCTATACTCGGTGTGGAAGCCGGCGACGATCTCGGAGTCGGCCTCCAGGAGGTCGAAGGGGGTGCGGTTCAGCTCGGCGGAGACGGCGATGATGAAGATGATGAAGCCCAGCGGCTGCCACAGGATGTTGGGGATGAAGCGCTGGCCCTCGGCGATCTCGCTCAGGCTCATGGAGCCGGTGAGGAGGACGACGCCCACGGTGGCGAGGATGAGGGGGATCTCGTAGCTGACGAGGAGCGCCACGGCGCGCATGGCCCCGAAGAGGGCGAACTTGTTGTTGGAGGACCAGCCGGCCATGAAGACGGCGACCTCGGCGGCGCTGCCGATGGCGACGACGTAGAAGATGCCGATATCCAGGTCCGCGAGGACGGCGTGCTGGGCCCACGGGATAGGCGCGAGGATGAGGAGCACGGGCGCGGCGAAGGCCAGGGGCGCCAGGGAGAAGACGAGCCGGTCGGCGGCGCGGGGCGTCGTATCCTCCTTGGTCATGAGCTTGACGGCGTCGGCGATGGGCTGGAGCAGGCCGAAGGGGCCGACGCGGTTGGGCCCGATGCGGTGCTGGAAGCGGCCCAGCAGCTTCCGCTCAAGCAGCACGATGTACGGGACGCCGGCGGCGGCGATGTTGATGACGATGAAGCCGCCCAGGAGGCCCATGACCAGGAGGATGGACCAGTCCGGGAAGCCGCCGGGCTGGTGGCCGCCCATGGCGCGGCACAGCGAGTCACCGGCGCGCGGGAAGAGGTTGATCCCCCACTCGCGCCAGAAGCTCATGCCGTCCCAGAACCCGTCCAGCTGGCAGCCGGTGGCCAGATCGGGCGGCATCAGCGGTCCACCTCGCCCATGTTGATATCGATGCTCCCGAAGATGACGATGAGGTCGGCGATCTTCCAGCCCACCAGCATCTCCCGCAGGAGGCTCAGGTTGATGAAGGAGGGCGACCGGATGGCGCAGCGGTAGGGCGCGATGGACCCGTCGCTGACCAGGTAGAAGCCCAGCTCGCCCTTGGGGCTCTCCACGTGGCCGTAGGCCTCGCCCTGGGGCGGGCGCAGGAGCATGGGCAGCTCGGCGCGGAAGGGGCCCTCCGGGATCTGCTCCATGCACTGGCGGACGATGCGGATGCTCTGGCGCATCTCCTCCAGGCGCACGAGGAAGCGGTCGTAGCTATCGCCCACGCGGCCCACGGGGATATCGAACTGGAGGCGGTCGTAGACCTCGTAGGGATCGGCGCGGCGCAGATCGAAGGGGACGCCGCTGGCGCGGAGCACCGGGCCGGTGAGGGCGCCGTTGATGGCCGTCTCCGCCTTGAGGATGCCGACGTTCTTCGTCCTGGCGACGAGGATCTCGTTCTCGCGCAGGAGCTGCTCGTAGTCGCCGATGCGGGCCGGGAGCTCGCCGATGACCTGCTTGAGCGCGGGCATGAACTCGGGGGGCAGGTCGTCCTGGACGCCGCCCACGCGCATGTAGCTCACGGTGATGCGGGCGCCGCAGGCCATCTCGAACAGGTCCAGGATCTTCTCGCGCTCACGGAAGGTGTACATGAGGGGCGTGCCGAAGGCGCCCAGGTCCTGGAGGAAGAAGCCGATCATCATCATGTGGCTGGCAAGGCGGTTGAGCTCGGCCATGATGACGCGAATGTACTGGGCCCGCTCGGGGGCCTGGATGCCCATGAGCCGCTCGACGGCGAGGACGTAGGCCTGGTTGCTGGTCATGGGGGCCACGTAGTCCAGCCGGTCGGTGAGGGTGATGACCTGAGTGTAGGTGCGCTCCTCGGCCAGCTTCTCGGAGCCGCGGTGGAGGTAGCCGAAGACGGGCTCCACGTCGTGGATGACCTCGCCGTCGAAGGCGACGCGCATGCGGAAGACGCCGTGGGTGCTGGGGTGCTGGGGCCCAATGTTGACGGTGATGGGCTCGGTCTTCAGCGGCATGGCGAAGCGTCGTCTCTCGTGGGCGGCCGCTAGGGCCGCTGGAGGAGAAAGTCCTTGCGCAACGGATGGCCCTGGAAGCCGTCCCAGAGCATGATCCGCTTGAGGTCCGGGTGGCCCTGGAAGCGCACGCCCATGAGGTCGTAGACCTCGCGCTCCTGGAGCGCGGCGCCCTTCCAGACGCCCGAGACGGAGGGTACCGTGGGCTCCTCGCGGCCCATGGCCCAGGCCTTGAGAACGGTCAGGTGGTTGTGCCGGAGCGAGAGGAGGCGGTAGACGACCTCGAAGTGGTCGACGCGGTCGACCGCGGTGAGGTAGACGAGCATCTGGAAGTCCAGGGCGCCGTCGTCGCGGAGGTAGAGGCAGAGCTCGGCGAGCCGGTCCGGGTGGAGGCGCAGGCCCGCCTCAGTAATCTCGGCCACGGCGCCGGGGAAGCGGGCATCGATCCTCGCGGCGAGGTCGGAGGCGGGATAGAGGCTAGTCACGAACGAGGGCCCTCCGCTTGCCGATGCTACCCTGGCGGATCTTCTCGTGGAGCTTCATGACGGCGTACAGGAGCGCATCGGGCCGGGGGGGACAGCCGGGGACGTAGACGTCCACGGGGATGACGCGGTTGACGCCGGGGACGACGCTATAGGACTCGTAGTAGGGGCCTCCGGAGGTGGCGCAGACGCCCATGGAGATAACCCAGCGGGGCTCGGCCATCTGCTCGTAGATGCGCTTGATGGGGACGGCCATCTTCCAGGTGACGGTGCCGGCGACGATCATGAGGTCGGCCTGGCGGGGCGAGGCGCGGAAGGCCTCCATGCCGAAGCGGGCGATATCGAACCGGCTCATGGCGCTGGACATCATCTCGAAGGCGCAGCAGGCCAGGCCGAAGGTGAGGGGCCACAGCGAGTTCTTGCGCCCCCAGCTCGCGAGGGCGTCCACCGAGGTGACGAGGACGTTGCGCTCCACGTCCTCCGGCACCAGGAGGGGGTCGTCCTTGAGCTGGCGCGGTGAGTCGCGGATGAGCCGCTCGACCTCGGCGCCCTCCTCGCGGTCGAGGCGCAGCGAGAGATCGCGCGAGATCCGGCCCTCGGGCTCCTGTCGCTCCTCCATCGCTATCCCCACTCGAGCGCCTTCTTGCGCCACTGGTAGACCAGCCCCGCGCCGAGGATGGCGATGAAGACGATCATGGCGCCAAAGCCGAACCACTCGAGCTCCCTGGCGCGGACGGCCCAGGGGAAGAGAAAGACGGCCTGGATGCTGAAGATGAGGAAGGAAAGGGCGAAGTAGTAGTAGCGAAAGTTGAACCGGACCCAGGAGCCGCCGACGGTGCGCATACCGCACTCGTAGGTATCGCTCTTGACGCGGCCGGGCCGGTGGGGCTTGACGCCGACAACGGTGAGGGCGTAGGGGAGGAGGAGCATGGTGGCCGGGACGACGATGGCGAAGAGGACGAAGATCCCCACCATCGAGAAGGCTTCCATGTCGGCTGCTCCCCGTGCGATGGCCGCGCGCCGACCCTGAGCGGAGCGGGACCGGCGGCCCGATTGCGCCAGGTTTCGCCTAGGCCCGCCACTATAGCACAGGGCAGTGCGGGCCGCAAGGTGAAATATTGCACAATCGAGGGGAGAGCGTTTCTGGGCAACGCCCCTGCGCGGGAGGGGGAATTGGTTTGACCGCCGTGGAGACGGCCGCTACCGTGGCGCCATGACCAGCTACGTCCTCGTCCATGGCGGGTCGCAAGGGGCCTGGTGCTGGGAGCGGCTGCTCCCGCTGCTGACGGGCTCGCCCAAAGCGGCGCAGGCCGTCGCGCTGGACCTGCCGGGGCATGGCGCGCGGGCCCACGAGGACCCTCTCGCCATCACGCTGGGCGACTACGCACGTGCGGTCGCGGAGGAGGTCCGGCGGCGCGACCTGCGGGATGTGGTCCTCGTGGGCCACTCGCTGGGTGGCGTGACGGTCATCGCGGCGAGCCCGCGCGTGGCCGGCCGGCTGAAGCGGATCGTCTTCCTGGGCGGGATGGTGCCGGACGAGGGCAAGAGCGCGGGGCAGATGCTCGCGGAGAAACGAGGCCCCGGGCCCAGCGAGCGGGAGCGCATCGGCGCCGAGGGCCAGCGGCAGGTCTTCTGCAGCGACATGGACGATGCGACGGCGGCCGGGTTTCTCGCCAAGATCACGCCGGAGCCGCCCAGGCCGATGGAGACGCCGGTCCGCGTCTCGACGCTGCCCCGGCGAGTCGGGGTCACGTACATCGTGCAGACGGCGGACCGGTCGCTCTCGCCGACCTTCCAGCGCCGCGTGCTGTGCAATCTGCGGGACCCGGAGGCGCTGGAGATCGCGGCGGGGCGGAACTCGATGTTCACCCGGCCGCAGGAGCTGGCGGACCTCTTGCTGCGGTGGGTGTAGCCCTAACCCCCTGACCCCCTTCCCTGCGAGGGAAGGGGGGACCTCTCCCTCTCCGCCCCGGAGAGGGAGCCGGAGGGAGAGGGCGCCTCAGCGCGCGCTCTCATTCGCCCCGCAGCATGCGCAGCAGCTGCAGCAGCCGGGGGCTGTCCTGGGCGAGGAGCGCCGCCAGGGCCTTGCCGGCGCGGACGAGGAACGCATCCGGGTCGGGATGGGCCCGGCTGGCGAGGCGGAGGCAGGCGGCGGCCGCCTGGTCGCTCGCGGGAGGCCTAGCGTTCACGAGCAGCGGCAGGAAGTCGAGCGAGCGGGTGAAGCCGAGCACCTGGCCGGGCCCGGCCAGGCGGACGAAGGCGTGGACGCGGGCTGGCCGCGGGGGGAGCCGGTGGCTCACCGGGGCGCCCACTGGCGCGCCCGCGGCGCGGTCCTTCCCGGGAGGCTTGGGAAGGGCGCAGTGCCCCACGACGATGGCCTGGAAGTCGGTGCGGAGGAGCTGTTCGAGCTCGGGGTGAGCGCTGAGAAGGGCCGCCTCGCTCTCCTCGCCGCGGCCCAGGGCCGTGACGCGACGCGACGGGTCGATGGAGGTGGTGGAGGCGTTCGAGACGACGCCGTAGATCTCGGCGTCGCCGTCGGTAGTGACGACGAGGCTGCCGAGGGCGGGCGGCTCGCCGAGGCGGTGGCACTGGGCCGTGAAGCCCGCCGTGTCCGCCTCGACGACTTCACCGATGGGGGCGATCTTCTCGTTCGCGGTCATCTGGATATCCTTGGGTTGGGTTGGATACAAGCGCCCTGCGTCTCGCTCGGTTCTTCGGTCGTCCCGATGGCATCGGGGCTCCCTCAGGGCCTGTGAATTTTCCCTTCGTAGGGGCAACCCCCCGTGGTTGCCCCAGATGGGCGGG
>CAZKTO010000090.1:0-7791 GCA_964555685.1 uncultured Dehalococcoidia bacterium
GAGGCAAACGCCTCCGGAGCCCCCGCCTGCGGCGGGGGGCCGCTTTCCGCCCGCCAGCAAGCTGGCGGGTATCCAGCGGCCTCTCTTATGACCTCTCATCCGCCCTACCCCCTGGGCAGCCCCATGCCCCGCGTGGCGATGATCTGACGCAGGATCTCGTTGCTGCCCGCGCCGAAGGTGGGCATGACGGCCGCCTCGTACATCTGCTCGAAGAGGCCGTTCTTGGGGGCCCGGGGCGACCTCTCGATTAGCTGGCCATAGAGGCCGAGGATGAGCGTGGCCGCGTGGGTGACGCGCTGCTGGAGCTCCGTGCCGAAGATCTTGACGGCGGCGGCCTCGTAGTTGGGCACCTGGCCCTTGCTGACCATCCAGGCCGCGCGGTAGCTGAGCATCTGCGCCACCTCGACCTCGGCCGAGAGGTCGGCGATGCGGCGGCGCACGTCGGGATCGTCCTTGGGCCGGTAGCCGCCGAAGTCGGCGGTCCTGACGTACTCCACGAGCTGCTCGAAGAGGCGCCGCACGCGCGAGATGGGGAAGACGCCGATCCGCTCGAAGTCCAGGGCCGTGGCGACGATGTACCAGCCCTGGTTCTCATCGCCCACGCGGTTGGACACGGGGACGCGGACGTTGTCCCAGTAGGTCTGGTTGGTGCGGCCGGCGCCCATGGTCCAGAGGGGCCGGACGGTGATGCCGGCGCTCTTCATATCCACGATGAAGAGGGAGATGCCCTTGTGCTTCGGGGCGTTGGGGTTGGTGCGGGCGGCCAGCCAGACATACTCGGCCTTGTGGGCCAGACTGGTGAAGATCTTGGTGCCGTTGAGGACGTACTCGTCGCCATCGCGGACGGCGCGGAGCTCCAACGAGGCGAGATCGGTGCCGGCGTTGGGCTCCGAGTAGCCGAGGGCGAAGTCGACCTCGCCCTGGGCTATCATGGGGATGTACTGCTTCTTCTGCTCCTCGGTGCCGTACCGCGCGAGGGTGGGCGCGACGATGGTCACGGCCGTGGCGGGCAGCGGGCCGCCGTAGTAGGCCATCGTCTCCTGGAAGACGTACTGCTCCATGATGCTGCGCTTCTTGCCCCCGTACTCGGCCGGCATGGACATGAGCATCCAGCCCCTCTCGGCGAGCTTCTTGTGGAAGGCCTTCTCGGCGTTCAGCGGGATCTCCGTGTAGGAGCGGCGGCGCATCTCCTCTGGCCAGTGCTCATCGACAAACGCCTTGATCTCCTGGCGGAACTCCTCGGCGTTCTCGGGCAGGGTGAAGTCCATGGTGTGCTCCTAACCTCCCTCCTCCCCCGCAAGGAGAGGGGGAGACCAAGCGTGAGACCCTTCGTCCCGATGGAATCGGGACTCAGGATGATCTGACGCCCAATTGGGCGTCAGATCACCTGGCCATCGCGCAGCGCCGCGATATCATCCCAGGAATACCCTAGCCCTTGCAATATCTCCTCTGTGTGCTGGCCGATCTCCGGGGCCGGCCCCGGGAACTGGGGCGGCGTCTTGGACATCTTGATGGGGTGCCCCACGATCTTCTTCCTCCCCAGGTCCGGGTGGTCGATGGTGCGAATGTAGCCGTTGATGGCGGCCTGCTCGTCGTTCAGGATGTCGTCATAGGTCTGGACAGGAGCGACGAGGAACTCGTGGGCCTCCAGGACGGCCAGCCACTCCTTCGTCGACCTCTTCGCGAAGGCGGGCTCCATGATCTTCCAGAGGGCCTCCTCGTTCTGGCCGCGCAGCTCGGCGGTGGCGATGAGCGGGTCGTTCTGGTGCGCCTCGATGCCCAAGACCTTGCAGAGCGCCGGCCACTGCTCGTCGAAGCAGCCGGCTATGCAGAGGTAGCCGTCCTGGGTGCGGAAGGAGCCCCAGACGCCACGAAGGGCAAAGGAGTGGTTGCGGCCCGCGCGACGCAGGGGGAGCTGGGGGTTGAAGGCCTTGGTGCTGATCTCCCAGGGCTGCATGCAGATGATGGTGCCGTAGAGAGAGACCTCGACCTTCTGGCCCTCGCCGGTGCGCTGGCGGTGGACGAGGGCCGCGAGGATGCCGGCGGCCAGGGTCATGGCCGTGGAGGAGTCGGCGATGATGGCGCCCGCGGGCAGGGGGTAGTGGTCGGGGAGGCCGGTGTAGGCCATGAGGCCGCCGGCGGCCTGGCCCAGGGTGTCGCGCCCGGGCTTCATGCGCCAGGGGCCGTCGCTGCCGAACGTCGTCCCGAAGGCGTAGATGATGTCCGGCTTGACCCGTTGCAGCGCCTCGTAGCCGAAGCCCAGGCGGTCCATGACGCCCGGGAGCCAGTTGCTGACCACCACGTCGCTCTTGGCGACGAGCCGGTAGACGATCTCGCGGGCGCGGGGCTGCTTGAGGTCGAGGGTGAGGCTGCGCTTGCCTCGGTTGAGGGCGGTGACGTAGGCGGGACCGCCGCGGCGCCCGAACTCGCCCTCCCGGCGCTCGACCTTGTAGACGGTGGCGCCCATATCGGCCAGGAGGGCGGTGCCGTAGGGCCCCAGGACCTCCTGGGAGAAGTCGACGATCTTGATGCCGTCCAGCGCTCCTGCCATGGCGCTCCTCCTGTTTTGTCACCCCGAGCGTGGCGAGGGGTCTCTCGTGCCGCTGTCGTGCCACTCCTTGCTCAAGTCTTTCCACCAAGGATTCATTGACTGAATTCACACAATCTTTGATTGCAGCACACGAGAGATTCCTCGCCTCGCTCAGAGGCTGTGAATTTTCCCTTCGTAGGGGCAACCCCCCGTGGTTGCCCCAGATGGGCGGGCACGGGGGCCCGCCCCTACGGGTGATTTGTTCACAGCCTCGCTCAGAATGACACGGAAAGCTACCCTTCCCCCTGAAACTGCGGCATGACCTTCTTGGCGAAGAGCTCGATGGAGCGCATGACCCGCTCGTGGGGCATGCCGGCGAGCTGGAGCTGCACGACCAGGTGGCTCACGGGCAGGGCCTGCCCCTGCTGGGCCAGCCGCCGTTGGACCTGCTCCACCCAGTGGGCCGGGTCGCCGATGATGAAGTCCTCGGCCAGGGCGTTCTTGAAGACGTTGCGGTCGCCGAACTTCCACCACCAGTCGCGGTACTTCTGCTGGACGTAGGCGGCGTGCGGCTCGGCCTCGGCCCAGGCCCTCTCGCGGTCCTCGTGAACGTGGCCGAAGACGAGGGTCTGCGCCTGGGCCCTGGGCTCCGTGCCATACTCCTGGCAGTGACGCCGGTAGCGAGCGTACATCTCGCCGTCCGGGGCGCCGCAGAAGCCCTCGAGGCCGAAGCGGGCGACGCGCCGGACGCCGGCCTTCCCGGCGCGTCCCACCCAGATAGGCGGGCGCGGCCGCTGGATCGGCTTGGGCATCATGCCGACGTCTTTCAGGCTGAAGTGGCGCCCCTCGAAGCTGAATCGCTCCTCGGTCCAGGCCCGGATCAGGACCTCCAGCGCCTCGTCCATGATGCGGCCCGACCGGTCCTGGGGGACGCCGAAGGCCTCGTACTCCTCGCTGCGGTAGCCCAGGCCCATGCCGAGGATCAGACGGCCGTTGGAGATGATATCCACGGTGGCGGCGTCCTCGGCCAGGCGCAGGGGGCTCTGGAGCGGCAGAAGGAGGACGAAGGAGCCGATGCGGATCCGGCTGGTCCGCGCCGCCCACGCCGCCTCGATGGGCATGAGAGCCGGCGAGTAGCCGTCCTCGATGAAGTGGTGCTCGGTGGTGAAGACGGAGTCGAAGCCGAGGCGCTCGGCGAGGAGCACCTGCTCCATCGTCTGGGCGTAGAGCTGGTGCCACGGGACCCGCCACGGGGCCGGGTTCCGATGGGAGAACATGAGGCCGACCTGCATCGCGCTCCCTGGCGGCGGCGCTCCGGCCAGACCTCTCCCGACAGGCACGCCCGCAGCCCCTTGCAACCGCCGAGCCGCGCTGATTCTGCCGCAAACGCCATCGGAAGTAAAGCGCCCGCCGGTCGGAGAGCGCCGAAAGGCGTGATCGCGGGGCCGTGGCGCTTTGCAACACGCGAGGGCGCGCCGCCCACGGGCGAGGCCTAGTACTCAGTCACACTAAATGTGATGAACCTGCCTCACGCCCCCATCCTAGCCTTCCCCCGTCACGGGGGAAGGGAGGGGATCCTCTCCCCCGTGACGGGGGAGAGTGAGAGTGGGGGTGAACTCTGGGTCCATCCATCAAATCCACCGTGACTGAGTACTAGCCTACCCGGATCGCCTCGTCGTGGCGAGGGGCCTCGCGCGTCTCGACGCTCCGGGCGCTCAGGGCCAGCGCCAGGGTGAGGGGCCCGATCCGTCCTGCGAACATGCCGAACATGATAAGACCCTTCCCCACCAGGCTCAGGTCCGGCGTGACGCCCGAGGTGTAGCCCGTGGTGCTGACGGCGGAGACGGACTCGAAGAGGAGCTTCGTGAAGTCGAAGCCTTCGATGGCGCTCAGGGCCAGCGCGATGGCGAAGACGAGGGCGGCGGTGAAGAAGACGATGGCGACGGCGCGGTGGACCTGGACCTCGGGGATCGTCTTGCCGAAAGCGTGGACGCGGTGGCGCCCGCGGACGTAGGAGAAGGCCGTCAGCGCCACGGTGGCGAAGGTGTTGACCTTGACGCCTCCGGCCGTCGATCCGGACGCGCCGCCGATGAACATGAGGAGCATGATGACGAGCAGGGCCGGCACAGCCACGGCGCCGAGGTCGATGGGGGAGAAGCCGGCGGTGCGCGCGGCGCCGGAGAGGAAGGCGGCGTTGGCCAGGCCGTCCTCGGCCGGGGCGCCGGCGGCCCGCAGAGCCCCCGACCATTCGAGGCCGCCGATGACGGCGGCGCCCCCCGCCAGGAGCACGATGGTCGAGAGGACCGTGAGCTTGGCGTCGAGGCTCCACCCCAGCCAGGGCGGGCGCGTGCAGAGGAGGACGACCAGCGGCACGCCCAACCCGCCGATGACGAAGAGGCCCTGGAGGATGCCAAGGAGCGCCAGGTCCCCCTGGAACCCTTGGACGGAGGCGAAGCCGCCCTCCAGATCGAAGCCTGCGTTGTTGAAGGCCGAGATGGAGTAGAAGGACGAATCGAGGAGGCCGTGGGCGTGGCCGGAGGCGGCGAACCGCTCGTAGAAGAGGTAGGCGCCCAGGGCCTCGATGAGCAGGGTCACGGCGACGACCGCCACGGCGAACCAGACGAACCGGCGCCGGCTGGCGGTGCCGAGGGTGTCGGCGATCCGCTCGTCGGAGACGTTGACGCGCTCCTTGACCAGCAGCAGGACGAAGGCGCTCATGGTCATGAAGCCGATGCCGCCGAGCTGGATCAGGCTCATGATGACGATGACGCCCGTGCGGCTGTAGCTATCGTGGGTGTCCACCGTGGCGAGGCCGGTGGCGCTGATGGCGGAGACGGCGGTGAAGAAGGCGTCCGGGGCGGGGGTGAAGTCGCCCGAGGCGCTGGCGAAGGGCAGGGTCAGGAGAAGGCCGCCGGCCGCCGTCAGGACCAGAAAGCCGATGAGGATGACCCTGAAGAAGGGGACGTAGGCCGGGTGCAGCCGGATGGGGCCGACGGTCGCCGAGGCGTAGCCCGCCTGCGAGGGCGTGTGGACCCGGGGGCGCAGGCGCGGAAGGGAGGAGACGCCTCGGTCCGAGCCGGCTACCCCGGCGGGTCGGGGCACCCGGGGCGTGATGACCCGAAGACCCTTGGGGCCCGGCCGCCCCGGGGACACGCGCGGATGCGGCTCACGTTGCATGGCGACGCCACCGCCAGTCGCGGCGCGAGACGCGCGGCCGCCGGTGCATCCTCCCGGTGCCGGTGGGCTTCACATTCCCTGAGAGCATACCAGAGACAATGACATTAGTCTAGAACTCGTCCGAAACTTTATCTAAGAGAGAGTGTGAGAAGCACCCGCCACCCACCGTCGTTGCGAGCGAGTCCCCGAGCGTGGCAACCTGGTGGGGCTGGGCCCCGTTCGTGCGCCACCCATCACCCCACCAGATTGCTTCGCGGAGCCTCGCAACGACAGCAGGGAAGGGCTACGACAGGCGCTTCTTTGTCTTTTCACACACTCTCTAAGCTCGTCCGCCAGGACCTCGACGGTCCGACGGTGCGGCACCCCTCCTTCCCGGCGCGGGAAGGGGCGCACCGCTCCTCCCCCTTCCCTCGCAGGGAAGGGGGCCAGGGGGTTAGGGCCGGTCTGCAACCCGCCCCTTGACGCGCCGCAGCCCAAGGGCCTAGCCTCAACCACCGATCGCCCATGCTCACGCTGCCGGACTACCTCCAAGAGGGGCTCGACCTCGTCTTCGTCGGCATCAACCCGGGGTGGCGCTCCGCCCAGGAGGGCCACTACTTCGCGACGCCGCGGAATCGCTTCTGGCCCGCGTTCAACGCCGCCGGGATGACGCCGGTGCCGCTGGGCCCATCCACCGATCGCCACGCCCTGCGCTACGGCATCGGGTTCACGGACGTGGTGAAGCGGGCCACGCGGCGGATGGCGGAGCTTCCGAGCGCCGAGTTCCGCGAGGGGGCCCCGGTCCTGCGGGAGAAGCTGCTGCGCTACCGGCCGCTGGTGGTCTGCTTCAACGGGCTCAGCGGCTACAGGAACTATCTGCGATACACCGGCCCGGAGGCGGTGGAGCCCCGACACGTCGGGGGTGTCCAGACGAGGCGCATCGGCCGGTCGTGGGTCTACGTGCTGCCCTCCACCAGTCCGGCGAACGCGGGGGTGCCCCTGGAACGGATCGTGGAGGGGATGCGCGAGCTCAAGGCACTGGCGGCGCAACTCAAGGCGGGCCATGGAAAGCATTAGGGCCTTCATCGCGGTGGAGCTGGACGACGATACGCGACGGGCCCTGGGGGCGGTCCAGGCGCGCCTCAAGCGGGCTGCCGGCCCGGCGGTACGCTGGGTGCGCCCGGAGGGAGTCCACCTGACGCTCAAGTTCCTGGGCGATATCGACCCGGCCAAGACCGACGCCATCGCGGAGGCGATGACGAGGGCGGCGCAGGGCTCGCGGCCGTTCAGCATCGGCCTGGGCGAGATCGGCGGCTTCCCGAGCCTGGAGCGGGCGCGAGTTATCTGGATCGGCCTCACGGGCGAGGTGGAGGCGCTGGTGGCCCTGCAAGGGGCGCTGGAGCGCCTGCTCGAGCCGCTGGGCCTCCCGCCGGAGGGGCGGGCGTTCACGCCGCACCTGACGCTGGGGAGGGTGCGGCCCGGCGGGCCCGCGCCGGCCCTGGCCCCGCCCTGTCGGGGCGAAGCGCAGCGGGCGAGGCCTGCCATCGCGGCCCAGCGGGTGGAATCCATCAGCCTGATACAGAGCACGCTCCGCCCCGACGGCGCCCTCTACCAGCGGCTGCGGGCCGTGAGGCTCGGGAACGGATTGCCATAGCGCAGGCTGGGGTGTACACTCTCCACAGCCGTTGTGATTTTTTTTACAATGGCGGCGATGCCGGCCGTCTCGTGACGACGCGCTCACGGAGCCGGCACGGATCGCAACGCTCATAGAGGCGTCCGGGGGGCTCGACCATGGACTTTCCAAAATGCCTGCAGTGCGGGACCGGGGACCTGGTGCCCCTTTCGGACTTCGGCAGCCAGGGCGCCCCGATCCACTACAAGGCGTGGGTCTGCACGAAGCCGGAGTGCGGCTTCAATATCAAGATCCGTAACGGCGACGTCTACCGCAACGAGCCCATCGCCGACGGCACGAGCCACCTGGCTCGCTTTCGGTAGCGGCGGCGTCCGTCCGCGCGTCGACTGGCCGCCAGGTCGCGGAACGACAGCCCAGAGGCAGGGTCGTTCGGTTGTCCTGGGAACCCTTTCTTGACAGAAAGGTGTTCCCA
>CAZKTO010000091.1:0-6891 GCA_964555685.1 uncultured Dehalococcoidia bacterium
AAGGCGCCCGGCTTCGGCGACCGCCGCAAGGCGATGCTCGAGGACATGGCCATCCTCACCGGCGGCACCGTCATCAGCGAGGAGATAGGCCGCAAGCTCGAGTCCACCACCGTGGCCGACCTGGGCCGCTCCCGCAAGGTGACCGCCGACAAGGACAACACCACCGTCATCGAGGGCCGCGGCGCCGACGATAAGATCAAGGCCCGCATGGCCCAGATCAAGAGCCAGATCGAGGAGACCACCTCCGACTTCGACCGGGAGAAGCTCCAGGAGCGCCTGGCCAAGCTGGCCGGCGGCGTCGCCATCATCAAGGTCGGCGCGGCCACCGAGGTGGAGCTGAAGGAGAAGAAGGCCCGCGTCGAGGACGCGCTTTCGGCCACCCGCGCGGCCGTCGAGGAGGGGATCGTCCCCGGCGGCGGCGTGACCCTGGTCCGGGCGGCCAAGGCCCTCAAGAAGCTGAAGAACGAGGACCACGACGAGTCCGTCGGCGTGGACATCGTGGCCAAATCGCTGGATGTCCCGCTCCGCCAGATCGTCTTCAACTCCGGTGGGGAGGGATCCGTCGTCGTCAACGCCGTTCGGGAGTCCAAGGACCCCAAGTTCGGCTTTGACGCTGAGAAGATGGAGTACGGCAACCTGGTGGAGAAGGGGATCATCGACCCGGCCAAGGTTGTCCGGGCCTGCATCGAGAACGCGGCCAGCATCGCCGCCATGATCCTCACCACCGAGTCCATGATCGCCGACATCAAGGAGAAGCAGCCGGCCGGCGGCGCTCCCGCCGGTCCGCCCATGGACTTCTAAACTCCAGGAACTAGGAACAGGGAACGAGGGCCTCCAGTTGGAGGCCCTCGTTGTTTACCCGGCGTCTGGACCGAAATTCAGTTGACGCTAGATGCGCCGCGCCGTAGAATCGGCCTGTACCCAAGCGGGCGTAACTCAGTGGTAGAGTGTTTGCTTCCCAAGCAAAAGGCCGTGGGTTCGAATCCCATCGCCCGCTCCAACTCCTGATCTAGTGCTTGGGGCCTGTCCGGCTCTTTTGCTATCCTCAGGAGATGCAGGGAGCCCAGAGCCTGTCCTGAGTCTGCCGAAGGATCCCCTGCCGGGGGCGCAAGCGTTTGTCGAAGAACGTCAACGGCGCCGCCGAAGGTCTATAGCTATGGGCTGCTTGCTGGGACTGGTGACATCGCTTGTTATGACGCTGGCCCGCCTCGTGACGGGAGTGGCGACGTTCATCACCGGCACGCTCCTCAAGCTCCTGATCGGGCTGGCGATGGCGCTGGCTACCCTGCCGTTCAAGCTCCTTGGATTCGTGGTGCGGAGGCGTCGCCACAGAGGGCCGCCGGCATCCCACAGTGGCGACGGACCCCGCGCACCCCGGTGAGTACTGTCCGCGCCAGTTCGTGCTCGCCCAACGGGAGATTCCGAGGGCATCGAGGAGCGCCACCGGGCGGCCGCTAGCCCCGCAGCCGCTCCACCAGCCACGTCCGCAGGATCTCCCGCACCTCGCCGGCGCACTCGCGCAGGCCGTGCCCGGCGCCCCGCATGATCCGCAGCTCCTTGGGCTCCCGTGCCCAGTCGTAGATCATCTGCGAGCACTGGCAGGTCAGACGTGAGTCGTCCTCCCCGTGGATGAGGAGCAGCGGCCTGGGCGCGAGCCTGCCGGCCCCCGTGGCCCCGTAGGTCTGGCTGCTGAGGGCGGCCACCGCGACGACGCTCTCGCTCAGGGTCCCGGCGGTGATGGCGACGGCGCCGCCGAAGGAGTGGCCGACGACGGCGACGCGCGTGGCGCCCAGGCCCTTCAAGACCGAGACCCCGCCCAAGGTGTCCAGGACGCACTCCTCCAGCTCGCCGGGCAGCCGGTAGCTGAGGCGGAGCGAGGTCAGCCCCTCCGCCACGAGCTCCCCGCCCAGCCGGGCGTAGACACGGTCGGCGGGGCCGTCGAGGCCTCCTATGGCGCCGCTGACCCAGATGACGGCGGCCTCCCCTCCCTCCCTGGGGTGCAGCACGGCCGGGATGGGGCCCCGCGATGTGACGATAGCGAGCTCGAAGGCGCCGCCTTCCAGGGGCCGCGCACCGACCTGGAGAACGTCCAGGCCGAGGATCTCCTCGGCCGGACCGTCACCCGGCCCGCCTGACGGCGTCCCGGAGTGCTCCACGGCTGCTCCTCACGCTCCGCCCACCGCGCGGGCGGCCGCGACACGCCGATGCACGAAACGCGCGATCCGCTCAAGAGCCTCTTCGATCTCGGGAGTGGCCACGGCGTAGCAGCAGCGGATGTACCCCTCGCCCGCCTGGCCAAAGGCCGAGCCGGGCACCACCGCCACGCGCTCCTCCTTGAGCAGCGCCTCGGCGAAGGCGTCCGAGGAGAGGCCCGTGGGCTTGATGGAGGGGAAGGCGTAGAAGGCGCCTTGGGGCTCGAAGCAGGGCAGGCCGGCCTCGTTCAGCCCCTTGACCATGAGACGGCGGCGGTGGTCGTACTCCCGGACCATCTCCTCGACGATGTCCTCGGGCGAGGCCATGGCCTCCAGCGCGGCCATCTGGCTGGGCGCCGGCGCGCAGAGCATCGTGTACTGGTGGACCTTCATCATCGCCTCGATGATCTCCTGGGGCCCGGCGGCGAAGCCCACACGCCATCCCGTCATGGCGAAGCTCTTGGAGAAGCCCCCCAGGTGGATCGTCCGCTGGCGCATCCCGGGCAGGGAGGCGAAGCACGTGTGCCGGTGGCTACCGTATACCAGCCGGTCGTAGACCTCGTCCGAGACGACCAGCAGGTTGTGCCGCCGCGCCACCTCGCCGACGGCCTGGAGCTCGTCCCGGTCCAGCACGGCGCCCGTGGGGTTGTTGGGGTAGCTGAGCACGATGGCGCGGCTTCTTGTGGTCACGCGGGACTCGATATCGCGCGGGTGGACGCGGAAGCGGCTCTCCTCGGTCGTCGGCACGGGGACGGCGACGCCGCCGGCCAGCACGGCGCAGGGGACGTAGGAGACGTAGCTGGGATCGGGGATGATCACCTCGTCGCCGGGGTCCAGAACGGCGCGCATGGCGAGATCGAGCCCCTCGCTGACGCCCACGGTGATCAGCACCTCCGTCCGAGGGTCGTAGCGGACGCCGTAGCGCCGGGCGAGGTCGGCGGCCACCGCCTCCCGCAGCTCGGGCAGGCCGTAGTTGGAGGTGTAGTGGGTGTGGCCGCGCTCGATGGCATGGATGGCCGCCTCGCGGATGCGCCATGGCGTCGCGAAGTCGGGCTCGCCGACGCCCAGGGAGATGACGCGGTCCATGCCGCTCAGGAGGTCGAAGAACTTGCGGATGCCCGAGGGGGCGAGGCTTCGGACGCGCTGGGCAACGATGGGGCGAGAGGGCTCGGTCACGGAGTCTCCTGCGCGAAGCGCTACGGCTTGGCGCTCAGGAGCAGATTGTACCGCGCACAGGAGAGGGCGGCAAACGATAGCCGGCGGCGCCGCGGCCTAGATGTCCAGGTTCTTAACGCTCTTGGCGTACTGGTGGATGAACTGCTTGCGCGGCTCCACCTCTTCGCCCATGAGCGTCTGGAAGACGCTTTCGGCGTCCGCGGCGTCGCCCACACCCACCACGAGGAGGGTGCGGGTCTCCGGGTTCATGGTGCTCTCCCAGAGCTGCTCCGGGTTCATCTCGCCGAGACCCTTGTAGCGCTGCACGGTGAGCCCCCGCACGCCCGCCTCGACGAGGCCCTCGACGATCTCCAGGAGCGCTGGCACCGAGGCGGCGACGCCCAGTTCCTTGTCCTTGCGGGCCACGGTGATGGGCGCCCCGACGAAGACGGACAGGCCCTGATAGGCCTCATAGAGGCGGCGGAGCGCCCCACCGTGGACGAAGGCGGAATCCAGGATGGCCTCGTGCTTGGCGTTGCCGTTGCGCAGCCCGATCCTGAACGCTGCCGTCTCATCCCCGCTGACGGAGACCTCGCGGACGCCCTCGAGCTGCCCGAGGCGCTGGGCCATGCGCTCCACCGCCTGACGGTCGGCGAAGCTGAGGGCCTCGAGGTCGTCGTAGTCGACCTGGCGCACCAGCGCGAAGAGCGCCTCGCGGGAGTAGCCGCGGTCGTCCAGCTCCCGGAGCACGGAGCGGAGGGTGTGGATCGCATCCAGGTGCCGCTGGAGATCGATGGGGCGGGCCTGCTTGGCGGGGCCCTTGGGCCTGGCGCCGTTCGTCTTGGGGGTGCCCGTGACGTCTTTCAGGATGAACTCGAGGAGGGCCCGGTCCTTGTCCCGCTCGGAGTAGATCCACCGGCCTTCGCGGCCGACGGCGATGCGGTAGAGCGGCGGCTGGGCGATGTACAGGTTGTCGCTGGCGATGAGCTCGTGCATGTGGCGAAAGAAGAAGGTGAGGAGGAGCGTGCGGATGTGGGAGCCGTCCACGTCGGCGTCGGTCATGATGATGACCTTGTGGTAGCGGAGCTTGGAGCGGTCGAAGGTGTCGCCGATGCCGGTGCCGAGGGCGATGATCAGAGCGCGGATCTCCTCGTGGCCCAGCACCTTGTCGAGGCGAGCCCTCTCAACGTTGAGGATCTTGCCCTTGAGCGGAAGGATGGCCTGGAAGCGCCGGTCGCGGCCCATCTTGGCGGAGCCGCCGGCCGACTCGCCCTCGACGATATAGATCTCACACTTGGCGGGGTCGCGCTCGGCGCAATCGGCGAGCTTGCCGGGGAGGGTGCCGCCCTCCATGGCCGTCTTGCGCTGGACGAGATCGCGGGCCTTGCGGGCGGCCTCGCGCGCTCGCGCCGCCGTCAGGCACTTGTCCATGACCCGCCGGGCGTCGGCCGGGTGCTCGTCGAGCCAGGCGCCGAAGGCGTCGCCCACGACCTGCTCGACGTAGGTCTTGACCTCGGCGTTGCCGAGCTTGGCCTTGGTCTGGCCCTCGAACTGGGGATCGGTGATGCGCACGCTGACGACGGCCGCCAGGCCCTCGCGCACGTCCTCGCCCTGCAGGTTTGCCGTATCGTCCTTGAGGAACTTCTGGCGGCGGGCGTAGTCGTTCAGGACGCGGGTGAGAGCGGAGCGGAAGCCCGTGAGGTGGGTGCCGCCGTCGCGCGTGTTGATGCAGTTGGCGAAGGAGAGGACCGTCTCGGCGAAGCCATCGTTGTACTGAACAGCCACTTCGACGGTGGTGTTGTCGACGACCCTGCTCACATAGAAGGGCTGGTCGTGAACGGTCTGCTTGCTGGCGTTCAGGTGCTGGACGAAGCTCGAGATGCCGCCATCGAAGTAGAAGGTGACCTCGTGGTCGTCACGCTCGTCGACCAGCTGGATCTCGAGGCCCTGGTTGAGGTAGGCCATCTCGCGGAGGCGCTGAGAGATAGTGGTGAAATCGAGCTGCGCGGCGCCGAAGATCTGGTGGTCCGGCTTGAAGGTGATGGTGGTGCCGGGGGAGCCCATGGGGAGCATGTCGGTGACGGGGCCGGTGGGCTTGCCCCGGGAGTACTCCTGGAAGACGCGCCGGCCGTCGCGCTGGACCTCGGCGCGCATGCGCACCGAGAGGGAGTTGACGACGTGGGCGCCGACGCCGTGGAGGCCGCCGGAGACCTTGTACCCGCCGCCGCCGAACTTGGCGCCCGAGTGGAGGGTGGTGAGCGCCGTCTCGAGGCCGGTGAGCCCCGTCTGCGGGTGGGTATCGATGGGGATGCCGCGGCCGTTGTCCTGGACGGTGACGGAGCCGTCCTTGTGGACGGTGGCGACGATGCGGTCGCAGTAGCCCGCCATCGCCTCGTCGACGGCGTTGTCGACGATCTCCCAGACCAGGTGATGGAGGCCATGCTCATCGGTGCTGCCGATGTACATGCCGGGGCGGCGGCGGACGGCCTCGGTTCCCTCGAGGACCTGGATATCGCGGGCGGTGTAGCTGCCGGGTACGGCGCCGGGTCGAAGCTTCTCTACCATGGCTCTCCGCAGGTGCTTGTGACGGGCATCACGCGGTCGGCTGGGGGCGGCGGGCCCCTTCGGCGCGTTATGTCGTCCCAACAGTGGTTCTAGTATATCAAAAACCGGGCGAAATAGGAAGTGGCCCTTGGCGGACGTCTAAACACAGGTTTTGGCGATTTCCCGAACCGCGTACAACAACGGCCGGTCGTGTAGCCAGGCGGCGGCCCGCGGGCGAAAGGCCCGCGCTACCGCGGCGGCAGGAGCTCGACGATAAGGGTCGGGCGAACCCGCGCGTCGGCCGCCTCGCGGCTGGCGAAGCGCTTGGCGGTCTGGGCGTCCCGCTCGTTGCCGACGAGGGCCCAGCCGAAGTTCTGCTCCGGGCTGTTGACCCAGCTCTGGACATCGGCGACGAGCTGCGTCGTTGAGGGGAAGGTGACGGGCCCGTCGCCGGCGACGGAGAGTCCGGCGCTGGGCGTCTCGGCGAAATCGCCGCCCGGGCGCGCCCACCGCGTGCGGTCGAAGGAGCGGTGCACCCAGGTGGCGTCGCCGGTGGCGGCGGGAGCGCCGCCGCCCTCGTTACCAGCGGCATCGGAGGCGCCCTGGGTCCAGTCGGCCGCGACCCGGTGGAGCGCCACGTTCTGGGGATCCGACTGGGTGCGGGTTACGGTGAGGCGGATCTCCACGAGGGAGACGACGGAGCCCCGCGGGATGGAGGTGAGATCGAAGGCGACGAGGGCGCGCCGGACCGAACGATTGTTCGTGGAGCCGGCGAAGAGCCCCTCCCCCGCGCCGTTGGCCACTGCTCCGGCGTCGTCCTGAAAGAGGGTTGCGTCCCTGCTTGGGGTGAGCTCGACGCGGGTCGGCGTCACGGGCGGGCTCGTGGGGGCCTGCGCCGGCGTCGGGACGGCGGTGGCGGGCGGGCGCGTGGGGGCGAACGTGGGCGTCGCCGCCGGAGGCCGGGTCGCCGTTGGCGCCGACGGCTGCGTCGCGGGCGGGC
>CAZKTO010000092.1:0-6699 GCA_964555685.1 uncultured Dehalococcoidia bacterium
ACAGTGACCCTTGGCGAGCCTTCTTGTTGTGCGGCCAAGTTTTCACGGGCCCCAGTTGTGCTAACCCGGCACGGGATATGACCGATGGGACGTCGTGGCCCGCTGCCGATGGACCCGGAGCTTCGGGCCGTCCGAGGGGGACGGGTACGACCGCGCCGCTGGGCCTCCTCCGAAGCGGTGCAGGCGTTGATCGCCCGGGCTCAGCACTACGAGGCGGTGGCGAAGCGCTTGATCGACCAGGGCGCCAAGGCGAAGCGCGTGAAGTCCCGGAGCAACGGGCCCCAGATGGACCCGCGGTTCGCGGCGGGGCTCAAGCTCCACCAGGCGGCCGATGACATCTGGGACCGGCTCTACCGGCTCGCGCCGGCGGAAGGCCAGCCGCCCGACAAGGACTCGCCGGCCACGGCACCCGACACCCTCGAGGCTTTCCGACGGAAGCGCCATGACGCGCCCTGACCACCCGGTCACTACCTACGCCCGGGCTGTCGAGGCCGGCACCATAGTGGCGGGCCGGCTGGTCCGCCTCGCCTGCGACCGGCACCTCCGGGATCTCCGGGAGCTGCCCGCGCGCGGCTATCGGTTCGACGGCGCCCGGGCCGACCACGCCATCAGCTTCTTCCCGCAGTACCTCCGCCTCTACGACGCCGGCGACCGGACGGGGGAGCCCTTCCGGCTCGAGCCCTGGCAGCAGTTCATCGTAGGGTCGCTCTTCGGGTGGCTGGCCCCAGATGGGTTCCGGCGGTTCCGGACCGCGTACATCGAGGCCGCGAAGGGGGCGGGGAAGACCCCGCTGCTGGCGGGAATCGGCCTCTACATGCTTACCTGCGATGGGGAGCCAGGGGCTCAGGTCTTCGCCGCCGCCGTGACGCGGGAGCAGGCGCGGATCCTGTTCGACGACGCCAAGACCATGGCGAGCATTTCCCCGGCGCTCCAGGCGGAGATGGTCATCGGGGAGCACAACCTGGCCCACCCGGCGAGCCGGTCCTTCATGCGGCCGGTCTCCTCCGAGGGGCGTTCCCTGGATGCCAAGCGGGTCCACGCCGCCCTCATCGACGAGATCCACGAGCACCCGACCCCCGTCGTCGTGGACAAGCTGAGCCTGGGGGTGAAGGGCCGCCGCCAACCGCTCATCTGCGAGATCACGAACTCGGGCTACGACCGCCACTCCGTCTGCTGGCAGCACCACGAGCTCTCCCGGCGGATCCTCGAGGGGACGGAGGAGAACGAGACGTGGTTCGGCTACGTCTGCGGCCTGGATCCCTGTGAACCCTGCCGGGCCCAGGGCCACGCCATGCCCCAGGAAGGGTGCCAATCCTGTGACGACTGGCGGGACGAGCGGACCTGGTTGAAGGCGAATCCCAACCTGGATATCTCGGTGACCCGGGACTATCTCCGCCGGTGCGTGCGGGATGCCACCCAGCTCCCCGCCATGCAGAACCTGGTTCGTCGCCTGAACTTCTGCACCTGGAGCGAATCCATTACGCGCTGGTTCACGGCCGAGTCGTGGGCGGCCTGCGGGGCGCCGGTCGACCCCGAGGCCCTCAAGGGCCGGCCGTGTGTGGCGGGATTGGACCTGGCGACGACGACGGATCTGGCGGCCCTGGTGCTGATCGTGCCCGATGATGACTTCTCTGCGGAGGTGGTCGCGCCGGAGGGCGGGGTTGTGGAGGGCGAGGCGGCTCCCGAAGGTGAGGAGGCGCCGGCGCTGGTCGTCCACGGGAATGTGGACGTCCTGGCCTGGTTCTGGTGCCCCGAGGAGGGAATCATCGCCCGGAGCCGGACCGATCGAGTGCCCTACGAGCTCTGGAGGGATCAGGGCTTCCTGGAGGCGACCCCGGGCAATGTGATTGATTACCGGAGAATCCGACGGTGCATCGTGGGGCTTCGCGAGGCTGGCTACGACATCCGCGAGATTTGCTATGACCAAGCCTTCGCCACCCAGCTCGCGCTCCAGCTCCGGGATGAGGACGGCTTCACCGTCGTTCCCGTCCCTCAAACGTGCGCGATGCTGAATGACCCATCTCTTGTCTTGGAGGGGCTCGTCCTGGGGCGGCGGCTCCGCCATGGGGGAAATCCTCTCCTCGCTTGGTGCGCGGCCAATGTTGTCCCCTTCATGGACAGCGGCGGGCGGAAGCGACCCGACAAGGGTCGGAGCATGGAGCGGATCGACGGGATTTCGGCGCTGGTGACGGGGCTGAAGCGGCTGGTGGCGACGAGCCAGGCCCAGGCCGGTCGGCTCACGGTGCTTGTATGAAGAACCCGCTGACGCCGGAACGTCTGAACGCCCTGGAGGCGCTCGTGGGCCTCGCCCTCATCGCCGGCGGCGTGGCCTGGTACTCGGGCCCGGCGGCGCTCATCCTCGTCGGCCTGGTGCTGTTCGGCGCGGCGATCTGGCCTCACCTGGGGAGACGCTGATGGCGGGACTCTTGACCTCCCTTGTCACGGGACAGCCCATGGGGGCGACCTATGCCCCGTGGGATGACTTCTGGTTCCAGAAGGATCCCTTGGGGAGTCGTGTCCACGCCGGCGTGGCCGTGTCGCCCGAGAGCGCCATGAAGCTAAGCGCCGTCTATGCCTGCGTGACCCTCCTGGCGGATGTCGTGGGCTACCTGCCCTTGATTTATTACCGTCGCCTGGAGGACGAAGGCAAAGAACGCGCCCGCGACCGCAAGCTTTACAAGCTTCTCCATCAGCAGCCCAACATCTGGCAAACCGCACCGGAGTGGAAGAAGCTCGGGATGGCATACCTTCTCCACCGCGGGAACTTTTACAATCTCAAGGTCCTAGATTCCGTCGGACGCCTGAGCCAGCTGATCCCTTTGCATCCCGATCGCGTCCAGGTGACACAGTTGGACACCTACCGCCGAGGCTACCTCTATCGCCCGCCCAAAGGACCCCAGGTGGCCTTCACCCAGGATGAGATCTCTCACATCATGGGCTATTCCAACGACGGGATCACCGGAATCTCGGTGATCGAGTATGCCCGCGAAACCGTCGGGAACGCCCAGGCGCAGCAGGGGTACGCGGGCCGCTACTGGGCGAGCGGGGCCGAGCGGCGGGGGGCCCTGGTTTTTCCCGGCAGCCTGACCAAGACGCAGCGGGAGGCAAACCGCGACGAGTGGCACAAGACGCACGCGGGCGTGCAGGGCGCCTACAACATCGCCATCCTCGAAGGGGGGCTCAAGTTCGAGCCGATCGGAATCAGCGCGCGGGACTCGCAGTATATCGAAATCTACTCGGCCAGCGTGAGCGACATCGCGCGATTCTTCCGCGTCCCGCCCCATATGATCTCGGATGTGGATCGGTCCACAAGCTGGGGCACCGGGATCGAGCAGCAGACCATCGGCTTCATCAACTTCACCATGCTCCCCTGGCTCACGGCATTTGAACATGCAATCGGCCGCGACCTGGTGGATGATGACAATTTCTTCGCCGAGTTTCTCGTCGATGCGCTGCTCCGGGGGGACATGGCGGCGCGCGCCGAGGCCCACGCCAAATACATTATGAACGGCGTGCTCAGCGAGAACGAGGTCCGGCGACAGCTCAACTACAACGCCATCCCCGGCCTGGATCGGCCCCAGCGATCCGCGAACCAGGGGCGGACGGAGCCAGGTTCTGAGCCATCAGTTCCGCCAGTTCCCCCTCGCCGCCGCATGCCGATGGATGACGACGAGCAGGAAGATGGGGCCGCGCGGGCCCGGGCGATTGTGCTCGAAGTGGCGGGCCGATTGGTGCGGAAGGAAATCGCGGCGATTCGCAAGTGGTCCCCGCGGTATGCCACGGATCGAGAGGGCTGGATGCGCTGGGTCGGGGCGTTCTACGGGCAGTACGCCGACGCGCTGACGGAGGCGCTCTTTCTCGATGAACCCGCGGCCCGGCGCTATGGGGCCGCGCACTGCGCCGAGGTGCTTGAGCGGGGCCTCGAGGCCCTGGACGAATGGGAACGCGACGCGCCGGCGCATCTCGCGCGGCTGGCCTTGGAGGAGGGAGACGGATGAGCAAGCGATACGACCGCGTGGCGAAGTTCGTCGAGGACTACCCGTGGGCCATGATTCCCAGCGCCCTCGAGGCGATGCTGGAGGTGATCCAGATCCGCTTGGAGGGAGGCATCTTCACCGACGAGGAAATCCGGGTACGTGTGGGCGAGGCGCCGCCCCGGCCGGCGGCGCAGGCGGCGGGCTCGGTCCTGATCCTGCCGGTGTTCGGCGTCCTCGCCCACCGGATGAACCTCTTCACGGCGATGAGCGGAGGGATGTCCACGGAGCAGCTCCGCGGTGCCGTGCTCAAGGCGGTCGAGAATCCTGACGTGAGCGCCATCGTCCTGGACGTGGATAGCCCGGGCGGGAGCGTGTTCGGCGTCGAGGAACTCGCGGACACGATCTTCAAGGCCCGGGGTCCGAAGCCCATCGTGGCGATGGCGAACGCCACGGCCGCCAGCGCCGCCTACTGGATCGCCTCGCAGGCCGACGAGCTGATCGTGACCCCGAGCGGCCAGGTGGGCAGCATCGGCGTGATCGGGGTGCATCGGGACGTGTCGAAGATGGCGGCGACGATGGGCGTCAAATATACCTTCATCACCGCCGGACGCTTCAAGAACGAGGGGAGCGAGTTCGAACCCCTGGATGACGAGGCCCGGGCCAACATGCAGCGCCGGGTAGACCAGTATTACGACACCTTCGTCCGCGCCGTGGCGCGAGGCCGGGATGTCAAGGAGCCGGCCGTCCGGGACGGGTTCGGGGAGGGGCGGATCGTGTCAGCCTGGGATGCCCTGCGGGGGAACATGGTGGACGCCCTGGGGACGCTTGATCAGGTGGTCGGGCTTCTGGCTGGCGGACGGAAGCGTGTGGCGGCCAGTCTGGCGGCTGAGGCCCCGCCGGCGATCCCGACGGCCACAGAGGAGATCGGCGAACTCCGGCGCCTGCTGGCCGAGCGGACCTGAAAAGTAATCCATGGTAGGATCGTTGGCGGCGATGATTGCGCGGGTTTACTTCGAAGAGGGTGATCGCAAGGGATGGCGAGAAGTGCGGGTTCAAGAGCCTCCGCCAGCAGTTCTCTGTTTCCCATGTGTCCCCCCACCGCCGACTGCCATGGAGCCGAATCTGACCGTTGATTCAGGCGTATTCGGCCAGTTGCGATTCCGCCTCATTGCTGTTGAACATGGCGTAGCCGTCTATGTGTAAAGACTATCGCCCTGAAGAATCTCTTGACAGGTCCCCACGGGTTCGCCGTATAGTCTAAGCCGTTAGTAGTAGTGGGTCGCCCCTGACACTCCGCGATCCTACGATCGGCGGTGAAGGGGCGGCTGGCGCAGCAAGACGCACGGCTCCTTCGAGCGCGTGTGAGCTGCTGGCAACCACAAACCATCGTGGTGCCGGGGCTCCCACGCTTTTTTCATGCCCGGCACCAGAGGAGAACGGGCATGACGAAGCGCCACCGGCAGCTGCTCGCCCATCAGGCTGATCTGGACCGCCGCAAGGCCGAACTCGCCAAGGAAGGCCACTCGATCGGGGACAAGGCCGAGGCAGAGAAGCGCCTCCTCACCCCCGAAGAGAAGACCCGACGCGACGAGATCCTGACCGAGCTGGATACCCTCAAGGCTGACCTCGAGACGACCCGGGTGGAGATCGAGGCGGAAACGCGCCTCGAAGAGCACGAGCGAAGTGCCATCCTCCGAGACGCGGGAGGGGCTCTCGACGCCCGCACGGTCGGGAATCCTGGACAGATCCGGGCCGACGAGTTCACCGGGTTCGGGGAGTTCCTCCAGGCCGTCGCCTGCGCCTCCTCCTCCGTCGTGGCGGGTCGCTTCGGTCCCCACGCCGAGTTGCTCCGTCGCAAGATGGACGTCTATCAGGCCGCCGCCAGCGGGATGTCGGTCGGGATCCCCTCAGATGGCGGCTACCTGGTCCGGAAGGACTGGTCCACGGCCATGCTGGATCGCGCCCGTGAGCAGGCAGTCCTGCTGCCGCGAACGCGCAACATCCCCATCGGGGCGGATTTCGACAGCCTGGAGTACCCCTACATCGACGAGACCAGCCGGGCGACGGGCTCACGCTGGGGCGGCGTCCAGGTCTTCCGCAAATCCGAAGCGGCGACCGTCACGGCCAAGCAGCCGAAGATCGGCAAGGGCGAACTCAAGCTGGAAGAGATCATGGGGCTGGCCTACGCCACGGAGCGCCTGATCCGGGATGCGTCGGCGCTGGAGAGCCTGCTCGGGGGCGCCTTCGAGTCGGAGTTCGCGTTCACCATCGACAACGAGATCGTCCGCGGCGATGGCGTGGGGAAGTGCACGGGGTTCTTCCTGCATCCCAGCTTCGTCTCGGTGGCGAAGGAAGGCTCGCAGGTCGCCGCCACCGTGGTCCCCGCCAACGTGCTGAAGATGTACGCGCGGATGCCCTCGCGCCTCAAGGGCGGGGCCATCTGGCTCATCCATCCCGACGTGATGACCCAGCTCCCGCTGATGGCGATCGGCCAGCAGCCCGTCTGGCTGCCGCCGGGCGCGCTGACGCAGGCCCCCAACGGCCTCTTGCTCGGCAAGCCAGTGATCGAGATCGAGCAGGCCGAGGCGCTCGGCACGCAGGGCGACATCTTCCTGGTCAACCTCAACGAGTACGTGACGATCACGAAAGGCGGCGAGGGCCTGCGCGCCGATTCCTCGATGCACGTGCGCTTTCTCTACGACGAGATGGCCTTCCGGTGGGT
>CAZKTO010000093.1:0-6620 GCA_964555685.1 uncultured Dehalococcoidia bacterium
CAGCCGAAGACATAGCGCTCCGGCCTCGACCGTGTCAAGGTCGTCGCTGCTCAGCCGGGCACGGAGCCCCCGAGAGTCCCGAATGAGCCGATCCCCCGTTGGCCTCTCCCAACGTCCTCAAGTTCATCCACTCCAAGGACGACGATAGGTCCATCCAGAACTTCAACATCTCGGTGGCCGTGACGGACGTGTTCATGAAGGCCGTCGAGGCGGGGGGCGAGTACGAGCTCGTCAACCCACGAACGCGTCAGCCCGCCGGCCGGCTGGACGCCCGCCGCGTCTTCGGCGAGCTGGTGCAGAGCGCGTGGAAGACGGGCGACCCGGTGCCGGAGCTGGGGCCCATCGAGGCCACCAACCCCTGCGGCGAGCAGCCCCTCTACTCCTATGACTCCTGCAACCTGGGCTCCATCAACCTCGCCAGGATGGTCACCGACGAGCTCTGCCCGGCCATCGACTGGGAACGGCTGGAGCGCATCGTCTACACGGCGGTCCGGTTCCTGGACAACGTGGTGACGATGAACCGGTACCCGGTGGAGCAGATCCAGCGCGTCTCGCTGAACATCCGGCGCATCGGGCTGGGGGTCATGGGCTGGGCGGACCTGCTGCTGGTCCTGGGGGTCCCGTACGACTCCGAGGAGGCGCTGGCGCTGGGGGAGCGGGTCATGGCGTTCATTCAGGACGCGGCGGACGAGGCCTCGGGAGCGCTGGCCGAGGAGCGGGGCGTCTTCCCCTTGTGGGACCGGAGCGTCTACGGCCCCGGCGGCCCGCTGGGCCCCAAGCGCCTGCGCAACTCCACCCGCACGACCATCGCGCCCACCGGCACCATCAGCATCATCGCCAACTGCTCCAGCGGCGTCGAGCCCCTCTTCGCCCTGAGCTACGTCCGCAATGTAATGGACAACACGCGCCTGGTGGAGGTGAACCCGTACTTCGAGGCCGTGGCCCGCCGGGAGGGCTTCTATAGCGAGGGGCTGATGCGGGAGCTGGCCGAGCGGGGTGGCGTGCGCGGCATGCTGGGCATCCCGGAGTGGGTACAGCGCCTCTTCGTCACCGCCCACGACATCACGCCCGAGTGGCACGTGCGGATGCAGGCGGCCTTCCAGACGCACACGGATAACGCCGTCTCCAAGACGGCCAACTTCCCCCACGAGGCCACCGTCGATGACGTCCGGACCGTCTACCTCCAGGCCTACCAGACGGGTTGCAAGGGCGTGACGATCTATCGCGATGGGTCCAAGAGCGTGCAGGTGCTGAGCACGGGCCAGACGGAGCGGGCGCGGCAGGGCGTCCAGCAGGAGCAGACCCCGCACGCCGCCGAAGGCAGCGAGCCCGCCAGCGTGGAGGCGGCGTCCAGCGCACCCCAGCCGCCGGGCGTGCTCGCCGAGGCGGAGGAGATCGCCGCCGGGCCGGTCCCCAGGCGGCCGCGGGAGCGCCCAACGGTCCTGGCCGGCGTCACCCACCGCGTCCGCAGCGGCCATGGAAACGTCTACGTCACCGTCAACGTGGATGGCGAGCGGAGGCCCTTCGAGATCTTCACGACGGTGGGCAAGGTCGGCGGCTGCGACGCGGCCCAGCTGGACGCCCTCTCGCGGCTGATCTCGCTGGCGCTGCGGTCGGGCGTGGACATCAACGCCGTCGTGGAGCAGCTGCGGGGGATCACCTGCTGTCCGGCGTGGGACGATGGCGTCATGGTGCGCTCGGTGCCGGACGCCCTCGCCCTGGCCCTCTCGCGGCACAGCCGCGAGTCCGGTGGCCCGGGGGCCGTGGCCTTCGACGAGCGGACGATGCACGGGGCGCAGCTGGGTCTCTTCAACCCGGCCTCGCAGACGGGCTCACCGCAGGCCGATGCCGCACTGCGCGAGGCCCACGGCGCCGCCGCAACCCAGAGCATGCGCTGCCCGGACTGCTCCGGCAAGCTCTCCTACCAGGAGGGCTGCCTCATGTGCCACGCCTGCGGCTTCAACAAGTGTGGATAGAGACTGGGAGTGGGGAACGGTGAAGCTCGCCCAGATGGAAAGGGGTAAGAAGGAGTACGCGATACCCAGCTAACAAGTCCGCGGCCTTGTCCCGACCAGGGCTGCGGGCGGCCCTCGCGCCCGGCGCCTCACGGGCGCACTTCGTCCCTGCCCTTCCTTAGCGGGAAGGGCGCCTATCCGGCGTCCTCTGCACTCACCCAGAGGACGCCGCCTTTTTGCCCGGCAGTGCCGGGAGCCAACCTTGGCCATTCACCCCTCGCCAAGGATGGGTGCCCTGCCACGCAGACGCTCACAAACGCGGAGGATATGGGGGCACATTCCTTCGGCAAGCTCAGAGGTTGTGAATTTTTCCTTACGTAGGGGCAACCCCCCGTGGTTGCCCCAGATGGGCGGGCACCCTTCGGCTTCGCTCAGGGCAGGCTCCGGCCCGCCCATCTGGGCGATTTGTTCACTCCGAAGGGACTGGTCCCTTCTCTGGACTCACCCCTGGCGCGCCGTCCGCCTATCAAGCCCCCGCATCTCCCTGCCCGCCATCCGCAGGCCGGCGGGCGGCTCCTGGAGGCCCGCTGCCCCCGGCGCGTCGGGGCCGCAGCCCCGATCCCGGCCGGTCGAACGCGGGCACGAGGAGAATAGGCGCCACGACGGTCGTCACGACGGTCATCATGATGGCGACGCCGAAGAGGTCTTGCCCGATGACCCCCTCGGCCAGGGCGACGCCCGCGATGATGAGGGCCACCTCGCCCCGGGGGAGCATGCCGATACCGATGCGCGTGGCCCCGCGGAGGTTGAAGCCCACGCCCAGCGCCGGGAGGCCCGCCCCAACGACCTTGCCCACCATGGCCAGGGCCGTGATCACCACGCCGAGGCCGATGGCGCTCTTCATGGAGCCCAGGTCTACGAGCGTCCCCATGACCACGAAGAAGACGGGGACGAGAGCGTGGGCGACGGGAACGAGCTGCCGCTCCAGGACCTCCTTGAGCCGGGTCCCGGAGAGGGCGAGGCCGATGGAGTAGGCCCCGATGATCATCGCCAGGCCGGCCTGCTCGGCCAGCGCCGAGGCGAGGAGCGCGAGGGCGAGCGCGAGGCCCAGGACGGCGCCGTTGGCCTTGAACCCGAGCCCGATGCGCGAGAGGCGGTGCGCCAGGAGGAATCCGATGGCCGTGAGGCCCAGCCAGAACCCGACGGCCTTGACACCGACCTTCAAGACCTCGCCGCCCGAGACGCCGCCCGATTCGGCGATGCCCACCACCACGCTCAGGATCAGGATGCCCAGCACGTCGTCGATGACGGCGGCGCCCAGGATCGTGACGCCCTCGGGCGTGTCCAGCTTCTTGCGCTCGCTGAGGACGCGCGCGGTGATGCCGACGGACGTGGCGGTCATGACGGCGCCCATGAAGAGGGCCGCCGGGTCGCCGAAGCCGTCGGCCTTGCCGAAGGCGATGGTGGCGAGGACGCCGAAGAGGAACGGGAGGGCAACGCCGCCCGCGGCCACGGCGAGGCCGGGCCCCGCGTACTTGAAGAAGAGCTTGGCGTTGGTCTCGAGGCCCGCCAGGAAGAGGAGGACGATGGCGCCGATCTGGCCGATGGACCAGAGCTCGGTGGAGACGGGGATGATGGAGCCGCCCTGGCCGTAGCCCTCGGGCGTGGGGAAGAGGGGTCCGAAGCCGGAGGTGATGTCGAACTGGCCCAGGGCGAAGGGGCCGATGGCGACGCCGGCCAGGAGCTCGCCGATGACGGGCGGGACCTTGAGCCAGCGCTCGCAGACTTCGCCGGCGAGCTTGGCGGCGAGGAGGATGGCGGTGAGCTGGAAGACCAGGTGGGTCACCAGCTCCGTGACGTTCTCTCCCTCCATGGCACCTCGCCGTGGGGGCGCGGGCGCCCCGAATCCTGGCGCCGCGGGGCGCCCCTAGATTATGGCACAGCGCGGGCGGCAGGGGCACGCCTGAAAGCCCCGATCGCTCGGGAGGCCCGCGCCGCCAGCCGCTATAATGGGCCTATTGATCAGTGCATTGAAAGCTAAACCGCATCTTCGCTTAGGCCGACGGAGACCTAACCCCTGTCCCCTTCCCTGAATGGGAAGGGGCAATAACGGCTCTCCTGCGTATCGTCCCTCCCCCTTCAGGGGAGGGATAAGAGGGAGAGGTCCGGCGCCGACCGGCGGAGTCTGGGTTTAGCAACTAATGCTCGCCTCTGTAGCACTCAGGGAGTCTGCGGCATGGAACTGCTCCTCATCCGGCACGGCGAGGCCGACTACACGCAGCGGGACGGCGCGACATCCTATGGCGAAGGAGCGCCGCTGACGGAGCTGGGACGGCGGCAGGCGGAGCTCCTGGCGGCGCGACTCGCCGGCGCTCGCATCGACCATCTGTACGCGAGCCCGCTCCTGCGGGCGCGTCATACGGCCGAGGCCGTGGCCGCCGCCACCGAGAGGCCGGTGCGGGTGGACCCGCGCTTCCGGGAGATCGATATCGGCGCCCTGCGCATCGCCAGACCGGAGGACGCGCGCAAGGCTATCTCCAGCATGGTCACCGGGAAGGGCCCCATGGTGTTGGACTTCTCGAAGCACGGCGGCGAGGGGGCCGCGGCGTTCGGCGAGCGGGTGGCCGCGGCGATGCACGATCTGGTGCTGGCGCCCCACGGCGCGAGTGAGGAACGGGTGGCCATCGTGTGCCACGGAGGCTTCATCAACGCCGCCCTCTACGCTTTCCTGGACCTGCCCTTCACTGGGGTGGCGCGATTCGGTGTCGGCAACTGCTCCATCACCACCGTCCGCGTCCAGGGCGAGGCGCGGGTCATCACCGCCGTCAACGATTGCGCCCACCTCGCCTCGCTGGCGGGCGTCGGCTCGCCGGTCGCCTCGCCTCGGGACCAGATGACCCTGGGCCGGTAGCCTTCCTCTCGCTCGCCAGGGCCGCCGTGACCGGACCTACCGCCAGCCTCATCCTCGCCAACGCCGACGTGATCACGGGCGATCGGGCCATGCCCCGCGCCGGAGCCGTCGGCATCGAGGGCGAGCGCGTCGTGTGGGTGGGGGAGGCTGGCGACGCACAGGAGCGGCGCTCGCCCGGCGTCCGCGTCATCGACTGCCAGGGCAAGACGCTCATCCCCGGCCTGATCGACGCCCACATCCACCTGTTCGCGTACGCGGCGAACCTCGTGAGCGTCGATTGCAGCCCCGGGGCGGTCCGCTCCATCGCCGGGATCCAGGAGGCGCTGGCGCGGCGGACTGCGGCGACGCCCTCTGGCGCCTGGCTGCGCGGCTGGGGCTACGACGACTTCCACCTGGCCGAGGGCCGCCATCCGACGCGGCGGGAGTTGGACGTGGCGGCGCCTGCCAATCCGGTCAAGCTGACGCACCGGTCGGGGCACGCCTGCGTCCTGAACAGCCTCGCCATGGAGCGCCTGGGGATCACGGGCGAGACGCCGGAGACGCCCGGCGGCCTGATCGAGCGCGATCTTTCGACGGGCGAGCTCACAGGGCTCCTCCTCGAAATGGACCCCGACTCGTCGGGGCCGGCGAGGGCTCCGACGGTGACGGAGGCGGAGCTAGACGCGGGCCTCGACCGGGCGCTGCGAGAGCTCCTCTCGCTGGGAGTGACCTCCATCCATGAGGCGACGGCCACGGGCGCCATCGCTCAGTGGGACCGGCTCCAGGCGATGCGCCAGGCCGGGCGTCTGCCGGTGCGGGTGCACAAGATGGTCGGCCCGGGCGATCTGGACGAGCTGCGGGCCCGCGATCTCTTCTTCGGCGCGGGCGATCCGGCCCTGAGCGTGGGCGCGGTCAAGATCATGCTGAACGAGACGGGCGACCCGGTGCTCCCCCGCCGGGACGAGCTGCGGGAGCTCGTCTACGCGGCCCATCGCGCGGGCTACCAGGTGGCCTTCCACTGCGCCGGGGAGCGCGGCGTCGAGGCGGCGGCGGACGCGGTGGAGCAGGCGCTGGCGCGGTCGCTGGCGGAGGCGCCGGACATTGCGGCCTTCGGCCTGCGGCTGCACGACCACCGCCACCGGATCGAGCACTGCGGCGTCTGTCCGCCGGCGCTGGCGGAGCGGCTGCGCGCGGCTGGGCTGATCGTCGTGACGCAGCCGGGCTTTGTCGCGGCCAACGGCGACCGGTATCTGGCGCAGGCGCCGCCGGACCAGCGGCCCTGGCTCTACGCCGTCGGCGGGCTGCGGCGGGCCGGCCTGCGCGTGGCCTTCGGGTCGGACGCACCCGTAGCGCCGCTGGACCCCTTCGCGTCGATGGGCGCCGCCGTGACCCGCAGGACGGCCCGCGGGGCCGTGCTGGGCGCCCAGCACGCCGTCTCGCCCGCCGAGGCGCTGGCGATGCACACGGCGGCCGCAGCCTACGCCTCCTCGGACGAGCACGACCGGGGCGCCATCGCGCCGGGCATGCTGGCGGACCTGGCGCTCCTGGATGCGAGCCCGCTGGCGGTGGATCCGGAGACGATCAAGGCGATCAGGCCGCTTTGGACGATGGTGGGCGGGCGGATCGTCTGGGAGCGGTAGGGGGACCCTTCGGCTTCGCTCAGGACAGGCCCTAACTCCGCCCCCTTCCCGCGCCGGGAAGGGGGTTCCACCCCTCTCCCTTTACAGAGCCGAGCATTGATTGCTAAACCTCGTCTTCGCTCATGCCACTCGGGC
>CAZKTO010000094.1:0-6344 GCA_964555685.1 uncultured Dehalococcoidia bacterium
GATTCTTCACTCGCAGACTCGTTCAGAATGACAGAAATACCCAGGCCTATCCCCCTGCCCCCTCTCCGGGTCGGAGAGGGGGTGGCCGTAGGCCGGGGGTGAGGGCAGGCTGGATCTCGCTTGTGCTTGGATGACATTCTAAACCGCCGAGGTTTTCGGATAGGCGCTTAGGGCGCCATGGCAAAGCCGCCGTCCACGCCCAGCACGATCCCGGTGACGTAGCTCGCGGCGTCCGAGGCCAGGAAGGCGACGGCGGCGGCCACCTCCTCCGGCGTGCCCGCCCGCTTCATAGGGATACGGTCGATGTACCGGCGGGCGCGCTCGGGGTCGCGCTGCACGAACGCCTGGAACAGGGGACTATCGATAGGGCCCGGGCAGATGCAGTTGGCCGTGATCTTGTGCGGGGCGTACTCCTTGGCCAGCGATTTCGTGAAGCTCACGATGCCTCCCTTGGCCGCGCTGTAGACGGCCGCGCGATCGACGCCCGAGGTCGCTGCCTCCGAGGCGATGTTCACGATCCTGCCGCCACCCTGGGCGACCATATGCCTGAGGACCCGCTGGCTCACCAGGAGATGCCCCGTGAGGTTCACCGCGATCTGCTGGTCGATCTGCGGGCGGGGGAGCTCGTGAAAGGAGCCGCCTCCCCCCTTGCCCGCGTTGTTGACGAGCACGTCGATCCGGCCGAAGCGGGTCACGACCTCGCTCACCGCGCGCTCCACCTGGCCCTCATCGGTGATGTCGCACCGGAGCGCGACGGCGTCGCCGCCCGCGCCTTGGATGCTCTGGACGGTCTCCCAGGCGCCGGCCTCGTTGATGTCGAGCACGGCCACGCGCGCGCCGCGCCGGGCCAGGGCGATGGCGCACGCCCGCCCGATGCCACTGGCGCCGCCCGTCACGATCGCCGCCTTGCCGGTCAGGGTCATCGTCCGCTCCGCCGTGGCCGTGGACCGGCCAGCGCGCTCGATGATAGCAGATGCCGCGGCCATCCGGGCCTCACGTCATCAGCTTGAGCAGCACGCCGCCGCCTGGGGCGAGCATGAGCCCGCCGGCGGTGGCCCCGGTCCACCGCCGCCCCGTGCTGGCGTCGATGAGCCCCTGCGCACCGGCCTCCCGAGGGACGGTCACCGGGCCGGTCAGCCTCCCGCGGCGGCCGCCCCCAAGGCTGGAAATCCCAGCCCCCGCTCCTTCATGCTCACGAACCGCTCGTGGCCGATCACCACGTGGTCGAGCAGGGCCACGTTCAGCGCCTCGCCCGCCTGCCGGAGCTGCCCCGTGAGCTCTACGTCCTGCGCGCTGGGGGCCGGGTCGCCCGAAGGGTGGTTGTGGACGACGATGATCGAGGGCGCGTTCTCCCGCACCGCCGGCCGGAAGACCTCCGCCGCCCGGACCAGCGAGGTGTTCACGGTGCCCACGTAGACCTGGTGGACGCCCAGGACCTGGTTCTTGGTGGAAAGGAGAACGACCCGGAGGTGCTCCTGGCCCAGCAGCGACATCTCGGGCATGAGGAGATGGGCGATATCAGCCGGTGTGCGGACCACCGCCCGGTCCTGAGGGACCGCCGAGGCCAGGCGCCGGCCCAGCTCGAGGGCGGCCATGAGGTGACAGTACTTGGCGTCGCTGAGGCCCCGCTCGGCGGCGATCTCGCCGTGGCTGGCCGTCGCCAGCCCGCGCAGGCCGGAGAAGCGGACCAGCAGGCGCTGGGCCACCCCCAGCGCGCTCTCGCCAGGGACGCCGGTGCGCAGCAGGATGGCGATGAGCTCGGCGTTGCTCAGAGCGGCGGCGCCGTAGTGGATCAGGCGCTCGCGGGGGCGCTCCCCGGCGGGCAGGTCCCGGATCCGCGGGAGATACTCGACGGCCGTCCCCGGCGCCAGGCTCATCGTGGCCATGACACGCCCTCCGTCCGCCGGCGGCGCTCGTGCGCATCACCAGCGCGACTGAGTGTAGCCCCCTGCGGCGCGGACGCGGAAGAGGCGCCTGGCACGCCCCGCCGATGCGGAGGGCGAGAGTCTGGTCTCGATAGCGGGAGCTGTGCTGCGGACGTCCAGCCCATAGGAAAAGAGAACCCCGAGGAGCACTCCTCGGGGTTCTCGCTCGAATCGCGCCCGTTGTGTTCGGTGCAGCGACTCGGGCCGGCGCCGTGCGGCTGGGTGGGCAACACGGGCCCCGCCCAGGCGGACGGGCCGGGACCACACCGGGCCCGGGCTTCGGCCCGGGCCGGTGGCGTTCTTGGCAGCGCGCCGCGCAGCCGGCGGCTAGCTGACCTCGACCTTGGCGCCCGCCGCCTCGAGCTTCCTCTTGGCCTCGTTGGCGGCGTCCTTCTGGACCTTCTCGACGACGGGCTTCGGCGCCGCCTCCACCAGGTCCTTGGCCTCCTTCAGACCCAGGCTGGTGACCTCGCGGACCGCCTTGATGACGTTGATCTTGTTGGGCCCCACCTCTTTGAGGACGACGGTGAACTCCGTCTTCTCCTCGGCGGCGGCGGCGGGGGCGGCGGCAGCGGGGGCGGCGACGGCCACCGGCGCGGCAGCGCTCACGCCGAACTCCGTCTCTAGCTGCTTCACCAGCCAGGCCACATCCAAGACCGTGAGGCCCTTGACCCCGTCAAAGATCTCTTCCTTCGTGAGCGGCATGGTCTTCCTCCATCCTTATGCTTGCATGGTCTAGGCCGGAGCTCCCTCCGGCTCGTTCGTCGCGGAGCTCGGCGCCGTGCTCTCTTCGAGCTGCCTCCTGCGGGCATCCAGCGCACGCGCCAGCGCCCCGGTGTGATAGCTGAGGATGTAGGAGAGCCCATAGAGCGGGCCGAGGACGGCGCCCAGAAGCCTGCCCATGAGCACCGGCTTGGGCGGCAGCGTCGCCAGGGTCCGCACCTCGTCCGGCTGGAGCAGCTGGCCGTCCATGACCGCGCCGGTGATGGTGACGGGCAGCCGCATGGCCTGGATGTGGTCGTGGAGGGCCTTGGCCGGCTCCACCACGTCGCCATAGCCGAACGCGATGCCCGTGGGGCCCTTGACGACCTGCCGCAGGGCCGGCTTGCCTGCCCGGTCCGCGGCGATGCCCAAGAGCGTATTCTTCACCACCACATACTCGCTCTTCCTCTCCCGGAGCTTGCGCCGCAGCTCGTTCATCTGCGGCACCGTCAGGCCCCGGAACTCCGTGGAGACAGCGATGGTGCAGCGCGCGATCTTGTCCTGGAGCGCTTGGACTTGTTGCTCTTTCTCTTTCGTTGGCATGACGTTCCCTCCGCTCAAAGAGGAGCCCCGTGCCGGGAGACACGGGGCTCCAAGGGCGAACGATGCATCGCCGCGTTCGGTTGCGCCTGTCTCGCCTCGGCGGGAGCCTTACGGCCCTGGGGCCCGCCCGCTGTCTTTGGCACAATGGCTGCGTTATGTCGTGTTCGGCCCGAAGGCTCCTGGCTACCTCGACTTCAGACTCGTGACGGCGCCCACGTCCAGCTTGATGGAGGGGCCCATGGCGGTGCTCAGGGACGCCGAGCGGACGTACACGCCTTTGATAGAGGCGGGCTTGGCGGCCACCACCGCCTCCACGACGGAGGTCAGGTTCTCCATGAGCTTGTCCTGCTCGAAGCTGACCTTGCCCACCGAGGCGTGGATGACCCCCGAGCGGTCCATCCGGAACTCGAGGCGGCCCTTGCGCGCCTCACCGATGGAGCGGGGCAGGTCGCCGCTGGGGACGACGGTCCCGCCCTTGGGGTTCGGCATCAGCCCGCGCCGGCCCAGGACCCGGCCCAGGCGCCCCACCTTGCCCATCATATCGGGCGTGGCGATGGCGATGTCGAAGTCCACCCACCCGCCCTCGATCTTCTTGATCGTCTCGTCGTCGCCGATGAAGTCGGCCCCCGCGGCCTGGGAGGCGCGCACGTCCTCGCCCTGGCAGAAGACGAGGATGCGCACCACCTTGCCGAGGCCGTTGGGCAGGAGCGCGACACCCCGGACCTGCTGCTCGGCCTGCTTGGGATCGGCGCCCATGCGCAGGTGCACCTGGACGCTGGCGTCGAACTTGACGTAGGAGCTCTTCTTGGCCAGGTCCAGCGCCTCGTCCGGGGCGTACCGCTTCTCCTGGTCGACCAGCTTCACCGCTTCGAGATACTTCTTCCCATGGTTGCTCATGACTGCACCGGCTGCTCCGCCTCACGCACGTCGATCCCCATGGAGCGCGCCGTCCCCTCGATCATGCGGACGGCCCCCTCGATCGACACGGCGTTCAGGTCCTTCATCTTGAGCTCGGCGATCTCCCGGACCTTCGCGGGAGTGACGAACCCGGCGGCCTTCTCGCGGGGGGTATTCCCGCTCCCCTTCTCCACCCCCGCGGCCTTTTTCAGCAGGGACGCCGCCGGCGGCGTCTTGGTGATGAACGTGAAGGAGCGATCGTCGTAGATGGTGATCTCGGCCGGGACCACCTGACCGGCCATACTGGCCGTCCGGGCGTTGTAGTCCTTGACGAACTGCATGATATTGACGCCGTGCTGGCCCAACGCCGGCCCCAGCGGCGGCGCCGGCGAGGCCTGCCCCGCCTGCAACTGCACCTTGACGACCGCCGCTACCTTCTTCGCCATGCCCTTCCCCTCCAGCCGCCATGCCTGGCTGCCGGGCGCCGCCCGGCCCGCCCGCGCGGCCCTTACAGCTTCTCGATCTGCAGAAAGTCCAGCTCCACCGGCGTCTCCCGCCCGAAGAACGAGAGGAGCACCTTGACCTTGCCCTTGTCCGGAGAGATCTCGTCCACCACGCCGATGAACTCGGCGAAGGGGCCATCGGTGATGCGGACGCTCTGGCCCTTGGTGAAGCCCACTTTCACGCGCGGCGCCTCGGCCTCCATCTGCCGCCGGATCGTCTTGACCTCTTGCTCCTCCAGCGGGATGGGCCGGTTCCCCGAGCCGACGAAGCCGGTGACGCCCGGCGTATTGCGCACCACGTACCAGCTCTTCTCATCCATGACCATGTGGACAAGGATGTAGCCCGGGAAGACCTTGCGGGCCACGGTGCGGCGCTGGCCGTCCCGGATCTCCATCTCGTCCTCCGTGGGCACCACGACCTCGAAGATCCGGTCCTTGGCGTCCATGGTCTGGATGCGCTGGTCCAGGTTCTTCTTGACCCGGTCCTCGTACCCTGAGTAGGTGTGAATGACGTACCACCGCGCCTCGAGGGCTTGGGTCTCTTCGTCTTGTCTCACCATGGTGCTATGCGCTCGCTGCGCGGCCATTGCGACCGTCTCAGATGATCTTGCGAATGAGGACCGAGAACCCGACATCGATGAGGCCCAGGATCACGCCGATGACGACGGAGACGGTGAGGACCATGATGGTCAGGCGCGTGGCCTCCTCGCGGGTGGGCCAGACGACCTTCTTGAGCTCGGCCCAGACCTCGCCGATGAAGCCAGCGGGCAGGTTGCGCGCGGCGCGCGCCAGCGCAGGCTGCCCCTCGGCGGTCCTTCGCGTCGCCATGACCTACCGCACCTCGCGGTGGACCTGGTGCTTGCGGCACCGCGGGCAGTACTTCTTGAGCTCGAGGCGCCCCGGATCGTTCCGGCGGTTCTTCGAGGTCAGGTACGTGCGCTCGCGGCACTCGCCGCAGGCCAGGGTGATGTGGGACCGGTTCTCGCCTTTTTTCGCCATGGGAGTCGTCTATCGTTCAGGTACGCCAGGCGCCCCTGGGGCTAGGTGGTGACCTTGGTGAAGACGCCGGCGGCCACGGTGCGCCCGCCCTCGCGGATAGCGAAGCGCAGGCCATCCTCCAGCGCCACGGGCGCGATGAGCTTCACCTTCATGCGCGTATTATCGCCCGGCATGATCATCTCCACGCCATCGGGCAGCGCGATCTCGCCCGTCACGTCCATGGTGCGGATGTAGAACTGGGGCTTGTAGCCGGTGAAGAAGGGGGTATGGCGGCCGCCCTCCTCCTTGGAGAGGACGTAGACCTCGGCGTCGGCCTCGGTGTGGGGCTTGATGGAGCCGGGGGCGGCCAGGACCTGGCCCCGCTCGACCTGCTCGCGCTCGATGCCGCGCAGGAGGCAGCCGACGGCGTCGCCAGCCTCGCCCTCGTTGAGGATCTTGTGGAACATCTCGACACCGGTGACGACGGTCTTCTTCGTCTCGCCGAAGCCGACGATCTCGACCTCGTTGCCCACCTTGACCATGCCCCGCTCCACACGGCCGGTGACGACGGTGCCCCGGCCCTTGATGCCGAAGACGTCCTCAATGGGCATGAGGAACGGCTTGTCCTTGGGCCGCGCCGGCATCGGAATGCTGCTGTCCACGGCGTTCATCAGCTCGTGGATGCACTTGTACTCGGGGGCGTTGGGGTCGGTGCTCTTGCTCTCTATGACCTTGA
>CAZKTO010000095.1:0-6098 GCA_964555685.1 uncultured Dehalococcoidia bacterium
GGGAGAGGGACGATACCCCCTTCCTCTTTAGGGAAGGGGGCCAGGGGGTTAGGGCATTCCCCGTTCCTTGCTAGAATAGCCTCGCCATGAGCCGTCCCTTCGCCGAGGGCGACCTCGTCCTCCTCATCGATGCCCGCGACCGGCGCTACGTGCGCACCCTGGGCCGCGGCAAGGTCGTCGATACGCACCTGGGCCGTCTCCCGCACGAGGAGATCATCGGCCGGGACGAGGGCTCCCGCCTGCGGACCCACATGGGCCATCGCCTCATCGCCCTGCGGCCCACCCTCGTCGACTACGTCATGCACATGCCCCGCAAGTCGAACATCATCTATCCCAAGGAGATGGGGCCCATCCTGGTCTACGGCGACATCTTCCCCGGCGCGACGGTCCTTGAGGCGGGCATCGGCTCCGGCGCCCTCACCCTGGCGCTCCTGCGGGCCGTGGGGCCCGCGGGCCGCGTCATCTCCTACGAGGCGCGGGAGGACATGGCCGCCTTCGCCCTGCGCAACGTCCGCGCCTACCTGCCCGGCGCCGAGAACCACGTACTGCACGTCGCCGATGTGTGCCTCGGTATCGAGGAGCGCGAGCTGGACCGCGTGGTCCTGGACCTGCCGGAGCCGTGGGCGGCGCTTCCGGCCCTCGCGGAGGCGATGCGTCCCGGCGGCATTCTGCTGGCCTACGTGCCCACCGTGCTGCAGGTGCACCGCCTGCACGAGGCCCTGGCGGCGGACTCGCGATTCGAGCTCGCCGAGAGCTTCGAGGTGCTGCACCGCTCCTGGCATCTGGGCCCCACCAGCGCCCGGCCCTCCCACCGCATGGTGGGGCACACGGGCTTCCTGACGCGCGCGGTGCTCTGCGAACCGCGGGCCCCCAGCGAGCCGCCGGGACCTGCGGCGGAGGCCCCCGAGGACGAGGCCGGCGATGCCGTGGAGGCGGGCGGTGCGCCTGACGCGGATTGATCATGTCGGGATCGAGGTCCGGGACCTGGCTCGGGCGGAGGCCTTCTACACCGGCGTCCTGGGCCTGGCGGTGGCCGCCCGCTTCCACAACCAGGTCCTGCTCGAGGGCGCGGGCTTCAACGTCGCCCTCTTCGAGAACCCCGCCATGCGCCCCATGGGCGGCGGCGAGATCGCCGACCCCCTGGGCAAGGGCCACTGGGCCTTCCAGGTGGACGCCGCCACCCTCGATGCGGCGAAGGCCCGGTTCCAGCGGGAGGGCGTGCCCTGCAACGGTCCCGTGGACTGGGGGGACCACCGCTGCCTCTATTTCCTGGACCCGGACGGCAACCTCCTGGAAGTCCTGGCCTATCGCTGACGGTCCCGCCTCCGCAAAAGAAGACCGGCGGGTCGTCCCCGCCGGTCGTGTCGGATTCCAGTCGCTGCCCGGCGTCTAGCCGGAGTAGCGCCACGTGTTGGGCGCCGTCTTGGCCGTGACGCGCCACCGGGGCATCTTGTAGGGCTGCGTCGGGTGGTCCTCCCACTCGAGCTTCACCGGCAGGCCGATGGCCACGTCCTTCTCGTCATCCAGCATGAGGCCCAGCACGCGCGTCTTGGAGCCGTCGGGGTTCCCGCCGTCGGGCAGCTCGATGATGGCGGCGACGTACGGGATCGATTTGACCAGGTGGGCCATGATCGGCTGGACGACGACGATGTAGCTATAGATCTCGCCGGTCCCCTTGATCTCGGCGTAGCCCACGTTGGTGGAGCAGCAGCTCTTGCACCCCGGGAAGGCCGGCCACCACTTGTGGCCGCAGTCCTTGCACTGGGCCAGGAGGAACTTCTTCTGCTTCGTCGCCTCCCACCAGGCGGCGGCGTCCTGGTCCGGCATGATCTGGATCTTGGTGTAGTCGACGGGTCCGGGCATGATCGATTACCTCCGTAGCACGCAGGAGCTGGACATGCCCTCCATGCCCCAGCCCAGGCACGCGGCGATCTTGGCGTTCTTGACCTGGCGGCAGCCCTTGGTCCGGTCGTAGGTGTGGATGCCCTCCAGCCAGCGGGGACACGAGTCGTCGGCCCGGTGCCGGAGCTGCCGGGCGTTCTCGATGACCATGCTGATGCCGTGGGTGTACCCCTCGGACAGGTGGCCGCCCGAGAGGTTGTTGGGCCGGCCGCCGGGATGGTCGATCTCCAGGTTGCCCGCGGCGACGTAGGGCCCCGCCTCGCCGCGCGGGACGAAGCCGTAGGCCTCCAGCTGGATCAGCGTGGTGAAGGTGAAGGCGTCGTACGACGAGGTGATGTCGACGTCCTCCTGCTTGATGCCGGACATGCCGAACATCCGGTTCCGGCCATAGAAGCCCGCGACCTGGTGGATGACGTCCCGGCTATAGTTCCAGGCCGGGTTGTCGGCCATGGTCCGGGCCGTCCCGCCCATGATGTAGACCAGCGGGTGCCTCAGATCGTAGGCCCGCTCGCGGGAGGTGACGATGAGAGCCGCCGCCACGTCCGTCTCGAGGCAGCAGTCCAGGAGCCGGAAGGGCTTGGAGACCCACCGCGACGAGAGGTAGTCCTCCATGGTGATGGGGCTCCGCATGATGCTCTTGGGGTTCAGGAGCGCGTGCTTCCGGTGGGCCATGGAGATGGCGCCCAGCATCTCGGGCTTCAGCCCGTAGTCCCGCATGTAGCGCATGCAGGACATGCCGAAGCGCTGGGCGGGCGTCGTAAAGCCGTTCAGCAGATCGAGGCCGGAGGAGGTGACGGGCATCGGCGGCATGGGGCCCGAGGGCGTCTGCCCTCCCATCCGCCGTCCGGACCGGCCGTTCATGGACCGGAAGATCAGCATATACTTGCAGTAGCCGCCCTCCAGCAGGCCGACGGCGTGGGCGATCAGCGCCTCGGTGCTCGATCCGCCACCCATGATGTCCACCTGGTAGTTCAAGCGCATGCCCAGCGCCGAGCCGATGGACATGCCCGAGGTGGAGTCCATGGCGTTGTAGCTCGTGATCCCATCGATGTCCCGCGGATTGAGGCCGGCGTCGGCGCAGGCGTTCTTCGTCGCCTCCAGCGCCATGGAGAGCGTCGTCCGGTTGGACGGGCGCATGTGGGGCGTCTCGCCCACGCCCACGATACAGAACTTGTCCGTCAGCGGTCCCATGCAGAGCCCTCCTTCTTCCCTCCCGCACGCCTGCTCCAGACGCGCATCATACAGGTGGACGGCAGGGCCGGCGCCGGGGGGTGGCACAAAGCGCATAGAATCTAGCAGAGACGACTGAAAATCTCAAGCAGGGGATTTGGGCCTCGCCCCGGCCTCGCCCAGCTCCGTGATAGAATGATGGCCGTGCCTCGCATGCCGAGGCACCGTGTGATTCATCCCGAATCTCGCGAGCGCCGCCCATGCCCGAAGCCGCCATCGTCACCGATAGCACCGCCTGCCTCTCTCCGGAGCTGGCGGCGCGGTTCGGCATCGAGGTCGTGCCGACGGAGGTGGAGCTGGAGGGCCGCGTCTACCGCGACGGCGTGGGCGCCCCGGAGGCCTTCTACGCCCACCTCCGGAAGGCCAAGGCGGCGCCCAAGACCTCGGCCCCCTCGCCCGGCGCCTTCCTCGAGGCCTACCGGCGGGCGGCGGCGCGAGCCAAGAGCATCCTCTGCATCACCCTGCCCCCGGAGCTCAGCTCGACCTACGTCTGCTCCAAGCAGGCGGCCATGCTGGCCGAGGAGGAGCTGCCGGGGGTCCGCATCCTCTCCGTCCCCACGCCGGCCGTCGCCTCGGGCCAGGGCCTTGTGGCCATCGAGACGGCGCGGGCCGCCGGCGAAGGGCGCGGCCTGGACGACCTGGCCCGTCTCGTGGACGCCCTGGCCGCCCAGGTCCACTTCTTCGCCGTCCTGGACACCCTGGAGTATCTGGCCCGCGGAGGGCACGTCCCCAGGGCCGTCGGCTGGCTCAGCGACCTGATGGGCCTCAAGCCGATCCTCACGGCCAGCTACGGCAGGGTCAAGCGCCTCTCCCAGGCCACCAGCAAGGAGCGCGCCGTGAGCAAGATGCTCCGGTTCATGGACGAGCGGAACCCCCAGCGCCGGCCGATCCGCGCGCTCGTGATGCACGCCGACGCCCCCGCCGAGGCGGAGCGCTTCCGCGCCCAGATCGAAGCCCGCTTCTCGTGCGAGCTCCTGCTGGTCACCCAGTTCACGTCAGTGATGGGGGCCCACTCCGGCCCCGGCGTCGTCGGCGTCGCGTTCCGGTGCGTCGAGGACGGGCGCGGGCCCTAGGCCCCCCATCCCGTGGCAAGGAGGCCCCGTGGAGAAACGCCAGCCGGAGTCCCAGGGCAGGTAGGGGACCATGGCCGAGCCCCGGCGAGTCAGGGTGCTGCGCGTGACGCCCCTGGGCCTGGCCCCCTACGGCGAGGCCCTGGCGCTCCAGCGCGAGACGCGCGAGGCGCGCCTCGCCGGCCGCGCGGGCGACACGCTGCTCCTGGTCGAGCACCCGCCGACGGTCACCCTGGGCCGGCGTAGCGTCCCCGGCGAGATCGTGGGCGGGCGCCAGGCCCTGGCGGCCATGGGCGTCGAGCTCTTCGAGATCGAGCGCGGAGGCAAGACCACCTACCACGGCCCCGGCCAGCTCGTCGGCTACCCCATCGTCTCCGTCCGCGAGCTCGGCATCAGCGTCCCGCGGTACGTCGCGCTCCTCGAGCAGACCCTCGTCGACTACCTCGGCGGCTTGGGGCTCCAGGCCGGGCGCCGCCCCGGCTTTCCGGGCGTGTGGGTGGCGGGCCGGAAGATCGGGGCCATCGGCGTGCACCTCAAGCGCTGGGTGACGATGCACGGCTTCGCTCTGAACCTCGACCCCAACCTGCGCCACTTCGATGCCATCGTCCCCTGCGGCATCGAGGACGCCCAGGTTACGTCCGTCGCCGCCGAGCTGGGCCGCGCGCCCCCCATGGCCGAGGCGTACCGCGGCGTCGCCGCATGCTTCCAGCGGGCCTTCGGCTACGACGGCGTGGAGTGGGCCGCGGAGGCCCCGGCGTCATCGCGCCCCCGGTGAGACGCCGCCCCTCCCCGACACGTCGGGGCCAACCCCGGCGGGCGGCTAGAGCTTGACCTGGCGGGGCGGAATGCGGCAGCGCTCAGCGGCGATGACGCAGTGGAGCGCATGGACCGCTTCGTCCAGCGTATCGTTCACGATGACATAGTCGAAGGCCGGCAGGTGGTCCATCTCCCGCCGGGCCGTGTCGAGGCGCAAGTTCAGGTCCTCCTCGGACTCGGTCAGACGCCAGCGCAGCCGCCGCTCGAGCTCGTGGATCGAGGGCGGGACGACGAAGACCATGACCACCTGCGGCGCTAGGCGCTTGATGGTGGCGGCGCCCTGCACGTCGGCCTTGATCAGGACGTCGAGGCCCCGTTGGATGGCCTGGTGGATCTGCTGGCGGGGCACGCCGTACCAGTTGCCGTAGACCTCCGCCGACTCCAGGAACTCGCCGCGGGCGCGCATCTCCTCGAAGGTCTCCTTGGCGAGAAAGGTGTAGTCGACGCCGTCGCGCTCGTTCTGGCGGATGGGGCGGGTGGTGGCCGTGACGGTGAAGTGGATGGGCGCGCCGCTCAGACGCAGCTGGTTCAGCATGGCGTCCTTGCCGACGCCCGAGGGTCCCGAGAGGACAAAGACGTTGGGGGTGCGGCGCAGGTAGGGGTGCACGGATGGCTACTCCTCGGGGGCGCCGGTCTCCTGCCATCGGGCGAGGGTTGGGCCGGCCTCGCCCTCCAGCCGGGCCACGATGGTCCTGGGGGTCACGGCCGCCAGCACCACGTGGCCCGTATCCAGGACCAGGACCGCCTTGGTGCGCCGGCCGCTGGTCACGTCGATCACCCGTCCCTGCTCCCTGGCCCCGGCGATGAGCCGGCCGGTGGAGGTCGAGAAGGCGCCTCGGGCTCCGGAGGTGCCGGGCAGGATGGCAATAACGCGCGAGGCGGCGATGACGCTACCGAGGCCGACGTGCAGGAGCTGTGCCCTCATCGATGGCGGCGGGCCTCCCAGGGCGGCGGGCCCCGCGGAGCGATAGACCTGGCAACTATAGGGCACGCGGGTCGATTGCGCAACGGGACCTCAGGGAATTCCCAGGGCCCTTCGATTATTCTGGGGAAACCTCTTTTGATAAAGAGGCTTTCCCC
>CAZKTO010000096.1:0-6021 GCA_964555685.1 uncultured Dehalococcoidia bacterium
TCCCCCGCAGACGGGGGAGGGGATTGCAGCCCCACCATAACCGAAAGACCCCGCCCGGAGGGGGAAGGGGTGTCCAACGGCGAACGGGTGTCGCGGTCTGCCGCACCGCTAGATGACTCCTTCCCGCCGGAGGGCGGCGATCTTTTCTTTCGAGTAGCCTAACACGGCACTCAAGACCTCGTCGGTGTGCTGGCCCACGGTGGGCGCTGAGCCCACGATCATGGGCGTCCTGCTCAGATGGATGCTCTTTCCGCTCACGTGAATTCGCCCCGCCACCGGATCGGGCACCTCCATGAGCACCTCCCGCGCGGCGACGTGCGGGTCGCGGGCGGCGTGAGGAACGTCGTTCACGGGCGCGGCGGGGACGCCCTGGGCCGTCATCGCGCCGACGACCTGATCGACGGTGCGCTCCCGGCACCACGCGACGATGTCCGCCTCGAGCTCGCCGGCGTGGCGCGCCCGGTCCTCGCGCGTCCGGAGCGTGGGGTCGGCCAGCCAGTCCTCGCGGCCCAGGGCCTTGCAGACGCGGGGCCACATGGGGCTGCCCGCGCCGATGATGTAGGCCCAGCCGTCGCCGCACGCATAGGCGTTGGAGGGCGGCAGGCCTCCGCGGTTCCCCTCGCGCTTGGGGACGACGCCGGCGCCGAGATAGCCTGCGATGGGGATCTCCATCAGCGTGAAGCCCGCGTCGGCGAGGCAGACGTCGATGGCCTGGCCGCGCCCGGAGCGCTGCCGCTCCTGGAGCGCCGCCAGGGCGCCGATGGTCGCGTGAAGGGCCGTGACCCGGTCGATGATCGTCGCGTAGGACCGGGTCGGCGGCGTCCCGGGGGAGCCGGTGAGCGACATCATGCCGCTGACCGCCTGGCCGATGGGGTCGAAGCCCGTGCGGTCGCGATAGGGGCCGAACTGGCCGTAGGCCGAGACGTTGACCATGATGATGCGCGGGTTGATGGCGGCCAGGGCCTCGTAGCCGAAGCCCATCTCGTCCATGACGCCGGGGCGGAAGTTCTGGATGAGGATATCCGCGACGTGGACGAGGTCCCGGAGCACGGCCTTGGCCTGGGGCTTGCGCAGCTCGAGGGTGAGGCTCTTCTTGCCGGAGTTGTACTGGACCCAGTAGGCACTCTGGCCGCGCACCAGGGGGCCGTTCTCGCGGCTGACGTCGCCGCCCGGGTCCTCGACCTTGATGACCTCGGCGCCGAGCCGGGCGAGCATGAGGCCGGCGCGAGGGCCGGCTTGGTAGCGCCCCAGGTCCAGGACGCGGATGCCGGAGAGGGGTGGGGTGGTCATGTCCTACAATTCAGTCTCCGTGCTTCTCACTACCGAAAGTTAAGATAGAGGGCAGGCTTAGTGCTTCACCACGCGGACTATAACATTCTTGTGAGCCTCGAATGAGCTCGTGAAACGGTCGACATCACGTATGACCCCGCAATCATAGATAACGAACAGAAGGCTCTGAAACTTCTGTTGATACGCAAGAATGTCGTCGTTTATCTCGGCTATGATCTCCTTCTCGCGCCCTCCGCGATTACATAACTTCAGTTCGACGACAAGATTGTTCCCGTGCAGCACAAAATCTGGCCGATAAGTCTTCGATGAGTACTCGATAGCCTCTGATTCCCTAGAGTAATCGAGACCTGCTCCAATCAGCAGGTTTTCAAATGCATCCTGAACCTCTCTTTCATGGTTGGGCGGCTCGCGCACAACCTTCCTAAGCCCATGTTCTGCGAGATTGATCACCGATACAATTGCAGCCGATTCAACGCCCGCACTTTTTGGAGGGACAAAAACAGCGCGAAGATCAGATTTGGCAAGATAATCCGCTGCGGCCAGCAGGATTCCACGCGCAGTTCCAAGGTCTCCCAAATAAGCTTTGTGATGGATGCGTTCTCTAGCTGCTTCTACGCCACCGCCGTCCTGAAACGAATCGATCACGAAAGTCCCTGTCCGCTGCCACTTCAGGCTGATAAAGCTGCGATAGTAGTCCGATCCTTGGCCAAATACATCCTGTAATAGCTGGGATGTCCTCAGGACCCACCTTGTGTGCCCTTCGGACCAATGACGTGTATTGGCGAGAGCTTTTGTTTCTTCAGCGAATGATTGAAGCTCGGCCAGAGCCTTTTTCGTTGTCCATCCAGAACCTTTTGTGCGCATATCTGCCCCTGCGGCTATGGACTGAGTGGCTTCATCCTCGCACCGTTCGGAAGAAGGCGCGGACGTCGTCGACGAGAGCCCTGGGCTCCTCCAGCGCGGCGAAGTGCCCGCCTGCGGGCATCTCCGTCCAGCGGGTGATGTTGTACATGCGCTCGGCGGCGGCGCGCGGCGGCCGCATGATCTCCTTGGGAAAGATGGCCACGCCCGTCGGCACCTCCACCCGCTTCCCCGGGGGCACCGCCGGCGGGCTGTGGCTGTTCTCGTAGTAGTAGCGGACCGAGGAGTTGATGGTGCCGGTGACCCAGTAGATCATGATGTTGGTCAGGAGCTCGTCCTTGGTGAAGCGGCGCTCCACCTCGCCGCCGCAGTCGCTCCAGGTGCGGAACTTCTCGACGATCCAGGCGCAGAGCCCCGCGGGCGAGTCGTTGAGCCCGTAGGCGAGGGTCTGCGGCTTGGTGCCCTGGATCTGGGAGTAGGCGCTCTCGTCGCGGCGCCACGCCTCCACCTGCGCCTGCCACGCCTTCTCCTCGTCCGACATCTGCCCCGGCGCGCCGGCGACGACCCGCGAGAGGACCATGTTCAGGTGGATGCCGGCGACGTGCCGCGTGTGGGCGTAGCCCAGGGCGGTGGTCACGAGAGCGCCCCAATCGCCCCCTTGCGCGCCGAACCGCTGATAGCCCAGGACCTCCACCATGAGCTTGGCGAAGAGGCCGGCCGTCGTCGCGGCGTTCATGCCCGGCTTGGCGGGGCGCCCCGAGAAGCCGTAGCCCGGCAGCGATGGGACGACGAGATCGAAGGCGTCGGCCGGGTCGCCGCCGTGGGCGCCTGGGTCCGCGAGCGGCCCGAAGACCTTGTACATCTCGAAGAAGGAGCCGGGCCAGCCGTGGGTGATGATGAGGGGGAAGGGCCTGGGGCCCTTGCCCTTCTGGTAAGCGAAGTGAATGGTGAGCCCCTCCACCTCGGCGGTGAACTGGGGCATGGCGTTCAGGCGCCGCTCGTGGGCGCGCCAGTCGTACCGCGTGCGCCAGTAGTCCACCAGCTCCTTGATATAGGCCAGGTTCGACCCGTAGGTCCAGCCGGAGCCGGGAATCTCGTCGGGCCAGCGGGTCGCCGCCAGGCGCTGCTTGAGGTCGGCCAGGACCGAGTCGGGGACGTTGATCTTGAAAGGCTGCATTTGGTTCACCCCCACCCTCACCCTCCCCCATCAAGGGGGAGGGGATTTCGGGATTAGGCGAGGCCGCAGAGCTTGGCCGGATTGGTCTTGACCATGAGCTCGACCTCTTCGTCCGAGAGGCCCATCCCCAGCATCATGGCGATGAACATCTTCATGCCGTAGGCCGGCGGCGGGTTCCAGACCTGGCCAAAGTCGGTGCTCATGATGCAGCGCTGGGCGCCGATCTCGCGGATGGAGCCGGCCAGGGCCTCGGGCGTGATCACCTGGGTCCGTGGCATGAGGCCGATGAGGGCGTGTTCGAGGTAGGCGCCCATGGAGACGTACTCCTTCATCATCTCCACGGTGGGGACGCCGCCCCGGTGCGCCGTGATGGGGTGCGTAATGATGATGCGCTTGATGCCCATCTGGTGGGCCTGGCGAACGACGGCCATGGTCTCCTCATTAGAGATGTGCCCCGTGGCGAGGACCATGTCGTGGCGCTTGATCTCCTCCATCACTTGCAGAGTGGCCTTGGTCAGCTCGCCCTCCTTGTCCAGGCAGGAGATGCCCAGGTCGGGCCGGCCCATGAGGCCCATGTCCATGACGGACGAGAACGTGGGGAGCCAGACGACGCGCGCCCCCAGCTTGCCGGAGGTGCGGACGGCGTCCGGGTTCATGCCGCCGACGTCGTGGTCCAGGCAGACGGCGCCCATGGGCTCGAGCTCTGGGAAGCGCTGCTTGCCGATATAGGCCAGGGGGTAGGTGGGGTAGTCCTTGCTCTTGAGGGCCATGCCGCGCATCTTGAAGGCGGCCGCCGACTCCAGCAGCGTGGTGATATCGACGCTGCGCTCGATCTTGCTGTCGGGCCCGAAGTGGGCGTGCAGGTCGATGGAGCCCTGGGTGAGGGCGTCGACGGTCTTGGCCTTGACGCGGAGGAACTTGGGTGCGACCACGGGCGGCCCCTCCAGACGCCCCAGCTACCCCGACCTCTCGGGGCGCGGGTGCGGGATGCTGGGATTATCGGCCGGTGCTCCGGGGGTGTCAACGCGGGACCCCGGCAACGCGTAACCTCCTTGTATCTTGCAAGGGGGTGAAGGGCCTATGGCATGTAGCAGAGGACAGGCGGGGCAGGCCGCTCCAGTATCCGTCATTCTGAGCCCCGACAAGTCGGGGCGAATGAATCTGGGATTGTTCACTCGCAGGCTCGTTCAGAATGACAGAAATACTCAGGCCTATCCCCCCCCGACGAGTCGGGGTGCCCGACAGAAGACAACCCGCCGTAGGCGGGCTGCATCTCGCTTGTGCCTGGATGACATGCTAAACCGCCGAGGTTTTCGGATAGGCTCTAAACGGCCCTAGGCCCGCGGCAGGCCCAGGCCGCGCCCGGCGATCAGGTTGCGCTGGATCTCGTTGGCGCCGCCCACCAGGGAGAACATGGGCTGCTGCCGGATCAGGTGCTCGACCCGGCCCGACACATGCACGTGCCGAGCCACCGCCGTCTTCCGATCGATCTGGGCGTAGAGCCCCAGCATGGCCCCGGCGACGTGGGCGAAGCGCTGCGTCATCTCGCTGCCGAAGATCTTCACCTGGGAGGCCTCGAACGTGGGCGATTGGCCGATGCTCTGGAGCCAGCCGATGCGGTAGGCGAGCATCCGCGTCACCGCGATCTCGATGGCGATCTCGGCGAGCCTGTGGCGGATCGTCTGGCTGGGGCCTGCCTGCGGCGGGTGGGGGCCCTGCTCGCGCCACCACTGGACCAGCTCCTCCAGAAAGCGCTGGCCGCTGGCCGCGTGCTCGATGGCCGTACGCTCGTTGTTCAGCACCGTCGTCGCGATGTACCAGCCCTGGTTCTCCTCGCCGATGAGGCACTCCCTTGCGGGGACGCGGCAGCTATCGTAGTAGACCAGGTTCTGCGTCCCTCCGGCCAGGTTCTCGAACTCCTCGTACTTGATGCCGGGCGTCTTGGCCGGGATCACGAAGAAGCTGATCCCCTTGTGCTTGGGGACGTTGGGGTCCGTCCGGGCGAGGAGGAAGCTGTACTGCGAGACGTTGATGTGGCCGCCCCAGACCTTCTGGCCCTGGATGATGAAGTCATCGCCGTCGCGCCAGGCGCGGGTCTTGAGGCCGGCCAGGTCCGACCCGGCGTCTGGCTCCGAGAACCCCTGGTGGAAGTCGACCTCGGCGCGGGAGATGGGGCCAAGGAACCGCTGCTTCTGCTCCTCCGTCCCGTGGCGCATGATGGCGGGGCCCAGGTAGGTCACGCCCGCCTCCCGGGCCGTGAAGCGGTAGTAGGCGCTCTCGTCGGCGAAGACCAGCTGGCGGGTGATTGGCGCCTCCTGGCCGCCGTATTGCCTGGGCCAGGACATCGTCAGCCAGCCCCGGTGCGCCAGCTTCTTGCGGACGCCCTTGATGAATGCGATCTGCGTGTCCCTCTCGTCGTAGCCGCCGTACCAGTCGGGAGGGAGCTCGCGCTGGTAGAACTCCCGCACCTCCCGGCGGAAGGCCTCGTCCTCGGGCGAAAAGACAAAGTCCATACGGTCGCTCCTCGAGCGTCTCTTTGGGGGGCGCGGCCCGCCTAGGCGGGTCGATTGTAGCATACGGATTTGGCTTCAATGTCATAAAACCGGCCGGTGGCCCCGCCACTCCACCAGATTGCCGAGCCCCGATATCATCGGGGCTCGCAATGACGAGGCGGCAGCCATGCCCTCTGGTGG
>CAZKTO010000097.1:0-5874 GCA_964555685.1 uncultured Dehalococcoidia bacterium
AGAGGCTTTCCCCAGGCCCCTTCCAGAAAACTTTAGAGGTGGAGGAGCGAGGGGGTGGGCCCCCAGGGCCCACCCCCTCGCTCCTCCACGCCTAAGGTTCTTTGGGAGGGTCTGGGAACACCTTTCTGTCAAGAAAGGGTTCCCAGGACAACCGAACGACCCTGCCTATAGAGGGGCTAGCCCTTAGCGGCTCTGGGTGGCAGCACCCATTCCCGGGCCTTGCTCCAGGTTTAGCATGGGCGCGCAGCGCAGGCGCTGAATCCGTGGCCTGTGGCGCCGTCGCGTCCCAACATCGCTCGTGAGGGCTAACCCTTTGATTACCCTAGCGTTCACTCTAACGGAGGATTCGCAAGAGCTGGTCGTCCACACGAGATAGATACCGGCCAGGCCCCCGCGGGCCAGCCGATGGAAGCCAGGAGCAGTCCCCATGATGTGGCTCAAGGCGTGCCCCCGGTGTCAAGGCGATCTGTACGCGGGCGGTGACCGGCACGGAAGGTACATCGCGTGCGCCCAGTGCGGCCATACCCTCAACGACGCCCAGGAGCGGGCCCTCTCGCTCCGCCCCCTGCGCCGGCAGCTCCACCGGGCCGGTCTTGCCGCCGCCGGCCGGTAGGCGCCCGCACGCAGCGTTTTGCGTCCTCCTTCGGTTGACAGGGCTCGTGGCCCATGTCACAATGTCCGCGACCGAATAGGAGGACCGTACTGTGACACTCATTAGCTTCGACATAGACGGTACCATGGTGTTCGGTTCGCCTCCCGGCACCATCACGCCAGACGTCGTCCGAAGGGCCAAGTCGATGGGCTTCATCGTCGGCAGCGCCTCGGACCGTCCCATCAGCAACCAGGTCCAGCTCTGGCAGGAGCACGCCGTCGAGGTGGACTTCGTCTCGCTGAAGCATCGGCTGACCGAGATCAAGGACCGCTTCGAGGCGACGCGCCACGTCCACATCGGCGACACGGAGATGGACCGCTACTTCGCCACCCAGGCCGGCTTCGACTTCTACTTCGTGCACGAGCTGCCCAAAGAGATCGACGCCTGGTTGTACTAGGGCGGTCTCGCGCCGCCCGCGGCGACGGCTACCGGCGAGGGCGCACCTCGACGACGTGGCCGCGCTGCAAACCCAATACCCGCGCGGCGCTGCCGCCATTGACGGCGATCTCCAGGTAGCCGCTGCTGCCCATCAGCGCCAGCGTCCCGTCCCGGTCCGCGTAGGTGCGGGCCAGCCCCTGGACCGTCGCGCCCGCGACTCGCACCTCCACCTCCTCGCCCGGCAGGTCCTCGCGCCTGAGATTCGTCACCGCGTTCCCGAAGGCGTCGATATGGATGACGCGACCGCGGACCGCCCCGCCGGGCCCGGCGGAGGGCGCAGGCGCGTCCAGGTAGCGGACCGCGGAGAGGGCCGGGCCCATCTGCTCCAGCGGGACGCCCGACGCCAGGTGCGCGGCCGCCGGCGCGAAGACGTCCCGCCCGTGGAAGGTGGCGCTCACGCGGGGGAGACGGTAGCGCGCCTCCAAGAGCTCGTGAGCCCTGGCGCCCTGCGGCAGCGGCCCCGTCAGGGGCCCGCGAGGGTCTCGCCGCGCCGCGGGCGGGGGGAGCGCGAGAGCCAGGCTCAGGACCCCATTGTCCGGCGCCACGAACAGGCTGCCGCGCCAGGAGACGGCGATGGGCTTGCGCTGGGCGCCCACGCCCGGGTCGACGACGGCGACGTGGACCGTCCCCTCCGGGAAGAAACCATGGGTGGCGCTCAGGACGAAGGCGCCGTGGAGGACATCCTGCGGCGGCACCTGGTGGCTCACGTCGACGATGACGGCCGTGGGGAGGATGGACAGGATGACGCCCTTCATGGACGCCACGTAGCCGTCGGCGAGGCCGAAGTCCGTCGTGAGCGTGATGATGGGGGCCATGGACACGGCTTGACGCGCCCCGACGAGTCGGGGCGGCGCCGCTCAGACGACGTTGGCGCTGACGAGGGATACGACCACGAAGACGATGGAGAGCAGGATGGTGCCGCGGAAGAGGGTCTGCTCGAACCCCCGACGGGTCTTGAAGGTGGAGTAGGTGGTGCCGAAGAACCCGCTGCCGATCCCCTTCACCTGGAGCAGGATCAGCGCGACCAGGATGATCGAAAGGAAGATCTGCACGTAGTTGAACGCCGTCTCCATGGCGTGGTCGCTCCTGTCTCCTAGCCGCCGGCGCCGCGGGCCAGCCGCTCCTTGAGCATCTCCTGGACGATCTGGGGGCTGGCCCGCCCCTTGGTGGCCTTCATGACCTGGCCCACGAGAAACTTGACGGCCGTCTCCTTGCCGCCCAGGTAGTCCTGGACGGCCTTGGGGTTCCCGGCGATGACGCTCTCGATGACGGGGGCCATCTCGTCCGTGGCGGAGATCCGGGTCTTGCCCTGCTCCCGGACGAGCTGCGCTGGGCTCTTGCCCGTCTCGAACGCCACCTCGAAGACCTCCTTAGCCACCGTCTGGGTCACCGTCTTGCTCTCCACGAGGCCGGCGATCTCGGCCAGGTGCTCGGGCCGGACCTTGACGCGCGGGTCCTCGAGCTCGGCGCCAAGGACGTTGAGAAGGCGCGAGAGCTCGCCCAGAGTCCAATTCGCAATGACCTTGGCGCGGGCCTGCTGGCCGGCCCCCGCGGGGGCCAGACGCACGGCCGCCTCGAAGAGGTCGGCCATAGGCTTGGCGGCGGTGAGCAGACGCGCATCGTAGGCGGAGAGGCCGTACTGGTCCTCAAAGCGGTCGCGGCGGGCCTCGGGCAGCTCGGGCAGGCGGCGCCGCAGCTCCTCCACCCACGCGGGGCTCAGGACCAGGGGCGGCAGGTCCGGCTCCGGGAAGTAGCGATAGTCGTGGGCGTACTCCTTGCTGCGCTGGCTGACGGTCGTGCCCCGGGCGTCGTTCCAGCCGCGCGTCTCCTGGACGAGGCGCCCGCCGGAGCGCAGGACCTCTTCCTGGCGCTGGATCTCGAACTGAAGCGCCCGGTAGACGCTCCGGAAGCTGTTCATGTTCTTGACTTCCACCTTGACCTTGGGCAGCTCCGCGGCGCCCTTGGGGCGGATGCTCACGTTGGCGTCGCAGCGCATGGCCCCGTCCTCCATGTTGGCGGTGCTGACGCCCAGGTACAGGAGGATGGTGCGGAGCTTCATGAGATAGAGGCGGGCCTCCTCCGCCGAGCGGATGTCCGGCTCGCCGACGATCTCCATGAGCGGGGTGCCGGAGCGGTTCAGGTCCACGAGGCTGTAGGCCTCGCCCGTCGAGTCGGTGCGGTGGAGGAGCTTGGCCGTGTCCTCCTCCAGGTGGACGCGCGTCAGGCCGATGCGCCGCCGCTGGCCATCGAGCTCGATCTCGAGCCAGCCCCGGCTCGCGATGGGGCGGTCGTACTGGGAGATCTGGTAGCCCTTGACGAGGTCTGGGTAGGGGTAGTTCTTGCGGTCGAACTTGGCGTGCTCGTTGATGGCGCAGTGAAGGGCGAGGCCGGTGAGGACGGTGGCCTCGACGGCGGCCTTGTTGATGACGGGGAGGACGCCGGGCATGCCCATGCAGATGGGGCAGACGCGGCTGTTGGGGGCGGCGGTCTGATAGCCGGCCGCGCAGGAGCAGAACATCTTGCTGCGGGTAAGGACCTGGGCGTGAACCTCGAGGCCGATGACGGCCTCGTACTGGGTGGCGGGAGGGGCGGTCGTGGTCATGGCTGGGTCGCGGACGGGGAGCGCGCTTCAGGGCAGGCGGCAGGCGCCGCGCGCACGCTTCAGTATATCACGGGAGTTCAGAGGGAGAGGGAGCATCGGAGGCGGGAAAAACTATCATGCCGGAGGCAGGTCAAGGCTCACCCACGCGCAGATTTCGGCGCCAAGCCCTCAATCTTGATGGCCCGGAGCGCATCATCCTTTGCGTAGCGCGTCGTCATCGACTCGGAGCCTCCCAGCCTCGGTGAGCTGGTGGCAGACCCCGACGACTACCTCATCCGGGATATTGAGCCTGTCGGCGACCTCGGACATGTACAGCGTCTTCCCCTTCGCAAACAGGCCCAGTATCTCTTTTCGCGCCTGTGCCCTTGCTATGGAGCGACGGACAACCATGGAGTGCCTTGGCAAAGGCACCTTGAGGGTCTGGACCGCTCTCTCGAGTTTGGTGATTCTTGCATTCAGGACTTCGACTTCAGCGCGCAGATTTCGGGGGAGCGGGCCCTGCCCCACGGCCGCGATCTGCTGGGTGCGCTTGAGCCCAGCCGCCTTGCGCGGCCTGCGTATCTGCGCGGTAGCCACGGTCTCGCTCACTCGGTCAGGTGTGAGAACACTGTACCACAAGGGGCGCAGCGGGTGCACGAGCTGCCAACGCGGGCAACACCTGAACCTATCCCGAAATGTCGTTAATCAGGTTAAGGTTTCACCCCCACCCTCACCCTCCCCCATCAAGGGGGAGGGAATTTCGGGATGGCTTCAGACCTGGACGGACCGCAGCCTGAGCCGGCCGTCGGGGCCGGCCTCGAGGTAGCCGGCGCGGCGCTCCGTCTCGTGGTCGAAGAGGACCAACCACTGCTCCTTGAGCGCCTGGGCCAGAAGCTCGCGCTTGCGGTCGAGGAGCTCGACGGGATAGAGGTCGTAGCCCTGGGAGTAGGGCAGCGGGAGGTGGTGGGCGGTCGGGATGAGGTCGCCGAAGAAGCAGGCCTTGCGCCCACCCACCTCCAGGAGCACGATCTGGTGCCCGGCCGTGTGGCCGCCCGTGCGCCGGCACGCGACGCCCGGCGCCACCTGCGTGTCGCCATCGAGGAGCTCGAGCTGGCCGGCGGCGCGCAGCGGCTCGATGTCCTCCTCGAAGTAGCCGGCGGCGTTGCGCTCGTTGGGGCTGGTGGCCTCGGCCCAGTCGGCCCGCTGGGCCAGGTGCTGGGCGCGCGGGAAGGTCACGCGCAGCGCATCGGCGGGCGAGCGGTGCGTCGCGCCGCCGGCGTGGTCGAAGTGCAGGTGGCTGAAGAGCACGTAGTCGATGTCGCGGGGCTCGAGGCCGTGCGCGGCGAGATCGGCGACGAGCCTTCCCGCATCCATGGCGAAGAGGCCCTGCCGCTTGGGCGGGTGCTTGGTCCCCACGCCCGTGTCCACGAGGATGTTCTTGCCGCCCGCGCGGATGAGGGGGCAGTTGAGGCTGACGGTCACTCGGTTCCGCTCGTCGGGCGGCATGAGGCGCTCCCAGAGGACCTTGGGGACGACGCCGAAGAAGGCGCCGCCATCGAAGCGCATGGCGCCGTCGTTCAGCATATCGATGCGCAGGTCGCCGAGGTTCATGGGAGGACGATCCGCATCATGCCTCGCGCTCGCTGCCGGGCGGCGAGGGGTTGACGAGCCCCTGCGTGAGGGAGGCGGGCATGACCTTGGCGAGCTCCTCCTGCGTCCAGCGGCCCTCCTTGTAGATCGACCGGGCGACGGTCAGGGGCTGGTACCAGGAGAACCGGCTGCCAGTGGAGCCGAAGAGCTGGCCGTTGACCTCCCTGGCGGCCTCGGTGCAGAGGAAGACGACCAATGGCGCCAGGTGCTCCGGCGGCTGCGGCTGGACACGGAAGAGCTGGGACGACCGCTCGAAGGCGGTGAGCGGTCGCGTCTCCCGCGCCTGGACGGCCCGGCGGATGGAGTTGCGGAGCATGCGCGTGTCCGTGGGGCCCGGGCAGACGGCGTTGACGGTGACGCCGAAGTGGCCCAGATCGCGGGCCATGGTGTTGGTCATGCCGAAGATGCCCCCCTTGGCCGCGCCGTAGTTGACGCGCTCGGTGCTGCCCACCAGGCCCGCCGCCGAGGAGATGTTCACGATGCGCCCGAACCTGCGCGCCATCATCGGCTGGCAGGCGTGGCGCGAGCAGTTGAAGGCCCCCTTGAGATGCAC
>CAZKTO010000098.1:0-5657 GCA_964555685.1 uncultured Dehalococcoidia bacterium
TGATTCCGTGGACGAAGATTCCTGAGGGGAGTGTGAAACCCTCCACCGGAAGGGGTTCGGGGAAAGCCTCTTTGTCAAAAGAGGTTTCCCCAGAATAATCGAAGGGCCCTGGGTCCTGGGGGAGGCGATTGCGCGATGGCGGGGCCTGTGCTAATCTCCCCACTGGCCATTCCCACGGCTATTCCACTCAGGAGGTAGGGCCCTGCAAGACTTCGAATACGTTGCCCCGTCGACGCTGGATGAGGCGATCCGGCTCATGGCCGAGAAGGGCCCCAAGGCCAGGGCTCTGGCCGGCGGGACGGACATCCTCGTTCAGCTCCGCGCCCGCCGGTTCGTCATCGACCGGCTGGTAGACGTCAAGAAGATTCCCGAGGTCAACGAGCTGAGCTTCTCCAGGACCAAAGGCCTGACCGTCGGGGCGGCCGTCCCCTGCTATCGTATCTACGAGGACCAGATGGTCATCAAGAACTACCCAGCCCTCATCGACTCCGCATCGCTCATTGGGGGCATCCAGATCCAGGGGCGGGCGTCCATCGGCGGGAACCTCTGCAACGCCGCGCCCAGCGCCGACGCCATCCCCGCCCTCATCGTCCTTGGCGCCACCTGCCTCGTGGCGGGCCCCAAGGGCAGGCGCACCGTGCCCGTCGAGGAGTTCTGCACGGCGCCGGGCCGCACCGTGCTCAAGGACGGCGAGCTCCTCGTCTCCATCACCCTGCCGCCGCCCAAGCCGCGGTCGGGGGCCCACTACCTGCGCTTCATTCCCAGGAACGAGATGGACATCGCCGTCGCCGGCGTCGGCGTCTCCGTTGTCCTGGACAACGGCAAGGTCAAGGAGGCGCGCATCGCCCTGGCCAGCGTCGCCCCCACGCCCGTCTACGCCAGGGAGGCCAGCCAGCTCCTCGTGGGCAAGGAGCCCAGCGAGGCGGCCATCGCGCAGGCGGCCGAGGCGGCCAAGCGAGCCGCCAAGCCCATCAACGACATGCGCGGCACTATCGAGCATCGGATTCACCTCGTAGGCGTCTTGACCCAGCGGGCCCTGCGAAAGGCCGTCGCCAGGGCCAAGGGATCGGAGTAGTCATGAGCAAGAAGATCCAGGTCCACACCAAGATCAACGGCGAGGAGACGGACTTCCTCTGCGAGGGGCGCCAGAGCCTCCTGGAGGCCCTGCGGGACATCCTGGGCCTCACGGGCACCAAGGAAGGCTGCAACGACGGCAACTGCGGCGCCTGCACCATCCTTCTGGACGGGCGGATCATCGACTCCTGCCTGGTGCTGGCCGCCGAGGCCGAGGGCAAGGAGATCACCACCATCGAGGGCATCGCCTCCAAGGACGGCCTGCACCCCCTCCAACAGGCCTTCCTGGAGGAGGCCGCCCTCCAGTGCGGCATCTGCACCCCCGGCTTCATCGTCGCGGCCAAGGCCCTCCTCGACCGGGAGCCCGACGCTAGCGAGCACCGGGTCCGCCACTGGCTGGCGGGGAACCTCTGCCGCTGCACCGGCTACGACAAGATCGTCCGCGCGGTGCTCCAGGCCGGCACCGTCGTTCAAGGCAAGAGGTAGGAACCACCGGAAAGGGGGTCCGCCCATGACCACCACAGCCGACCGCAGGACGGAAGGCGAGCGCAAGTTCAAGGTTATCGGCACGCGGCCCATCCGCCACGATGGCCTGGACAAGGTCACCGGCAGGGCCAAGTACGGGGGCGACGTGCTCCTCCCCGGGCTTCTGCACGCCAAGCTCCTCCGGAGCCCTCACGCCCACGCCCGCATCAAGCGCATCGACACGCGCAAGGCCGAGGCGCTGCCGGGCGTCAAGGCCGTGGCCACCCACAAGGACTTCCCCCCGGCCCCCTCGACGCCCATGATGTCCGGCGAGGGCCCCGTCAATGTCAAGGAGCTCTCCGAGAACGCCCTGGCGGACAAGAAGGCCCTCTACAAGGGCCACGCCATCGCCGCCGTGGCGGCCACCAGCCCCCACATCGCCGAGGAGGCCCTGGACCTCATCGAGGTCGAGTACGAGGTCCTGCCGGCGCTTCTGGACGTGCGGGAGGCGATGAAGAAGGACGCCCCGCTCATCCACGAGAACCAAACCACCGGCGAGGCCGTTGCCGCCTTCCAGAAGGGTAAGGACACCGGCGTCAAGAGCAATATCGCCAGCCACATCCGCTTCTCCAACGGCGACGTGGCCGCCGGCTTTCAGCAGGCCGACGTCATCGTCGAGCGCGAGTTCACCACCAAGCCCGTGCACCAGGGCTACATCGAGCTGCACAACACCACGGCCTCCTGGGCGCCCGACGGCCACCTGACCATCTGGACGAGCACCCAGTCCAGCTTCGGCATCCGGTCCCAGACGGCCGCCATCCTCCAGATCCCCGAGTCCATGGTGAAGGTGATCCCCATGGAGATCGGCGGGGGCTTCGGCGGCAAGATCAACACCTATTTCGACCCCGTGGCCGCCGTCCTCTCCAAGAAGACGGGCCACCCGGTCAAGATGATCATGAGCCGCAAGGAGGTCTTCGAGGGCACCGGGCCCACCTCCGGCTCCTCCATGCGCTGCAAGATCGGGGCCAAGAGGGACGGCACCCTCACCGCCGCCGAGCTCTCCATGGCCTTCGAGTCCGGCGCCTTCCCCGGCTCGCCCGTGGGCGCGGCGGCCATGTGCGCCCTGGCGCCGTACAAGCTCGCCAACCTCGTCATCGATGGCTACGACGTCGTCGTCAACAAGCCCAAGGTCCAGGCCTACCGGGCGCCGGGCGCACCCCAGGGGGCCTTCGCCGTCGAGACCGTCGTCGACGAGGTGGCGCAGAAGCTCGGCATGGACCCCATGGACCTGCGCCTGAAGAACGCGCCGAAGGAGGGCGACCGGCAGGTCATCGGCTATCCCTTCCCCAAGATCGGCTGCATCGAAGTCGAGCAGGCGATCAAGAGCCATCCCCACTACCAGGCGCCGCTCAAGGGCCCGAATCGTGGACGGGGCGTGGCCATGGGGTTCTGGTTCAACGTGGGCTTCCACTCCTCGGCCACTATCAGCGTGAATGCCGATGGCGCCGTGAGCCTCGTCACCGGCTCGGTGGACATCGGCGGGACGCGGGTGGCCATCGCCATGCAGGCCGCGGAGGTGCTGGGCATCCGGGCCGAGGATGTGATCCCCTCCGTGGGCGATACGGACTCGGTGGGCTTCACCGCGGTGACCGGCGGCAGCCGGACCGCCTTCGCCACGGGCATCGCCGCCATCACCTGCGCCGAGGAGATCGTGAGCAAGATGAAGGCGCGGGCGGCCATCCTCTGGGAGACCAAGCCCGAGGAGGTCGACTTCAAGGACGGCGAGTTCATCTCCAAGAAGAACCCCAAGGACCGCATGACGTTCAGGCAGATGGCAGCCAAGACGATGCAGACGGGCGGGCCCATCACCGCCTCGGCTGGCGTCAGCCCGCGGGGCGTGGGCCCCTCCTTCGCCGCCCTCCTGGTCGACGTCGAGGTGGACCCGGAGACGGGCAAGGTGGACATCTTGCGCGCGACGGCGTTCCAGGACGTGGGTCAGGCGGCGCACCCCAGCTACGTCGAGGGCCAGATGCAGGGCGGGACGGCTCAGGGCATCGGCTGGGCGCTGAACGAGGAGTACTTCTACAGCGACCAGGGCGTCATGATGAACTCGAGCTTCCTCGACTACCGGATCCCCACCAGCCTCGACCTGCCGGCCATCGAGCCGGTCATCATCCAGGTCCCCAATCCGGGCCATCCCTTTGGCCTGCGGGGCGTCGGCGAGGTCTCCATCGTGGCGCCTATGGCGGCGGTGGCCAACGCCATCCACAACGCCATCGGCCTCCGCATGACGGACCTGCCCATGAGCCCGGCGGCCATCGTCAAGGCCGTGGAGGCCAAGAAGGCCGCCAAGAAGTAAGACGGGAGGAGCCCTCCCCATGGCCGTGGTCTACATCCCCTCCCTCATGCGGAGGCTGACCAACGGCGTGGAGAAGGTGCGGGTCTCCGGGATGAACCTGCGCCAGGTCATCGACGCCTTGGAGCAGAGCTACCCGGGGATGCGCGCGGAGCTCCTGGACGCGGAGGGGCAGATCAAGCCCGGCGTCGCCGTCGCCATCGATGGCGAGACGACGCACATGGGCCTCCTGGAGCCCGTGCGGGACGAATCGGAGGTCCACTTCATCCCGGCCATCGGGGGGGGATAGCCCCGCCGCGAGCGCCTCGCTCCATGACAAGGCCCGCCACCGGGTAGTGTATTATTTTGAGGTTTGCCCGACGGGATTACTTCTGAATAGCTTGAAGCAGCGTAGGTATGATGGGACTGGCTAATTCGAGCTTGTCAACTTCAGTGAGGCGTACCCAAGTTATTTCTGAGTGTTCATGCTCTTGTAAGTTACTGGGCGTACCGGTCCATTGCGTGACGCAATAGCAGTGAAGAAGTAGGCCCTCGGCAGTAAGCGGATGGATGGGTAGCTCCCTGTACATGACAGGAACGACACCGAGTTCCTCCGCCAGTTCCCTCACCAAAGTCTGCTCGGGCACCTCCCCGTCTTCACTATGGCCGCCCGGGATGTCCCACACGCCAGGATAAAACGACCTCGACGCTGCTCGTTTCACGAGAAGTACGCGGTCCCCGCGAAGGAGAATACCGGCAACCACGACTCTGCCCATTATCCGACCCCTGTTGACGCGGCGGGTGACCCCTATGACGAACCAATTATGCCAGAACGGTTTGCGCCACCGGCGGCTGGCCTTATGTTTTTCCATGCAGGAGGGCCTGCGCCTACCGCGGCCCCACGGGCACGCCCGGAACCTTCATCCGGACCCGCTGGAGCTCGTGGAAGCTCGTGAGGTAGAGGGTCCTCCAGTCGTCGTCGCCCCAGGCCAGGTTGGCCGTGTGGCCCGTCTTCAGGCGGCCCAGGAACGTCCCGGCCTTGTCGTAGACATGGACGCCGCCGGGGCCCGTGCAGTAGACGTTCCCCTCCTGGTCGATCTTCATCCCGTCGGGCACGCCGGGCCCGTCGCCCGTGAGCTTGGCGAAGAGGCGGCCGTTGGCCAGCGTCCCGTCCCGCCTGACCTCGAAGACGCGGATGTGGCCCTGCCGGCTGTCGTCGATGTACAGGAGCGACTCATCGGGCGAGAAGGCCAGGCCGTTGGGCCCCGTGAAGTCGCTGGCGACGAGCGTGAGCGTTGAGCCATCGGGCGAGATGCGCCAGACGCCGGCCACGTCCAGTTCCTGCGGCGCGAGTGCCCCCACCCGGTCGTTCATGATCCCGAAGGGTGGGTCGGTGAAGTAGATGCTGCCGTCGGACTTCACGACGATGTCGTTGGGGCTGTTGAGGCGGTTGCCCTGGTGGTGGCGGGCGAGCGCGACGAGCTTGCCGTCTGGCTCCATGCGGGAGACGCGGCGCCCCACGTGCTCGCAGGTGAGCAGCCGGCCCTGCCGGTCGAGGGTGTTCCCGTTGCCCTTGAAGCTGGGCTCCCGGTGCACCTTCACCCCCTCCTTGGGCGACCAGCGGTGGATGCGGCTGTTGGGGATATCGCTGAAGTAGAGGCAGCCATTCTTGCGGTCCCAGACGGGCCCCTCGGTGAACTCGAAGCCGCCGGCCAGCTTCTCCAGCGTCGCCTGGGGGTCGATGACCCGGTCCAGGGCAGGGTGGGCCTTCTCGATGAGCACG
>CAZKTO010000099.1:0-5645 GCA_964555685.1 uncultured Dehalococcoidia bacterium
GCTCCTGTACCTTGCGCTCCTCTTCCTCTTCGTGGCGCTGGACGGCGCGGTCTAGTACTCAGTCAACTTGAAAGTTAGCAGATGCGTGGGTCTTGCCTCTCCCCGGCCCCGATTTCATCGGGGCCACCCCCTCTCCAAGTACTTGGAGAGGGGGCAGGGGGTGAGGCTCAGCCCCCGCCAGGCCTGGCGACGGCGCCCCCGAGGCGCAGGGCCCGCAGAGGCTGCTTCGCTATCCCCAGCGCCGCATCCCGGTGCTCCCGGCTCAAGCCCAGGAGCGCCACGCACAGCCCCAGGTAGACCAGCGAGAAGATGATCCGCTCCGTCTCATCGGTGAAGAAGAACTGCGACACGAAGAGGACGAAGAGAGCCAGGCCGCCGCGCCATGAGACCCGGAGCGTCAGAATCAGCAGCACGGCGAAGAGCGACTGCGACGACGTCAGCAGGAACTCGTCCACCTGGCGGCTGTCCATGGGCAGCTCGCCCGCCGAGCCCAGGCTGATGGTGTAGACGAGCGGCAGCGTCCCTACCAGCAGCGTCCACTGGTTCACCTTGGACGAGATGAGCACGCCCATGGCCAGGGTTCCCATGCCGCGAAAGGCGAAGTAGATGGCGATGGCCATCTCCGGCGCCTCCGAGGCCAGGGGCGCGATCCACTGCACCAGCAGGAACTCATCGATCCCCAGGTGCTTGCCGGTCTCGACCAGCCCCTCGGCAAAGGGCTCGGCCGTGGCCAGGATGATCAGCGCCGGCGCCGCGAAGAGCCCGGCGACGATCGTCCAGCGCGCCGTTTTCGAGAGACGCCCTAGCGGCGCCATGGGGCCGACGACGGGCCCGTGCTCGCCCGCCTTGCCGCGGGAGCTCAGGGCGATGTAGATGATGAAGAGCATCACGAGCACGCCCGTGTCCACCAGGTTCAGGGAGCCGTCGCGGAAGAGCGAGCGCAGGTAGATGGTGAAGGCCCAGGCGGTGGCGAGCAGGAGGAAGACGACCTCCAGGCTCTGGCTCTTGTCGAGCTTCACCGGGCGGCGCGCCTGGCGATACCAGAAGATGAGGATGACCGCCGCCCATCCGATGCCGATGAGCATCCGGTTGGCGCCCGTCATGTTGGCGGCGGCGTAGTGGGCGAACGCCGGATCGTCGGCCGCCTTCCAGGCGAAGACCATGTCCACGGCGTACTCGGGGAGCACGGCCACCAGGGCCAGGACCGCCACCGCCAGCGACCGCGAGACCTCCTGCTCCGCCAGCTCGGCGCCGGACCCCAGCAGGATAGCCCCCCCCAGGATCGCGAGGCCGAAGAGGGAGGCCTCTATCACCGGATCGTGGCTGAAGTGCGAGAGGCGCAGGACGATCCCTGGGACGGCCAGGGTCAGCGCGCCGGCGATCAAGAGCCACGCGCCTCGCATGCTGCCGGATGCGTGCTGCGGCTCGGTCATAGACTCCTGGGGCCCCTCATGAAACGGGCCCGCCTGAGGCGGACCCGGTCCCGCGAGACGGGATGCGGCTCGTTCTAGCTCACGATTCGATGCGCTCGATCCGGTACCGCAGGACCCCCGCCGGCACCTGGACGGAGACTATCTCGCCCGCCGTCCGGTCCAGGAACGCCTTGCCCACGGGCGATTCGACGGAGATCTTGCCCTGCCGCGGGTCCGTCTCGCGCGGGCCTACGAGCATGTAGGTGAGCTGCTCGTTGCCGGCTACGTCGAAGACGACGACGCGATTCCCGAGCCGGACCCGCTGCGCGTCCGCGTGGCCATCTTCCCCGTCCTGCGCCACATCGGCGTACCGCAGGATATGCTCCAGGTCCCGGATCCGCGCCTCCAGGTGCCCCTGCTTCTCGCGCGCCGCGTCCAGCGGGGCGTTCTCCCGGAAGTCCTTGTCAGCGGCGGCCCGCTGGATCTCCTCGGCCACGTAGACCCGCTGGTGCTTCAGCTCCTCGACCTCTGCCTGCGCCTGCCGGTAGCCGTCGGGCGTGAGCCTGGCCGCCGCCGGCGCCGCCGCCTTGGCGCCCTTGAAGGCTGGGGCCCTGCGACGCGCCTTGGCGTGGAGGGCCAGGTTCTTCTGCGTCAGCCCCTCGCGATGGGAGAACTGAAGAAACGCCTTGAGCGGCGCCAGCCTGCTAACGCTGTCGGCTCGGGTGGCCTCGCAGTAGGCCTCTATCTGGCGTGGGGTGAGCTCGGCCATGCGCCGGTCGCGCCCGCACCAGCGGAGAAACTTCTGGGCTTCAGGCTGGAGCTCCGATGACTTCTGGCCCGACTGACCGGTCAGGAAACGGGCGATGGCTTCACCGAGGGTCGTCTGGTCGTCCGCCATGCGGCGGGACCTCCTTGGGGCTCCAGGTGGGAGGCCGCGACCTGAGCTCCCAGACTCGCCGCTGCGCCGCGTCCTCCGTGCCCCCTATGATATCACAGAAGCAGGGCGCGCCAGCCTGAGCAATCGCGGGGGTGGGACGAACGACCCGATGTGCCGCCGTCCCCCTACCCCAAGAACCGCTTCACCGCCGCCGTGAAGCGCGTCGGCTGCTCCAGCATGGGGTAGTGGCCCGCCTTGGGGATGCGCACCACCGTCGAGCCCCTGATCAGCCTCTTGAACATCGGCGCGTAGCCTGGAGGCACGAGCTTGTCGGAGGCGCCCCAGACGAGGAGCGTCGGCGCCTTGATGCGGTAGGTGCGCCTCTTGAGCCCCTTGTCGGGCACGGGCCAGAGGAACTTGCCCGCCGTCGAGAACGACCTGGCCGTGTCGATGGTCAGGGCCATCTTCTCCTCGGGCGTCTCGGCCGTCGGCTGCGCCGCCCTGGCCGCGGCGCTCTCCGGGTCGTGCCAGGAGGCCTGGAAGAGCTCCGGCGGCGTCACGGCGAAGACGTCGATGCCGGGGTCCCTCTCGTTCCACAGGCCCGTGGGCGCCACGAGCACCAGCTTGCTGACCGCATCCGGCGCCAGGGCCGCGATCTCGGCGGCGATGTTCCCGCCCAAGGAGTGCCCGATGATAGCCGGCCGGCGCATCTTCAGCGCCTCCATAAGGTCCAGGTGGTACAGCGCCAGCTCGAGCCAGTCATCGATCTGCTCGATGCCCGTCGAGTCGCCGTAACCCGGGAGCTGCGGCGCCGCGACCCGGTAGCGGCCGGTGAGCGTATCGAGCCACGCGGGCCAGCCGTGGATGCCCGTGACGCCGTGGAGGTAGAGGAGCGGCTTGCCACGGCCCTTCGACCAGACCTGAACCCTGAAGCGCCCGTTGCGCACAGAGATACGTTTCGCGTCAGCCATGCGATGGTTCCCTCGAGGTGCGTATGGAGGAGGGTGCGCCGGCGGCTACTTGGACCGGCGGGATGCGGCGGCGGGAGTCTGCGCCCGGCGCTCGGCCAGGGCCTTGGGGTACCACTTGTCCTCCCACTGCGGCCACAGGTCGCGCAGGTGGGGCATGACCTCCTTGGAGAAGAGGTCCGTGTTCCTCAGCGTGGTCTCCTTCGGCATGTTGCCGAAGTGCAGGAGGAGCATCAAGTGCCCCACGTTCAGCCGCTTGATGACATCCTTCAGCTGATCGCGCACCGTGGCCGGGCTCCCAGCGACGACAAACCCCTGCTCCACATAGTCCTTCCACTTCATGCCGACCCAGGGGGAGCGGGCCGTCTCCCGGCGCGTGGTGGTCGAGACCTGGCCGCGGAACTGGGACTCGAGCCCCGCCGCGATGGTCCTGACGGTGCGATAGCCCGGCGCCTCGGCGAAGCCTGGCGCAATGTGCAGGCACTTGTCGTAGAAGTAGTCCAGGTGCGGACCGTAGAGCCTCTCGGCCTCGGCGTCCGTATCGGCCACGCCGACGAGCTGGAGGAAGCCGCCCCGGTACGGGTTCTGGTCCTTGCCCAGCCGGTCCAGCGCTTCCCAGTAGCCCCGCATCACCACCTCGCCGCGCTTGTACCCCGAGTAGCTCAGGTAGCTGTACATGTAGTCGCGCTGGCCCACCCAGTCCCACGTCTCGATGCTGCCTCCGCCGGGGATCCAGATGGGCGGGTGCGGCTTCTGCAGCGGGCGCGGCCACAGGTTCACATACCGGAGCTGCGTGTACTTGCCGTTGAAGGCGAAGGGCTCAGGCTCCGTCCACGCCTTGATGATGAGATCGTGGGCCTCGGCGTACTTGTCCCGCAGGGTGGCCGGCGTGGCGCCGTAGCAGTAGTTGGTGTCCATGGAGCTGCCCACGGGGAAGCCGGAGATGAGGCGCCCGCCGCTGATGACGTCCATCATGGCCATCTCCTCGGCCACGCGGATGGGCGGGTTGTAGAGCGCGATGCTGTTGCCGAGGACGACGATGGCGGCGTCGCGCGTGCTCCGGGCCAATGACGCCGCGATGACGTTGGGCGAGGGCATCATGCCGTAGGCGTTCTGATGGTGCTCGTTGACGCAGACGCCGTCGAAGCCGGCGCCCGCCGCATACTCCAGCTCATCGATATACTCGTTGTACATGCGGTGCCCGGCGACGGGGTCATAGAGGCGGCTGGGAACGTCGACCCACACGCTACGGTACTTCTTGGAGAAGTCCGCCGGCAGGTCCTGGTAGGGCATCAGGTGGAACCAGTGGAACTTCACAGCACTCCTCCGTACGGCCCGGGCGCAGCCGGGCGCCGAATCAGAAGCGGGAACCCTGGCCCACTATACCGGCGGCCTCTGAAAAGTCAAGGCGGGAGAGAGAAGAAAACCACACTTCGACGGAGTTTACCCTGAGCGAAGCCGAAGGGCTCAGTGCAGGCTCCGACACAAAGACTCGAAGGGGGTGGGGTGATGTTGATAAGGGTGGCCGGCTGGCGCTCCTGCACAATCCACAGCAACCTGGCCTATTTGGAGCCTATCCGGAAACCAAGTTCGTTCGAAACGTAAAGTCCTGGGGTAAGGCATGGGCGCCGCAGCGCTTTGCATAGGCCCGCCTGCGGCGGGCTCCAGTATCCGTCATTCTGAGCCCTTCCATGGAAGGGCGAATGAATCCGGGTGGCGGGGCTCCTCACTCAATGCTGTTAGCCAAGTCTGCCCAGTCGGGGTTGGCCGTCTCTATGAGGGCCACCTTCTTCGCCCTGAGCCAGCCCTTGATCTGCTTCTCCCGTTCGATGGCTGCCATGGGGTTGCCGGCCACCTCGTCATAGACGAGCCGAGTGACGTTGTACCTCTTGGTGAATCCGCCCACCAGCTTTTGCCGGTGCTCTTCTACCCGCTTGGCCAGGTCCCGGGTTACACCAACGTACAGCGTTCGACGATAGCTGCTCATGATGTCTACGTAGTACTGCGCCATACGGAAGAGCCGCCCCCCACCCAGATTCTTCACTCGCAGACTCGTTCAGAATGACAGAAATACCCAGGCCTATCCCCCCGGCAGTGGCCGTGCCCGGCAGAAGACAACCACTCGGGTAGGCTGGATCTCGCTTGTGCTTGGATGACATTCTAAACCGCCGAGGTTTTCGGATAGGCTCTTAGCACAAAATGTGTCGGTTTCGCTGTCTCTACGACAGCACCCGCCCCGTGTCCAGCAGGTGCCCGCCGTCCACCACAAGCACCAGGCCCGTTACGGAGCCACTTTCCGTGCAAAGCCACTCGAAGGGATGGGGTGCTGTTGGTAAGGGTGGCCGGCTGGCGCTCCTGCACAATCCACAGCAACCTGGCCTATTTGGA
>CAZKTO010000100.1:0-5645 GCA_964555685.1 uncultured Dehalococcoidia bacterium
AGGTTCTTTGGGAGGGTCTGGGAACACCTTTCTGTCAAGAAAGGGTTCCCAGGACGACCGAAGGAACCTGGCCTCGGGCGGCTGCGGGGCCGATTGTCTCGCCGCGGCGCCTCATGTACAATGCCTTGGGCTTTCGCGCTCCCAACCCTGCGATAGGAGTCTGTCCCGCCTTGTACTGGGCGCATTTCATCAACTTCTTCCAGCCCGCCATCAAGACCAGCGACTATATCCGGAAGGCCGCCCGCACGTGCTACCTTCCGCTCATCGAGGTCCTCGAGGCGCACCCCAAGGCCCGCATCACCGTCAACCTCGAGGGCGCCCTGGCCGAGCGCCTGCGCGCCCTCGAGCTGGGCCCCATCCTCGATGGCCTCCGCCGCCTGGCCCAGCGGGGCCAGATCGAGCTCACGGCCAGCGCCTACGGCGGGCCCATCCTGGGCACCATCCCCGAGGACGAGATGAAGGCGCTCATCGCCAAGAATACCCAGGCGGTGCGGGCGCACCTCGGCGACGTCTTCAAGCCCGCCGGCTTCTTCCCGCCCGAGATGTCCTACGACGGCCAGTTCGCCCCCGTCGTCGCGGCCCTGGGCTACCAATGGATGATCCTTGATGAGATGGCCCATTCGGGCAAGCCGGGCACCTTCCTCTCTGACCGCGTCTACCTCATGGAGGGCCTCCCCCAGCTCAAGATCATCTTCCGCGACCGCTCCATGAGCACCGGCATCCTCTACGGCTCCTTCGAAGGGGCCGACGCCTTCGTCAAGGCCCAGGAGGGGCGCATGGACAACGGCCACTTCGTCGTGACGGGCACCGAGGCCGACCTGTACGGGATGCGCCGCACCGGCCCCCGCGACTTCCTCGTGGACATGATCAAGAAGTCGCCCGTCACCATGGTGACGGTATCGGAGGCCGTCCGCCTGATTGGCAAGAGGGAGCCGGTCAGGCCCGTCGCGGCATCGTGGAGCACGTGGGACACGCTGGCCTTTTAGCAAGGAGGAGCCGCCGTGCCGGAAGAGCTGCGCTGGAAACCGCCGTCCTACACTGTCAACAAGAAGGGCAAGGTCGTCGGCTACGCCAACAAGGACCCCAACAACTGGGGCCGCTGGGGCGAAGACGATCAGATGGGCTGCGCCAACTACATCACGCCCGACGCCGTGAAGCGGGCCGGCGCGCTCATCAAGAACGGGAGGGTCATCTCCCTGGCCATGGCCATCGACCAGAGCGCCCCGGCCATCCGCGCGCCGGCCCAGAAGTTCATGCTCATGACGACGACCGACGCCCTGGTCCAGGACCCGGCGGCCGCTTTCCTGCCCGGGCTCCAGGTGAACGACGACTTCATCGCCATGCCGCTCCAGGTCTCCACCCAGTGGGACGGCCTCGCCCATTTCGGGTGGGAGGACGTCATGTATAACGGCTTCTGGGGCGGCGGCGTCACCTCCGCCGGTCTCTCCCACCTGGGCATCCACCAGATGCGCGAGACGCTGGCCGGGCGCGGCGTGCTCCTGGACATCGCCCGCTTCAAGGGCAAAGAGTACCTAGACCCGGGCACGCCCGTGACGGACAAGGACCTGGACGCCTGCGCCAAGAAGCAGGGCGTGGAGGTTCGCAAGGGCGACATGCTCGTCGTCCGGACCGGCCATCTGGGGCGATGGCCCAAGGTCCCCATGGAGCAGCGCGTGGGCTTCCTGCGCGGCGGCGAGCCCGGCATGAGCGTGACGACGCCGGCCTGGCTGCACGAGAAGCAGGTGACGGCCGTCGCTCTCGACACCATGGCCGCCGAGGTCACTCCCTTCGAAGGGAAGCCGTCGCGGCCCTACCCCTGGCACGTCCAGGTCATCCGGAACATGGGGCTCCTGGTGGGCGAGATCTGGAAGCTGGACGCCCTCTCCGAGGACTGCGCCAAGGACGGCGTCTACGAGTTCTTCCTCGCGGCGCCGCCCCTCAACATCACCAACGCCGTCGGCAGCCCGCTGAACCCGCTCGCCATCAAGTAGCGGGCCTCTCGCAAAGAAGAAGAACGGCGAGTTAACCCAGTGGGCTGCGCACTGCCAACCCTCATTGCGCTATTAACTGGTTTGCGCTACGCTGCATCGTTCAATGGTCGATACCCAGGCATTCGACGTATAACACTCCAGCTGGGATAATATACTGCAAAAGTGCAGCCTGATCAGAAGTTAGACGGCTCTTGGTGCGGTCGCTCGAATCCAGTGGAGGAAGAAAGTGGCAGAACACATTGACAAAGAGATCGAAGCAATAAAAGCGGTTCTACATGCGCTTGAGCCGTTACCGGGCGATATTCGTGCGAGTGTCCTGGGCTACGTGGTCCAACGTCTGCAGATCACTCTGGCGCCTTCCTCCCAAAGTTCAAGCTCCGGCGTAGCGGGTGCGCTGACGGAGACGACAGTGGGAACAGCCGAAACAGTAGGCGAGCGGGAGACATCGCCGGTTCACATAAAGGTCTTCAAGGAGAAGAAGAACCCTCGATCCGCGAACGAGATGGCGGCACTCGTCGCGTATTTCCTGGCGAACCTGGCACCGAATGCCGAGCGTAAGGACAGAATTACGGCCAAGGACATCGAAACCTATTTCAAGATCGCCGAGTTCCCGCTTACGAAGACTCAGTTCACGCTGGGAAACGCTAAGGCGGCAGGGTATCTCGATGCAGTTGGAAATGGTGCGTACAAGCTAAACGCTGTTGGCCATAACCTCGTGGTCCACAGCATGCCACGCGGCGCAGACGGCAAGGCAGCTTCACGGAAGAAACCGACGAGGAAAGCACGGGCCGCGAAGAAGCGGTAATGATTCGCCAACTCATTACCGACGTTGAGGCGCTCGGCGCGTCCTTACGCCGAGGTAAGGCAGTCAATGTCAACGACCAGAGCTCCAAGGATCGGGCTATCGCGCTCGCTACGACGTACTTCAACGACATACGGCCACGCCTAGTCGCTATCACGGGCGAGACCGATCTTCTACTGCGCCACGACGAGCTATGGCAACAGTTGGTACGCCTGGCTCACGGGAACAACACTCGGCGGACGTATCTGAAAACTATCGGCGCGCTTCGCAAGCAACTATCAGAGTTCAACATCTCGGCTCTATCCACCCCGGTGGTCCTCGCCGCACAATCGCCCGCAAGCGCATCGCCTTCCCGCGAAGAGACCTTGATCCTCAAGACTCTTGAGTCCCTCGTCCCCAGTGCAGCAGCGTCCTATCGTCAGGGGTTATCGGATCTCACTGCCCCAGAACGACTGTCCTATCGAGGTACCGCTGCTGACTTCAGAGAGTCACTGAGGGAAACGCTCGATCAGCTCGCGCCTGACGCGGATGTGGAAGCGCAGGGATGGTACAAGCCAGAAGAGGGCCAGAAGAAACCTACAATGAGACAGAAAGTGCGATTCACCCTGACCTCTCGAGAGCGAAACAAGACTCAAAGAGAGTCGGCAGAAAAGATGCTGACGCTAATCGAAGAACTTTCTGGCGAAGTGATGCGAGCTGTGTACAACCGCGCCTCGCTAGCGACGCACATCCACCAGAGCAAGGTCGAGGTGCAAAAGATAAAGCGCTATGTGGATACGGTGTTCTTCGACCTTCTTGAGATAGCTCCATGAAGAAGCCGTCTAACGCTCCGCATCACCGGCACGCAGACGGCGGGCTTGCGCCCGCCGTCTGCGTGCCGGTGATGCGGAGCGTTAGCTGGATGAGGGGAGCCTCGCGATGACGGCTGCAAGAAGAACGGCGGAGACCAAGGTCTCCGCCGTTCTTTATCTCAGCGCCATGGTGGGAGGACCGGACGCCGCGAGGGAATCGATCTTGCGGGGGCCGGCTAGGCGGCGATGGGCTCGCGCTCGCCGGCGTGCCGCTCGGAGGCGACCTCGAGCAGGCGCTCCTCGCGCTCCGGGGCGCTCAGGCCGTGCAGCCGGGCGCGCAGGGCGATGGTGTGCACCAGGTTCGCGGCGCGGTCGGCGGCCTCGCGGCTGGACCAGACGCGGATGTGGCCCTGGATATCCTTCTCCTCCCCGTCACCGAGCACATAGGCCTCGATGAAGCCGGGCTGCTGGGCGAGGTGGGCGCCCATCTCTTCGAGGAGCGCGGCGACCTTCCGCTCGCGGCCGGGCAGGGGCTGGACGACCGTCGTTCGTACTACCTTCATGACAACCCTCTCTTACTATCCAACTCTCACTTTTCAACGAAAACAGTCTAACCCTCCCTTGAACGATTCGTCAAAGTCACAAAATGGCGCGAAGTTGACGAAGGATATCGGCGCCATGGCCGGACTTGGTGGGAAGCGCCCAGGGCGATTGTGACAAGATTCGCAAATCGTTACGTATTTCGTCGCAAAATGACGCAAGCCAGATAGTCGTAACTCGTCACGCGTCAGCCGCGAACCTGTTGAGTCGTCAGTATCCCTTGCTCGCGCACTCGGCGCAGACGATCCCCTCGATGCGCCGCGCGCAGGCGTCGCAGACGTAACGCTGGCAGTACTGACACTGGAGCCGCGCCGGGTTTTCACACCGGGGCATATCGCACTGGCCCAGGTCCTTAGCCACGATGCCCTCCTCGCGGGCGATGAGCGGGCCGGCGATGCCGCTCGCGGGCCACCGGGTCCGTCGTCCTCCACTATAGCACCGGCCTCCGGCTAGCTCATCCAGGAGCCGGCGTTGACGTGGAGCGTCTGCCCGGTGATATGTCTGGCGGCGTCGGAGACGAGGAAGAGGACGGCGTTGGCCTGGTCCGCCGGGTCCAGGACGACGCCCATGGGGTTGTGGATCTGGCCCTGGGTCGCCGTGCGCTTGAGGTCGGCGTCCGTGGGCCAGTTCTTGCGCGTCATGGGCGTGTCCGTGAGGCCCGGCGCGATCGTGTTGACGCGGATGTTGAAGGGGCCCAGGTCCTGGGCCAGGCAGCGGCTCAAGTGCGCCACCGCCGCCTTCGAGCAGCTATAGGCCAGGGCCCGGGGCGTGCCGCGGAAGCCCGAGCCCGACGAGATGTTGACGATGGCGCCGCCCTCCTGCTTTTGCATGTGCGGGACCACCGCCTTGCAGCAGAGCATCGGCCCCTTCAGGTTCACCGCCAGCACCCGGTCCCAGTCCTCCTCGGAGAGGTCGAAGATCGACCCCGCGACGCTGATGCCGGCATCGTTCACCAGGATATCGATCTTGCCGAACCGGGCGAGGGTCTGGTCGACGAGGCGCTGGACGTCGGTGGAGCGCGTCACGTCCGTATGGACGGCGAAAGCGTCGGCGCCCAGTCTGCTGGCCTCGGCGGCCGCAGCCCGCGCGCCCTCGAGGTTCACGTCGGCGATGGCGACGTTCGCGCCGGCGCCGGCCAGCGTCAGCGCCGTCCGCTTGCCGATGCCCGACGCGCCACCCGTGACGATTGCGGCCTTCCCCGCGAGCGCCTTCTCAGCGGCCATGGCTACCCCCGTGCGATGCGATGTCGCCGCAGTCTAGCCTGGCGCGTGAAGGAGCGTCAACGATACGGCAGGGACGCGGCGCACCGTGCCCCTGCCGGAGGAGATGAAACTCCCCACAGCCCCGACGAGTCGGGGCGGGGCTTCTGGTGGCTGAACAATCGTGATCGCAGCAGGAACAGTATGGCCCTCTCCCTCCCGTCCCTCTCCTGCAAGGAGAGGGACGATACCCCCTTCCTCT
>CAZKTO010000101.1:0-5467 GCA_964555685.1 uncultured Dehalococcoidia bacterium
AGGAGCGAGGAGCAAGGAACAAGGAGCCGCCAACCCAGCGCGGGCGTGGCCGCTGTTCACTGTCCACTGTTCACTGTCCACTGTCATCTGTCCACTCACTGCCACTCCCGGATATCCACGAAGTGGCCGGCCAGGGCGGCGGCGGCGGCCATCTGGGGGCTGACCAGGTGCGTGCGGCCGCCCTTGCCCTGGCGCCCCTCGAAGTTGCGGTTGGAGGTGGAGGCGCAGCGCTCGCCGGGCTCCAGAATGTCCGGGTTCATGCCCAGGCACATGGAGCAGCCCGCCTCGCGCCACTCGAAGCCCGCCTCTCTAAAGACTCGGTCCAGGCCCTCCATCTCGGCCGCCAGCTTGACCGCCGTCGAGCCGGGGACCACCATCGCCCGCACACCGCGCGTGACTCTGCGCCCCCGCACTACCTGCGCAGCGGCCCGCAGGTCCTCCAGGCGCGCGTTGGTGCACGAGCCGATGAATACCCGGTCGATGGCAATCTCCTGGAGGGGTGTGTTAGGTTTCAGGCCCATGTACTCCAGGGCCCGCCGGGCCGCGGCCCGGTCCGCCTCCGACGCCATCGCTTCCGGGTCCGGCACCCGGCCGGTGACCGGCGCCACCATCCCGGGGTTGGTGCCCCAGGTGACGTGGGGCGCGAGGTCGGATGCATGCATCTCCACCGTGCGGTCGTAGCGAGCGCCGGGGTCCGTGGGCAGGCTGCGCCACTGGGCTACGGCCTCCTGGAAGGCCCTGCCCTTGGGCACGTGGGGCCGGCCCTCCAGGTAGGCGAACGTCGTCTCGTCGGGGGCGATCATGCCGGCCCGGGCCCCGGCCTCGATGGACATGTTGCAGACGGTCATGCGCCCTTCCATCGAGAGCTGCCTGAAGGCATGCCCAACGTACTCGACGACATGACCCGTGGCGCCGTCGACGCCGATCCCGCCGATGATGGCAAGGATCAGGTCCTTCGCCGTGACGCCGAAGGGCAGGGGGCCATCGACCCGGATGGCCATGGTCTTGGGCTTCGTCTGGAGCAGGCACTGGGTGGCTAGCACGTGCTCCACCTCTGACGTCCCGATGCCGAAGGCGAGGGCCCCAAAGGCCCCATGGGTCGAGGTGTGGCTGTCGCCGCAGACGATGGTCAGGCCCGGCTGCGTCCAGCCCTGCTCCGGACCGATGATGTGGACGATCCCCTGGCCGGGGCTGTGGATGTCGTAGTAGGTGATGGCGAAGTCGCGGGCGTTGCGCGTCATCGTCTCGATCTGCTGGCGGGAGATGGGGTCGGCGATGGGCAGCGAGCGGTCGGTCGTCGGCACGTTGTGGTCGGCGGTGGCCACGGTGAGGTCGGGCCGGCGCACCTTGCGGCTGGTGAGGCGCAGGCCCTCGAACGCCTGGGGCGAGGTCACCTCGTGGACCAGGTGCAGGTCGATGTAGAGCAGCGCGGGCTGGCCCGGCTCCTCATGGACGAGGTGCGCGTCCCAAATCTTTTCGAACATCGTTTGGGGAGGCATGGACGACTTTCTTGCTATCCAACCTTGGGTTTCAAGTCTCGAAAGACTTTGTGATTCTGCCTACGTGCCTCGTCAGACCACAAGACGATATCGATAATGCGCACGAGCGAGGGCAACGCACGGAATTCGGCGGAGGCGTACTGTTGCAGACGCTGCAAGGCGTTCAGGTGCTGAAGTCCTAAGGTGCGGGCCTTTCTGAGGACTGCAACGCCTCTTTCTGCGAACCCGGAGCGGCTTCGCCCATCACCAAAGCTTTCCGGTACGCCTAGTTGGCGCCTGGAATAGCTGTCGGAGATGGCGATGAGCTTGGGCCGTTTCAAATAGAGGACTTTGCTGGCTGCCATGTCCGTGATCCAGACCCGAGCTGTCAGCCTGAGGTAACACGCGTGAACCCTCTCGATAGCTAGATTCACATCGGCTTCGGGCGATAGGATCAGGTCAGTGTCCATAGGAATCGCTGCCAGTTCGTCGAGGCGACTTCCCAGAAAGGGCTCCCAGGCCCTATGTGAACTCCTGGCTAGCATGACCTGATTCGTCAGGACCAGCTGCTTCGTGGAGATAACATCAGGGGCAGTTTCGGCACGGAAGCCATCCTCGTCGTAGGTCTTGTACCAGCCAGCGTCCAAGAAGCGGCGTACTAACTCCCTGCAATACTCCGTATCGTGAAGTGGATTCCACAAGACCATACCCGTTCCCGTCTACCGTCTCTCTGGTGTGCATGCGGCCTTCTCAGAATGACATATGTGTGATGCAAACCGGCCCTCACGGCTGTCTGCGCGGCACGCTCTCGACGACGGCCAGGTCATAGGAAGGCCGCGGCAGCTGGCCCTGGGCCTCGATAAGGCGGTTGAGGGCGTTCACGTAGGCCTTGGCGCTGGCCACGATGATGTCCGTATCGGCGCCGCGCCCCACTTGCAGGATGCCCTCTCCTTCCACCCGGACCGTGACCTCGCCGATGGCATCGATGCCCGCCGTCACGCTTTCGACCCGGTACTCGATGAGCTTGTTTGGGAGGTTCACTACACGGTTGATCGCCTTGAAGGCTGCGTCCACCGGCCCCGTGCCCGTGGCGACGTCCTGGTAGAGCTTGCCATCAGGGCCCTGGAGGCGGACGGTGGCCGTGGGCACCTCACGGTTGCCGCACGCTACCTGGATATAATCGAGTCTGAAGACCTCCCGCTGGGCTTGGGCCCCGGCCTCTCGCCGCTCCTGGTTCACGAGGGCGATGAGGTCCAGGTCGCTGACCTCTTTCTTCTTCTCCGCCAGCACCTTGAAGTCCTCGAACGCCCGCTTGAGCTGGTCCTCGGTGAGCTGGTAGCCCAACCGCTCCAGCCGGTCCTTGAAGGCGTGCCGGCCCGAAAGCTTGCCCAGCACAAGCTCGGTGCCGGGCCAGCCTACCGCTTTGGGGTCCATGATCTCATAGGTGGTGCGCTCTTTCAGGATGCCATCCTGGTGGATGCCCGAGGCGTGCCGGAACGCGTTCTTGCCGATGATGGCTTTGTTGGGCTGGATGGAGAAGCCGGTGTGCTCGCTCACCAGGCGGCTGGTCCGGTAGAACTGCGTCGTGTCAATGCCGGTGCTCAGGCCGAAGAAGTCCTTGCGGGTCTTCAGGGCCATCACGATCTCTTCCATGGCCGCGTTGCCGGCCCGCTCGCCGATGCCGTTGACGGTGCATTCCACCTGCCGGGCGCCGGCCCGCACCGCCGCGAGGCTGTTGGCCACCGCGAGCCCCAGGTCGTTGTGGCAGTGGACCGAGATGCGGGCCTTGCCGATGTTCCGCACGTTCTTCTTGATGCCTTCGATGAAGGCCGTGAACTCCTGCGGCGTCGTATAGCCCACGGTGTCGGGAATGTTCACCGTCGTGGCGCCCGCATCGATGGTGGCCTCGAGGAGCCGGAAGACGTACTCGGGATCGCTGCGGGTGGCGTCCATGGGCGAGAACTCGACGTCCGGGCAGTACTTCTTTGCCCTGGCTACGTTCTCATAGGCCATCTCAAGGACCTGCTCCCGGTCCTTTCGGAGCTGGTGCAGCAGATGGATGTCTGAGCTAGAGAGGAAGACGTGGATGCGGGGCCGGGCGGCGTCCTTGACGGCCTCCCAGGCGGCATCCACGGCACGGGGATTGGCGTGGGACAGCGCGCAGATGATGGGCTTCCGGACGGCAGCGGCGATCCGCCGCACCGCCTCCAGCTCTCCCGGCGAGCTGATCGGGAAGCCGGCCTCGATGATGTCCACACCCAAAGTCTCGAGCTGCCTGGCGATCTCGATCTTCTGCTCAACCGTCATGGTAGCGCCGGCGCCCTGCTCGCCGTCGCGCAACGTCGTGTCGAATATCAGGACCTGGTCTGCGGTGCTCATGATGGACCTCGCTGCCTCCTGTGGTAGTGACTCTCCCGTTCCTACGCCGATGGTGCGTGTGCTTCTCCCCCGCAGGGGAGCAGGAGGCTGGCCCGGCGGCGCAGCGCGTACCGGGCGATGGGGCTCGTGCAACATCGTACCGACCACATGGTCATCAGCGCTTAGCCTCAGACGGCAACCTTGACCGTACGGATCGAGACGACCTCGTCGACTGGGATCGCTTGACCGTCCTCACGCAAGGCTTCCAGATGAGTTTCGATGGCGTCCTTGGCGCAAGCCATGACTTCAGCGATAGTCTCGCCCTGGGTGTAGCAGCCGGGCAGGGCGGGCACGAGGACCCAGTAACCATTACCTTCCTTTGTCACGACGACTTCGTATTCCCGGTGTCGGCGCTTCATCTTTTGTCCGTGACCCGATTTCACTCCAGCCCGTTTGGCCTCACCTCGTCCCGACGCGTCGGTGTCCCCCTCTCCATCCGATCTCGGATGGAGAGGGGGACACCGAGAACTTGTTGTAGGCGTTTGATGACCAAATCTGGGGTCTCTAACACCTCGGAGTTCTTAATACGGATCACCTGAATTCCATAGAGTCTGATCGCCTCGTCTCGTGCTTGATCGTATTTGCGGGTCGCCTTGTGTATCCCACCGTCCAATTCGATTGCGATCTTTCGCTTAGGGCAGTAGAAATCGGCGACGAACTGGCCTATCGGATGTTGCCGCCGGATTTTGAGGCCGGACATGCACCGGTCGCGGACCATCTCCCAAAACATCGCCTCCGCTAGCGTTCGGTTCCGCCGCAGGTCTCGGCTTACGTCTCGCCTCTCGGGCGATTTATGTTCCTCTTCTATTCGCATTTATCCCCTATGCTCTCCCCTTGCTCTCCCCTTTTACAGAGCCGAGCATTGATTGCTAAACCTCGTCTTCGCTCATGCCACTCGGGCCCTAACCCCCTGGCCCCCTTCCCTAAAGAGGAAGGGGGTATCGTCCCTCTCCATTCAGGAGAGGGACAGGAGGGAGAGGGCCAGAGCGCCTGGAAGTTTAGGAACTTATGCATCTATCTGTATTCCCCTCTCCATCCCGATGCATCGGGATGGAGAGGGGCCAGGGGTGAGGCTAATACGCCCCCCTGTCCTTGGGCTTCTCCAGCCACTTCATCATCGAGCGCAGCTCCTCGCCCACGCGCTCGATCTGATGATCGCGCTCCCTCTTCCGCATCGCCTTGAAGTTCGTCGCCCCCTCGCGCCACTCGGTGATCCACTCCTTGGCGAAGGAGCCGTCCTGGATCTCGCCCAGAATCTTCTGCATGCTCTGCCGCACGTGCTTATCGATGACGCGAGGGCCGCGCGTGTAGTCGCCGTACTCGGCCGTGTCGCTCACCGAGTAGCGCATGTAGTTGAGGCCGCCCTGGTAGATCAGGTCCACGATCAGCTTCAGCTCGTGCAGCGTCTCGAAGTAGGCGAGCTCGGGCTGGTAGCCGGCCTCGACGAGGGTCTCGAACGCCGTCTTGACCAGCGACGAGACGCCGCCGCACAGCACCGTCTGCTCGCCGAAGAGGTCCGTCTCCGTCTCCTCGAGGAAGGTGGTCTCCAGCACGCCGGCGCGGGTGCAGCC
>CAZKTO010000102.1:0-5335 GCA_964555685.1 uncultured Dehalococcoidia bacterium
GAGGGCTTCAGCGCCCCTACCTCAATAGCGGCCTCAGGAGCCACCCCGGCGTCGTCTGGGCCAGTTGACACGTGCGTATACTGGAGCAACGTCACCCACGCCATCGCCGCCCCGACGCGTCGGGGGACCGGCGCAGCGCCAGAGGGGGCCAACCGTGCGGAGCGTCGTCTTCCGGGAGCAGGGCCGGTTCGAACTGGACCCGGAGACGCCCGTGCCGCCCATCGAGGATGGCGACGTGCTGGTCAAGGTCCGCTACTGCGGCGTCTGCGGCTCGGACCTCCACCTCTTCCAGAACCTCAACCGCGTCCAGCCGGGCCAGACGCTGGGTCACGAGATCTCAGGCGTCGTCGCCGAGGTCGGGCGCGCCGTGCGGAGCGTCAAGCCCGGCGACCGGGTCACGGCCCTCACCAGCGGCGGCTACGCCGAGTACTGCCGCGCGCCCCAGGAGAAGGTCATCCCGCTGCCGCCCCACGTCACCTTCCAGCAGGCGGCCCTCAGCGAACCCTTTGCCATCGGCCTCCGGGCCGTCCGCACCTCGGGCCTGCGCATCGGCGACCGCGCGGGCGTCGTCGGCGCCGGGCCCATCGGCCTCTTCACCATGCTGGCGGCGCGAGCGGCCGGCGCCCTCGGGGTCTACGTGGCCGAGCTCTCGCCGGCACGCCGTCAGGCCGCCCTCCGCCTGGGCGCCGCAGCCGCCTTCGACCCCAGGAGCCAGGACGTCGTCCAGGAGCTCGCCCGTCTCGCCCCCGACGGCCTGGACGTCGTCTTCGACTGCTCCGGCGCCAAGGGCACCCTCGAGCTCGCCCTCAGCATGCTGAAAAAGGGCGGGACCTGCATGCTCGTCGGCATCTCCGGCCTGCCCGGCGAGTTCAACTACCGGTGGGTCTTCGCCAAGCACGCCCGCATCATCCCGCTCCCCGGCGCCGAGGAGGCCTGGCCCCTGAGCGTCCAGCTCATCGCCCAGGGCCTCGTCGACCCCTCCGCCATCGTCAGTGACATCGTGACCCTCGATCAGCTCCCGCGCTACATGGACGCCCTCATGGACCCCATGAAGCACGTCCAGGTGCTCGTCGACCCCTGGGGGAAGAAGTTCTAGTCCGCCGGCACTCACAACAGGAGGTGGCAGATGGCATCCGCGACGCCCGCACTCAACCATGTGGCCCTCACCGTGGACCAGGCCATCCTCGATGGCCCCAAGCGCGAGGCCCTCAAGGACTTCCTGGGCTCCGTCTTCGGCTGGGATGAGATCCCCCAGCTCACCAACGACGGCAAGCGCCTGGTCTTCCGCCTGTACCGGCGGGGACAGTTCCTCTACCTGGTCTCGGGTAAGAGGCCCAGCGAGCTCCAAGGCGCCGACCACTTCGGCATCGAGGTCAGCAGCCGCGCCACCCTCGAACGCATGGTCGCCGCCGCCAAGCGGTTCAAAAAGAAGGACCCGGGCGTCCAGATCATCGACACCAAGGTCAATACCGAGACGCCGACGCTCCGCCTGTGGAACGCCTACGTCCGCTACCTGCTGCCCCTCATGATCGAGGTGCAGTTCTACGAAGAGAAGATAGCGGAGCCGGCCGCAAAACCCAAGCGACGGGTCGTCCGGAAGGTTGCTAGCCTAAAGCGGGCGAAGCGGACGTCCCGGGCCCGCGTGGCGTGAGCTCGAGCCGCAGCCGCCTGAGCGCGCCGGCCGGAACGCGCGCCGCCTCGCCGATGCGGTAGCCCACCACCCACACGATCTCCCCATCGGCGCAGACCAGCGGCACCGCGTCGCGCGCCTCTCGCGGGACCTTCGCGTCGACAAAGAAGTCCTGGAGCTTCTTTGCCTGCGCCATCCCCAGGGGACGGAACCGGTCCCCCGGCCGCCGCGACCGGACAACGAGGGCGCGCCGGGCCAGGGCGACGTCCAGCAACGCCACACAGCCTGCGCTGCGGAGCTCGGCGTCCGCCGCCTCCGTCGTCGCGCGCACGCGCCATCCCCCGGCGTACGTCGTGCCTGGCACGCGCAGGCGCGTTTCGCCCCGGAGCGCCGGCGCGGCCGGCGCCGCCTCGCCCCTCCGGCCCAGGCGATGGCGCTCGTACCCCGTGACGAACCGAATGCCGCCGGGGAGGCTCGCCGACCTGCCCGCAGGCCCCGCGGCCAGCTCCGCCACGCGCCGGATGTGCGCCGCGGCGATCCCCTGGAGATCGCCCTTGACCTGGGCCACGGCCCGCCGCAGGGCATGGGCCTGAAGCGCCGGGTCCAGAGCCGCCAGCTCCGCCCGGTCGAGGACCACGGCGCCCTGCTCCGGGCGTGCCAGGCGGGGCCAGACCTGCTCCACCTGCCGGTCCAGGTGCCGTGCCGTGAGCGCAGCCTGCTCCGCCAGCCGCAGCAGCGCCGCGTCGATAGAAGGATTGTACCGGCGCAGGACGGGCAGCAGCTCCCGCCGGACGCGGTTTCGCAGGAAGCGGGGCGACCGGTTGGACGAGTCCCGCCGCGGGCCGAGGCGGTGCGCCGCGCAGTAGGCCTCCGTCTCCCGGCGCGAGACCCCGAGAAGAGGCCGCCCCACCAGCAGCGGGGCCGCCTCCCCGTCCCCAGCGGACGGCGCCCGCGCCAGAGCCTCCATCCCCGCCAGGCCCGCGACCCCGCTGCCCCGCAGCAGATGCAGGAGCACCGTCTCCACCTGGTCGTCGGCCGTGTGCCCCACCAGCACCACCCTCGCTCCGGCCTTCTTGCCCGCCTCAGCAAAGAATCCGTAGCGCACCCGGCGCGCCGCATCCTCCATCGAGAGGCCCAGCCGGTGGCGGAAGGCCGCCACGTCAACACGCTTCGAGATCAGCGGCACGCCGAGCCGCTCACAGAGCCCGGCCACGTACTCGGCGTCGGCGCGCGACTCGCGGCCGCGAAGACCATGATCGAGATGGGCGGCGTGCAACCGAACGGGCAGGGCCTCGCGCAGGCCCGCGAGAGCGTGGAGCAGCGCGACGGAGTCGGGGCCGCCGGAGACGCCCACGAGGAGCGTCCGTCCATCAGCCAGGCCATGCGCTTCCAGGAACGCGGCCACGTGGCTTGGGAAGAGCCGGTGTGCTCCCAACCTTGGGGTCCTAGTCATCGCGAGACTCCGACGCGCCGGGGTCGTGGCGATCTCATCGCGGGCCAGATTGCTTCGTCGTCCCGACTCATCGCGACGACGAAGCAATGACGGTGACGCAGGGCTACCGGCTGACCCGCTGCGGCGGCTCCGCCAGAGCGAGCCGGGTCCGGTGGACGGACTCCAGGCGCGCTGGAAGCCCCAGGGCCGCCACGACCTGCTCCGGCCGCCCGCTGGCGCTCGGGTCCGTCTTCAGCGTCATCCCCAGCGTCGCCAGGCCGTTGTCCTTCCGCGCCAGCCACAGATTCCGCACCAGTTCCCGGAGGTTGTACCGCCGCACCTCCTTGTCCCGCCGGTGCTCCCACGGCACCTCCTGCCGGTCCAGCAGAGCCCGTACCGCCTCCTCGATCGCCTCGGGCGCCGCCTCCGTCGCCACCACCACCTGATAGTCGGCCTCCCGCACCTGCGACTGGAGCGACGGCCAGTCGATGGGCACATCGTGGGCCTCGGAGACGCGGAGCGCGGGCGGCGCCTGCGGCTCCAGGCGCTTCAGGAAGTAGAACGGCGAGAGGCGCCGTACCAGGTAGACGTCCAGGAGCTCCGCCTCGCTGGTGACGCCGAGAGGGAGCGCGGCAGCGATGGAGAGCCGGGGCCGCGGCGTGTTCCCCTCCGAATAGGCGACGGGGATACCCGCCCGCCGGAAGGCCCGCTCCCACAGGCGCATCATGTCCAGGTGCGCAATGTACTGGAGCTCCGGGCCGCGGCCGTACTTCACCCGAATCCGCTGGACGGCCATCTCACCCCTTCGTGACCAGCACGCGCTCGATCTTGACGCCCTTCATCTCGCTGACCACCAAGCGCAGGCCATCGTACTGGAGCTGCTCGCCCACCCGCGGGATGCGCCCCATCCTCTCCAGCAGGAAGCCAGCGAGCGTCTCGTAGTCCCCCTCGGGCAGGGCCAGGCGCAGCCGTTCGTTGGCCTCGCTGATGCGCATGCTGGCGTCCACCTGGACCGTCCGCTCGTCGATGGCCTTCACCTGGGACTCGACGCCCTCCTCCTCCGTGATCCGGCCCACAATCTCGCCGGCGATATGCTTGAGCGTCAGCAGGCCCGCAATCCCCCCGAACTCATCGATGAGCATGGCCATCTGGGCGCCCTGAGCCCGCATCTCCACCAGGATGTCGTGCACCGGCCGGCTCTCCGGGTAGAAGTGGGCGGGACGGAGCAGCGGCGCGATGGGGTCCGCGTCTTTCAGAGCGCCCTCGGCCACCGCCTTCATAACGTCCCGCACGTCCAGGATGCCCACGACGTTGTCCTGCTCGCCCTCGTAGACGGGAAAGCGGTTATGGCTCTCCTTGGCGTAGAACTTGAGGAGCTCGGCGAGGGTCGCCCCCTTCTCAATCCAGACGATCTCCGTCCGCGGGGTCATGACCTCCTGGGCCCGCAGGCCGCCCAGACGGAACGCCTTCCGGACGATCTCCGCCTGCGCCTCCTGCACCGTCCCCTCCCGCACCCCCATCGCGACGAGCATCCGCAGCTCTTCCTGGCTGACCAGCGGCACGGCGCCCGTCCGCAAGGGCCGGGTCACCAACGCGCTGATGGCGTGCAGCACGGAGGCCAGCGGCAGCAGGACCAACTCGGTGACCTCGATGGGGCGCAGAAAGAGGAACGCGATCCGCTCCGGGATGCGCGCGGCCACCGCCTTGGGCACCGCATCGCCCACAACCACCGTCACCGCCGTCGTCACCGCCGTCGCGATGGCCGCCCCTGCGCCCTGGTTCTCACCCCCGAGGGCTTTGATGGCGAGTGTCGTGGCCAGGGCCGCCATGGCCGTGTTCACCAGGTTGCTTCCAAGAAGGATCGTGGCGAGGAACCGCTCCGGGTGCTCCTTCAAGCGCTGGACCCGCCGCGCCTGGGGGATGCCCTGGTCGACCAGGTGCTGCACCCGGACCCGTTGCAGCGCGAAGAAGGCCGTCTCTGACGCGGAGAAGAAGGCGCTGAACCCCAAAAGAACGATGATGATGACGATCGTGAACTGGGTGTCCATGAGCGAGCCTCTGCGCCAGCAGGCCCCGGCCCTGGCAAGACGCGCCAGCCTTCACCCATCGTAGCACCGGCTCGAAAGGAGTGTCAAAAGAGGAGTGCGGCGCGCAGCCGGTCATAAGAGAGGCCGCTTTCCGCCCGCCCCGACGCATCGGGGCGGGCGGAAAGCGGCCCCCCGCCGCAGGCGGGGGCTCCGGAGGCGTTTGCCTCGGAAGCACGTTACACGACA
>CAZKTO010000103.1:0-5153 GCA_964555685.1 uncultured Dehalococcoidia bacterium
TACCAGGAGAAGCACACGGTCTCGCGCATGATCGGCGCGCCGCCGGGCTACGTCGGCTTCGAGGAGGGCGGCCAGCTCACCGAGGCCGTCCGCCGCCGGCCCTTCCGCGTCATCCTGCTGGATGAGATCGAGAAGGCCCACCCGGACGTCTTCAACATCCTGCTCCAGCTCCTGGAGGACGGCCGCCTGACCGATGGCCACGGGCGCACGGTGGACTTCCGCAACACCGTGATCATCATGACGAGCAATCTGGGCACGGCCGAGTTCCGCAAGCAGGGCTTCGGCTTCCCGACCTCCTCCGGGCGCGACTCCGAGCGCCAGTCGATCAAGACGGTGGTGGAGGACGCCATCAAGCGCGCCTTCCGGCCCGAGCTCCTGAACCGGATCGACGAGATCATCGTCTTCGACCTGCTGTCCAAGGACGAGATCAAGCGGATCGTCGGCCTGCTGATGCGCGACGTGGAGAAGCGCCTGGCGGACCGGCGGGTGACGGTGGAGCTGGAGGAGCCGGCCAAGGAGTGGCTGGTGGAGCGCGGGTACGACCCGGCCTTCGGGGCGCGGCCGCTGCGCCGCACGATCCAGCGCCACGTGGAGAACCCGCTGGCCAGGCGCATCCTCGCCGGCGAGTTCAAGGACGGCGATCGCGTCCTCGTGGGACTGAAGGGCGGGGAGCTGACGTTCCGGGTGGCCGGGGCGAAGGTCGCGGCCGGCCGGTAGGGCCGCCGCCAGCCCATGGCCGCCCTCACCCCGACAGGCCGGGGCGCCTGGCCCGAGGGCCGCTACGCCGTCGTCGATGGCCACCGGGCCCACTACTGGGACGTGGGCACAGGACCGGCGCTGCTGCTCATCCACGGCCTCGGGAACTCGTCGCTGGTCTGGCACCGCGTGATTCCTGGGCTGGCCCAAAGCCATCGAGTCATCGCGCTGGACCTGCCGGGGCACGGCTGGAGCGACATGCCGGCCCGGCGGTTCGATCTGCCCGAGGCCGCCGCCTTCACGGCCCGGCTGATGCAGAAGGTGGCGCCCGGCCCCTTCGCCGTCGCCGGGAGCTCCATGGGCGGCTCCATTGCGCTGGAGCTGGGCCTGACCCGGCCCGACCGCGTGACGGGCGTGGTCTTGGTGGACAGCGCGGGCCTGGGGCGGGAGATCACGTGGTCGCTGCGGCTGCTCTCGCTGCCCGTCGTCGGCGAGGCGCTGGAGCGGCCCACGATGGAGCGGCTGCGGCGCGTCCTGCGGGACCTGATCCTCTACGACGCGAGTCTCGCCGACGACGCGTTCCTGGAGGCGCTCTTCGCCCAGCGCGCCCGGCCCGGAGCGGCGGCCTGGCTCCTGCGCTTCCTGCGGGTGGGCGTGAATGCGCTGGGGCAGAGGCGGAGCGTCCGGCGGGAGCAGCGGCTGGCTTCCCTGGCGCCGCCGCTGCTGGTCTGCTGGGGACGGCAGGACCGGGTTGTGCCGGTGGCCCACGCCGAGGCGGCGGCCGCCCGGCGCCCAGGCGCGCGGCTGCGCCTCTTCGACCGCTGCGGCCACTGGCCCCACTTCGAGCATCCCACCGATTTCGTCGAGACGGTGAATGGCTTTCTCGCGGGTGTCGCATCCCACCCTTCGTCGTAGCACCGGCGTTCATTACAAGCTCGCGGCAGCTGGGTACGCACGGAGTTGGGTATCGCCGGTGCTAGCGGCTATCATGGAAGCCCCATGAGTGCGTCCCGCCCGCCCCAACAGCCTCCCGAATCGCCCGTCCTCAGGATCAACCACGCCCACGTCCGCTGGCTTATCGTCGTCCTTGTGGTGGCGATGATCGTTGTCGCCTTCGTGTTCCGGGGCGAGTTCAAGGACATCGAGGACACCGTCCGCCGATTGGGCTATCCCATCGTCTTCGCGGCGGCACTTCTTGGAAGCGCGGGCATGGTGATCCCCCTGCCGAGCACCGCGGCGATTTTCTTTGGCGGGGCGGTCCTCAATCCGGCCTACGTGGGCCTGCTCGCGGGCGTGGCCGAGGGCCTGGGCGAGATCACCGGCTACGCCCTGGGCTATAGCAGCCAGGGCGTGCTGGAGCGCAGCCGGTTCTACCAGCGCGTCCATGGCTGGGTCGATCGCTGGGGCTGGATCCCGGTTGTCATCTTCGCCATCATTCCGAACCCCGTGTTCGACGTGCTGGGCATCGCTGCGGGTGCGTTGCGCCTTTCCCTGCCCAAGTTTCTCGCCGCAGCAATCGTGGGCAAGACGATCAAGAACCTGGGTATTGCATACGCGGGCGACTTGGGCGCGGAGTGGGTGGCGGACTGGCTGGGGGTGTAGCCCGCCTGCGGCGGGAGCCCAGGTCACACCCAGACCGCCGCCACTCCTTGGTGATGGTACGATGGAGTCACCCGCACTCCGGCCGACATGCCCATGCCCGCTCAGCAGCATCCGACTCCAGACCAAGCGCCGACCGCGGGCGTCGTCATCGCCGCCGCGGGGGAGAGCCGGCGCATGGGCGGCGCCGACAAGATCTTCGCGCCGGTGCTGGGCAGGCCGGTCCTGGCCCACGCCGTCGAGACCTTCGAGAGCGCCCCGGCGGTGGCCGCCATCGTTCTGGTGCTGCGTGGCGACCTGGTCAGACAGGGTGAAACGCTGGTGCGGGACCAGGGATGGAGCAAGGTCGTGAGCGTGGTGGCCGGCGGGGCGCGGCGGCAGGATTCGGTAAAGGCGGGGCTGGAGGCCCTTCCCCGGTGCGGCTGGGTGCTGGTCCACGATGGGGCGCGCCCCTGCGTGACGCAGGAGATCATCGCCCGCGGGCTGGAGGCGGCGCGGGCCACGGGGGCGGCCATCGCCGCCGTGCCCGCCAAGGACACCATCAAGGTCGTGGGGCCGGACCAGACGGTCGTCGAGACGCCGGACCGGGGAGGCCTCTGGCTCGTCCAAACGCCCCAGGTCTTCCGGTACGATATACTCTGCGCGGCCTACGCGGCGGCCGATGCCACGGTGACGGACGACGCGTCGCTGGTGGAGCGGGCGGGCCACCGCGTGCGCGTGTTCATGGGCGCCTACGACAACATCAAGGTGACGACGCCGGAGGACCTGGCGCTGGCCGAGCTCTTCCTGCGGCGGCAGGGGCGGTAGGCGTGCAGCGCGCCGGCATCGGGTACGACATCCATCCGCTCGTGGCGGGCCGGCCGCTGGTCCTCGCCGGCGTGACAATCCCCTTCGAGCGGGGCCTCGCGGGCCACAGCGACGCCGACGCCGCCTGCCACGCCATCGCCGATGCGCTCCTGGGCGCCGCGGCCCTGGGCGATATCGGCGGCCACTTCTCGCCGGAGGACCCCGCGTACCAGGACGTCTCCAGCCTCACCTTCCTGGAGCGCATCGCCGGGATCCTCCGAGAGCGCGGATGGCAGATCGGGAACGTCGATGCTACAATTGTCGCCCAGAAGCCGCGCCTGAGCCCCTACATCGAGGAGATGCGGCGCAACGTCAGCCGCTCCCTGGGCATCGGGACCGGTCAGGTCAGCATCAAGGCCAAGAGCGCCAACGGCCTGGGCCCCGAGGGGCGCGGCGAAGGGGTCTCCGCCCAGGCCGTCGCCCTCATCGAGCGCGTCACCCCATGAGGATCTTCAGCACCCTCTCCGGCCAGAAGGAGCCGTTCGTCCCCGCCGATGGCAAGACGGTGCGGATGTACGTCTGCGGCATCACGCCGTATGCGCCGGCCCACGTGGGCCACGCCATGAGCTGCCTGATCTTCGATGCCGTGCGGCGCTATCTGGAGTTCCAGGGATACCAGGTCCGGCACGTCCAGAACTTCACGGACATCGACGACAGGATCATCGACCGGGCGGCGCGCACGGGGACGGACGCCGCGGCCCTGGCGCAACGGCATATCGACGATTTCTTCCGAGAGATGGACGCGCTCCACATCCAGCGCGCCACGGTCTACCCGCGGGCGACGCAGGAGCTGCCCAAGATCATCGAGATGATCGAGGGGCTCATCCAGCGCGGCTACGCCTACGCCGCCGCCGGCGACGTCTATTTCCGCGTGCGCCGCAAGGACGACTACGGGAAGCTGAGCCGCCGGACGCTGGAGGGGATGATGGCCGGCGCGCGCGTCGAGACCCGGGCCCAAAAGGAGTACCCCATGGACTTCGCCCTGTGGAAGGCGGCGAAGGAGGGGGAACCCCAGTGGCCCAGCCCGTGGGGGCCCGGCCGGCCCGGCTGGCACATCGAGTGCAGCGCCATGTGCCTGCGCCACCTGGGCGAGACGGTGGACATCCACGGCGGCGGCCAGGACCTGATCTTCCCGCACCACGAGAACGAGATCGCCCAATCCGAGGGCTTCACGGGCCGCCCGCCCTTCGCGCACTTCTGGATGCACAACGGCCTGCTCCAGCTGGGCGAGGAGAAGATGAGCAAGTCGCTGGGGAATCTGGTGACCGTGAAGGACGCCCTGGCGAGGTGGAGCCCGGACGCCCTGCGGCTCTTCGTCCTGAGCTCGTACTATCGCAACCCGCTCAAGTTCAGCGAGGAGTCGGTGGATGCGGCCGAGCGCGGGGTCCAGCGCCTGCGCTCTGCCACCACCGTCGCGGCCAAGGGCCAGGGCGTGCCCCTGGACGCCGCGCCGTACCGCCAGCGCTTCATCGAGGCCATGGACGACGACTTCAACACGCCCCAGGCCATCGCCGCCCTCTTCGACCTGGCGCGGGAGATCAACCGGTTCGCCGACGAGGGGGGGCGCGTGGAGGCCGCGCAGGCCGCGCTCTTGGAGCTGGCGGGCGTCCTGGGACTAACGCTGGAGGAGCCGGCGGCGCGCGGCCACGCCGATGCAGCGCCGTTCATCGATCTGCTGGTGGATCTGCGGACGGAGCTGCGCAAGGCCAAGCGCTTCGATCTGGCCGACGTGGTCCGCCAGCGCCTGGCCGGCCTGGGGATCGCCCTGGAAGACACGCCCCAGGGGACCCGCTGGCGCCCAGGCCGTTAGGGCCATCGTCTCTCAGGGCGCCAGCGCCGCCCTCCGGACATGTCCCTGCCCGGCCCGCGCCGTAACGGCCTGCGTCTCCCCGCGCCGGGCCCCGGACCCCCCTATAGAGGCAGGGCCCTTCGATTATTCTGGGGAAACCTCTTTTGATAAAGAGGCTTTCCCCAGGCCCCTTCCAGGCAACAATTTCCTACTGCCGTCTGGC
>CAZKTO010000104.1:0-4879 GCA_964555685.1 uncultured Dehalococcoidia bacterium
CCAGCACGAGGTGATGATCGAGGCCGTCGAAAACCACATGCCCGAGGTGATCATCATCGACGAGATTGGGCGGGAGCTGGAGGCGCAGGCGGCCCGCACCATTAACGAGCGGGGCGTTCAGCTCATCGCCACAGCCCACGGCAACACGCTGGAGAACCTGGTCCTGAACCCCACCCTGGCCGACCTGATCGGCGGCATCCAGACGGTCACACTCTCCGACGAGGAGGCGCGCCGCCGGGGCACCCAGAAGAGCATCCTGGAGCGGAAGGCGCCGCCCACCTTCGCCTCGGTGGTCGAGATCCAGGCGTGGGACCGGGTGGCCGTCCACTCGGACGTGGCGCGCACGGTGGACGAGATGCTTAGGGGCCGGCCCATGACGCCCGAGCTGCGCCACATCGGCGAGGGCGGCGAGGTTCAGGTAACCAAGCCCGCGAAGCAGGCCCTCCGGCGCGGCGCCGCCCCGGCCTTCGAGCGCAACGGCGGCCACGGCCCGCCGGCCCCGGGCGCCGCCGCCGGGCCCCGAGTCCGAGTCTTCCCGTTCGGCGTGAACCGGGGCCGCACCGAGCAGGTGATCCGCTCGACGGCGCTCCCTATCGAGATCGTGCACGACCCGCGCCAGGCCGACGCGCTCATCACCACCAAGGCCCAGTACCGCAACCGCCCGCGCGCCATCCAGGCGGCCGAGGCGGCGGCGATACCGGTCTACGTGCTGCGCAAGAACTCGGCGCCGCAGATCGAGCAGTGCCTGGTCATGATCGCCCAGAGCAAGGCGCCCGAGCGCCCCGCCGACGAGGCGCTGCAAGAGGCCGGGTCGGCCATCGACACCCTGGCCAAGGGTGAGCGGGACGAGGTGGAGCTGGCGCCTCAGGCCGCCTACGTCCGCCGCCTCCAGCACCAGCTCGCCGAGGAGCACCAGGTCACCTCGCGGAGCTCCGGCCGGGAGCCCTTCCGCCGCGTGCGGCTCTTCCGCACCCGCGGGTGAGGGGGCGGGGTACCCCGACTGGTCGGGGTGGCATCCGCTGCCGCCTTTGGGTTGCGGAGGCACGGCCGGCGACGAACGGCGGCGTTCCGGAGAGACCGATGTCCCTGTTCATCAGCTTCGAGGGCGGCGAGGGGGCAGGCAAGAGCCTCCAGGCCAAGAAGGTAGCTGACAAGCTTCAAGAGTTGGGTTTGGAGTTCGTCATCGTGCGGGAGCCCGGTGGGACGCTCCTTGGCGAGAACATCCGCCGGTGGGTCAAGGGTGCGGATGTTGCTCCCACTACCGAGTTGTTGCTGTTCGCGGCCGCCCGCGCCCAGCTCGTCGCCACGGTCATCCGGCCCAGCCTGGAGGCGGGGAAGATCGTCATCGCTGACCGCTACGCGGACTCGACGGTCGCATATCAAGGCCATGGTCGCCGCCTGCCTCTGAGCCTTGTCAAAGCTGTCAATCAGGCAGCCACGGGGGGCCTGATGCCCGACCTCACCGTGCTCCTTGACCTGCCTGCGGAACAAGGGCTGGCTCGCATAGCCAAGGGGCAGATGAACCTGCCGTTGGCCGAGCATGCGGCCAGCGAACTCGGACGTGCTGAGGAGCCGGAGCAGACCCGTTTTGAGGCTGAGAGCATGGCATTCCATCGGAGAGTACGCAGCGGATTTCTGAAGATCGCCGGAGAGGAACCAGACCGCGTGTTGGTCGTCGACGCGAGCCAGACGCGGGCACGGGTCTGGATGAACATCTGGACGCGCATTCGTCCGTTGATCTACCGGCCTCCAACGGCGCTCTGAAATCGATCAAGGTTTTCCGCGTGCCACGTACCGTATAATGGCTGCGCACGCCGCCACGAGGGACGCCAGATCGCCAGGGGCTTCCGCATCCTAGAGCACACGGCCGACGCGGGCATCCAGGCCTCCGGCCGGGACCTGTCCGAGCTCTTCGCCAACGCCGCCCGAGGGCTCTTCCAGGTTATCACCGAGCTCCGGACGATCCGCGAGTCGGTGGAGCGGACGGTGACGGCGGAGGCGCCGGACGCCGAGGCCCTCCTCGTCGCCTGGCTGAACGAGCTCGTCTATCTCTTCGATACGGAGCACCTGCTCCTGCGGCGGTTCGAGATCGAGGCGCTCGGCCAGCGATCGCTCCGGGCCCGGGTCTTCGGCGAGCCCGCGGACCCGGAGCGCCACGAGATCAAGACGGGCGTGAAGTCGGCCACCTACCACGGGCTGGCCATCCGCCGCACCAGGAGCGGCTACTCCGCGCGAATCATCCTCGACGTGTGACGAGGGGCGCCATGAGCACCAAATCGCTACGGAAGATCGACGCCTACCGGTGGGAGGTGCCCATCGGCTATAAGCCCGGCATGCGCGTGCCCGGCATCGTCTACGCTGACGACCGCCTGATGCGCTCCATCCGCGACGACCAGTCCCTCGAGCAGGTGGCCAACGTCGCCTGCCTGCCCGGCATCGTCAAGGCCTCCATCGCCATGCCGGACATCCACTGGGGCTACGGCTTCCCTATCGGCGGCGTGGCGGCCATGCGGCTCCAGGATGGCGTCGTCTCCCCCGGCGGCGTCGGCTTCGACATCAACTGCGGGGTGCGGCTCCTGCGCAGCGACCTGACCGAGGAGGAGGTGCGCGCCAAGCTGGACGAGCTGGTGGGGCGCCTCTTCCATGGCGTGCCCTCGGGCGTCGGCTCCTCGGGCCGCCTGCGCCTCTCGGCCGCCGAGATGGACGCGGTGCTGCGCAAGGGCGGCCGCTGGGCCGTGGAGCAGGGCATGGGCGACGCCGAGGACCTGGACGTGACCGAGGAGCACGGGACCATGGCCGGCGCCGACCCTGACCTGGTCAGTAAGCGCGCCCGCGACCGGGGCGCCCCCCAGCTCGGCACCCTGGGCTCCGGGAACCACTTCCTGGAGGTCCAGGCCGTCGAGGAGGTCTACGACGAGGGGATCGCCGCCGCCCTGGGCATCCGCGAGCCGGGGCAGGTGACGGTGCTGGTCCACTGCGGCTCGCGGGGCCTGGGCCACCAGGTCTGCAGCGACTTTCTCAAGGAGATGGACGCCGCCAGCAAGCGCTACGGCATCGAGCTGCCGGACCGGCAGCTGGCCTGCGCCCCGCTGGACTCGCGCGAGGGAAAGGACTACCTGGCGTCGCTCGCCTGCGCCGCCAACTTCGCCTGGGCCAACCGCCAGTGCATCGCCCACTGGGTGCGCGAGGCGTTCGAGGGCGTCTTCGGCCGGAGCTGGCGGGAGATGGGCCTGCGCCAGGTGTACGACGTGGCCCACAATATCGCCAAGATGGAGCGCCACGAAGTCGACGGCAAGCGGATGCAGCTCTGCGTCCATCGGAAGGGGGCCACGCGCAGCTTCCCGCCCGGTCACCCCGATACGCCGGCCCGCTACCGGGAGGTCGGACAGCCGGTCCTCGTGCCTGGGGACATGGGCCGGTACTCCTACCTGGCGGTGGGCACGGCGACGGCCATGGAGGAGACCTTCGGCTCGACGTGCCACGGCGCCGGGCGCATGATGAGCCGCTCCGGGGCCAAGCGCGAGCTGAAGGGGCACGACGTGGCCGCCGAGCTGCGGGCCAAGGGCATCGTGGTGAAGTCCATGACGCGCGTGGGCCTGATGGAAGAGGCGCCGCTGGCCTACAAGGACGTGGCGGAGGTGATGGCTGTGGCCGATGGGGCGGGCATCGCCAAGAAGGTGGCCCGCATGCGGCCCCTGGGAGTGGTGAAGGGATAGGCGAGACGGCCCTACCGCCCCTTGAACTTGGGCTCGCGCTTCTCGATGAAGGACTTGTAGCCCTCCTGGAAGTCCTCCGTCCGCATGAGCCGCTCCTGGGAGAAGCTGCCCGTCTCCAGGTCCTGCTCCAGCGTTCCGGTCTCGGCGCGGTAGACGGCGCGTTTGGAGAGGGCGATGGCCATGCTGGGCGCCCGGGCCAGCCGCTCGGCGAGAGCCAGGGCCTCGTCCAGCAGCCGCTCGTGGGGGACCACCTTGCTCACGAGGCCCAGGCGCAAGCACTCCTCGGGCCCGATGGGCTCGGCGGCCCAGAAAAGCTCGAGGGCCCGCTGCGTCCCGACGATCTTCGTGAGGGTGTAGGTGAGCCCCATGTCCGGCATGAGGCCGCGCTTCATGAAGATCGGGTGCAGGCGCGCCCGGTCGGACATGATGCGGATGTCCGTGGCCAGGGCCAGGCTCATGCCGGCCCCCGCGGCGACGCCGTTGATGGCCCCGATCACCGGGATGTTCACCGTGCGGAAGAGCGTGACCGGGTGACGGTCCGGGCGGGGCCGCGGCCAGTTCATGGGCGACTGGCGCGTCTGAGGGTCGGTGCCCATGTCGCTCACGTCCATGCCGGAGCAGAAGCCCTTGCCAGCCCCGGTGAGGACCAGCGCCTTGGCCGAGCGGTCCTCGTCGGCCTCGCGGACGAGCCGGTGGACGCCGTTGACGAGGTCCTGGTTCATGGCGTTGAGCGTCCGCGGGCGGTTCAGGGTGATGATGCCCACGGGCCCGCGCCGCTCGAAGAGAACGGCGGATTCGGTGGTCATCGGCAGGGCTCCTCCGGCGGACGGCGTTGCGGCCCGTACTCTAGGGAGCGCCGGAGAGGCTGTCAACGGCGCGCGGGGCGTCAGTCGGCCAGGGAATCGGCCACCAGCTCGATGACGTCCACGGCCCGGACCTCGTCCTTCTTGCCGGCGCTCTCGATGCCCTCCTGGAACATCTGGAGACAGAAGGGGCAGGAGACGCCCACCATCTGGGGGCCGGTGGCCAGGGCCTGCTCCGTGCGCAGGTGATTGATGCGCCGGCCGGAGGTCTCCTCGATCCACATGTGGCCGCCGCCGGCGCCGCAGCAGAAGCCGCGCTCCCGGTTCCGCAAGGGGATCTCCTTGAGAGTGACGCCGGGA
>CAZKTO010000105.1:0-4871 GCA_964555685.1 uncultured Dehalococcoidia bacterium
GGGTGGGCACGGGCGTGGCCGTCGGCTGTGGCGCCGCCGTGGCGGCGGCGGTGGCGGGCGCGGCCGTCGCGGGAGCGGCCGTGGGCCGAGGCGCAGCGGTGGGGGCCTCCTCCTCACCGCCGCCGCCGCAGGCGGCCACCACCAGCATCACCATAGTCGTCACCGCGATGGCCGCGTAGAGCTTGAATCGGCTCCGCATGGCGAGTCCTCCTGCCCAACGAGCGAGGGCGCCGGGCCCGGTCATCGAATAGAGTTGCGCGACTATACGCAGGTTACCGCGCGCCTGTCAAGCCGCTCGTCCGAACCTTGCGGACCGGGCGATACGGCGCTGCCGGGCCGAGGCAACCCCAGCGCCGTATTCTCATAGCGGTACGCCGTCCAGGGCCGATCGGATCCCCGGCAGGGAGGGGGCCTCACCCCGACATGTCGGGGTGAGGCCCGGTCAGCTAGCCCTGCTGCTTGGTCCAGACCTCGGGGGCGCCGGTGCGCCAGAGGTCGCAGCGGATACAGCGCCGCGCCTCGGCGATGGCCTGGTCCTTGCCGTAGCCCAGCTCGACGAGGGCGAAGCCCCTCCGGCGAAGGGATGCGCCGGCGAGGGGCATGGGCACCATGGGCTTGCCCTGGCGGGCCAGGTGCGCCGGCATCATCATCTCGGCGCCGGGCTCGGGGGCGAAGCGCTCGGCGAGATCACCGTCGCCGCCCAGCGCTCGATCGACGGCGATGGCCACGCGCTTGCCCTGGGCCATGGCCTCAACGATGCTATCGGGCCCGGTGACGGCGTCGCCGGCGGCGTAGACGCCCTCGCGGGAGGTGCGCAGCGTCTCACGGTCCGCCTTGATGAAGCCGCGGGCGTCCAAGGCGATGCCCCAGGAAGGAGGAACGCTCGCCCGCTCGCCCGCGGAGACCAGCATCGCGTCCGCCTCCAGCGTGAAGCCGCCGCCGGCGGGCCGGAGCTGGGCGCGGCCCCAGTCGTCCTTCGAGACCGCCTCCAGGCGCTCCATCTCGACGCGGAGGGCCCTGCCGGCGTGGACGATACGCCGGGGCCGCGCCAGCGCCTCGAAGCGCACGCCCTCCTCGACGGCCGCCTTGACCTCGGAGCCGTGGGCCGGCGGCTCATCGGCGGGGCCTGGGAAGATCACGCGCACGTCCTGGGCGCCCAGGCGGAGGGCGCACCGCGCGCTATCGAAGGCGACGTTGTTGCCCCCAAGGATGAGGACGCGCGGACCGGCGGCCCGGAGCCTGCCGAGGTTCACGTCGCGCAGGAAGCCGGCGGCGAAGCCCACTCCTGGCAGGCCCTCGCCCTCGATGCCCAAGGGAACGGGCTCCCCGTGGCCGATGGCGAGGACGGTGGCCTCGTGCTCCGCGAGCAGCGCGTCCAGCGACTCGACGCGCACGCCGGTCCTTATGTCGACCCGCGTGCGGGTGACCTGCTCGATCTCCCGCCGGAGCCGGTCGCGGGGGACCTTGTACTCGGGGAGGCCCATGCGGAGCTGGCCGCCGAGCTCGGGCATGGCCTCGAAGAGGGTGACGCTGTGGCCGCGGCGGCTGGCCAGGTAGTAGGCGGCGGTGAGCCCCGCCGGTCCCGAGCCCACGACGGCGACGCGCCGGCCGGTGGGACGGGCCGGGTACCCCGATAGGTCGGGGTGCGGCTCCCGCTCCCCGCCAAGAGCGTCGTGCTCCGTGGCGGCCCGCTTGATGGCGTTGATGGCCACGGGCTGCTCCATGATGCCGCGCCGGCACCAGGGCTCGCAGGGGCGGTAGCAGATCAGACCGCAGAGGACGGGCAGGGGGATCGACTCGCGGACGACGGCGCGGGCCTCGGCGAAGCGCCCCTGCTCGACGTAGCCGATGTAGCGGGGGACGTCGATCTGCGCGGGGCAGGCGCTGACGCACGGGGCGATGAGCCGCTTGGAGAGGTCGAAGGCCATCGGCTCTGGCCGCCGGGCGTCAGCCGCCCGCCTTCTCGATGCGAACGGGGTAGCGCTTGACGCGGGTGAAGGGCGCCAGGGGGCCGGGCGTCGGCTTGTTGAAGACGTCCGTCACCACGTTGTAGTGGGGGAGGGTGACCAGGGCCGTCCCGGCGGAGGCGCGGGCGTTCACCCGCGCCCTGGCGGTGAGGTCGCCCATGCCCGTCGAGAGCCGCACGGCGTCGCCATCGGCGATGCCCAGGCCGCGGGCGTCGGCGGCGTTCAGCTCCACCCTGGCCATGCCGCCCAGCTCGACCGTTCCCTTGACCTCCCGCACGATGGCGGTGTACGCCGTGAGACCCCCGGCTGCGGCCGCCTCCGCGGGCCAGCGGAGCGGCAGGAAGCGGCCTCGCCCGCGCAGGAACCGCTCCGCGTGGAGGGCGGACGTGCCCGGATGGCCGGCCTCGGGGCAGGGCCACTGGATGCCGGCCCCCTCCAGCCGCTCGTAGCTGAGGCCCGCGTAGGCGGGCGTCAGTCGCGCGATCTCGGCGAAGATATCGGCGGCGCCCGCATAGTCGAACCCCTTGCCCCCCATGCGCCGCGCCAGGTCGCTCAGGACCTGCCAGGCCGGGCGCGCCTGGCCCACGGGCTCGATGGCCTTGCGCACGCGCTGCACCCGCCGCTCGAAGCTCGTGTAGCTCCCCTCGCGCTCGGCGAAGGTGGTGGCGGGCAGGAGCACGTGGGCGAAGCGCTGAAGCTCCCGGGGGAAGACCTCGTGGACGGCCAGGAGCTCCAGGCGGGCGAAGGCCGCGGCCAGCCCGCCATACGGGTCCGGCACCACCGAGTTCTCACCCAGGAGCACGAGGGCCTTGATCCGCCCCGTGCGGGCGCCCTCGAGGATCTGGCGAAACGCCAGCCCTGGCTGATTGGGGATGCGGGCGCCCCAGGCCTCGTTGAGCCGAAGCCACGCGCCGACGGACGTCACCGGCGCATGGCCGGGGAACCGATCGGGCGCGCAGCCCATGTCGGCGGCGCCCTGGCTGTTATTCTCGCCCAGCATCGGGAAGACGCCGGCGCCGGCCCGGCCCACGTTTCCGGTCAGCATGGCCAGGTTGGCGACGGCGGCGCCGAGGGCGGGATCGGCCCGCGCGAGCGACGGGCTGAACAGGAACGCCGCTGGCCTCTGGGCCGCTAGCAGCCGCGCCGCCTGCTCGATACGCGCCTTGGGGACGCCCGACGCCCGCTCCGCCGCCTCCAGCGTGAAGGGAGCGAGGGATGTCTTGAGCTCGTCCAGGAGCTCGCACCGCTGCTGGATGAACTCCTTCGCCTCCAGGCCCTGGTCCAGAATGGCGCGCAGGATGGCCCCGAGAACGGCCACCTCCGAGCCGGGCTGGCAGACGAGCTTCTCCGTCGCCAGGCTCGCGATCTCCGTATCCCGCGGGTCCAGCACGATGAGGTGCGCCCCTTGCCGGACCGCTTCCTTGACCTGCAGGCCGGCGACGGGATGCTCGGACGTCAGATCAGCATCGACGACGAGGATGAGCCGCGAGCCTCGCAGCTCCCAGAGGGTGCCCGTCGCCGCTGGCGACCCGAAGGCCTCAGCCATCCCCGCGAGAGCCGCCGGAGGCGAGAGCGGGTCGATGTAGTCGATGTTGGGCGTGCCCAGGACGGCGCGGGCGAACTTCTGGAGGACGAAGTTGTCCTCGTTGGTGACCTTGGGCGAGCCCAGGAGCGCGATCTCGTCGGGCCGGTAGCGGCCGAGGGCCGCGGCGACCGTCGAAAGGGCCTCGTCCCAGGTGCTCTCCTGGAGCCCCTCGCGGGAGCGGACCATGGGGGACTTGAGGCGGTCCTTGCTATAGACCCACTTGAAGCCGAACTTGCCCTGGACGCACTCGTGACCGCGGTTGGCCGGCCCCTCTACGTCAAGGGTGACGCGGACCAGCTTGCCCTTCGTGACGTTGAGGTTGAGGGAGCAGCCGACGCTGCAGTGGGCGCAGGCGGAGGTGACGAGGTCGTCGGCGCGGCCGGCCCACTTGTTGTCCTTCTCCACGATGGCTCCCACGGGGCAGACGTCCACGCACAGGCCGCAGAAGGTGCAGCCGGAGTCGGCCAGGGTGCCGCCCTGGGATGTGCCGACGATGGTGTGCTCGCCGCGCTTCTCGAAGGTGATGGCGCTGGCCCCCTCGACCTCCTCGCAGGCGCGGACGCACTTCCCGCAGACGATGCACAGGTTCATGTCGTGGTCGATGAAGGCGCTGCGGGTCTCCAGAGGGAGCTGGCGGTACTTGTAGGGAAGCGGCACCTCGTTGAGCTTGACGTAGTAGGTGACATCCTGGAGCTCGCAGCGCTCGTTCTGGGGGCAGACGACGCAGCGGTCGGTGACCGTGACGTTGCGGAGGCAGACGTCGCGAGGGCCGCAGTGCTCGGTGCGCCAGCAGGTGAGGCAGCCGTGGGGGTGGTTGACCAGCGTGAGGGCCAGGATGTCGCGCCGGACGGCCTCGATGGCCTCCGAGTTGGTCTTGACCTCCATGCCGTCCATGACGGTGGTGTGGCAGGAGGCGGGCATGCCGGGCACCTTGGTGGCCTCGACGATGCACATGCGGCAGGCGCCGTAGGGCTTGAGGATGGGGTGCCAGCAGAGGTAGGGGATGTAGATGCCGTTCTCGCGGGCGGCCTCGATGATCATCTGGCCCGGCCGCGCCTCGATCTCCACCCCATCGATCCTGAGGCGCACCTGTTGTGGCGGCTGTTGCGTCATGCGTCGCTCTCGTGTGCCATCCCTACCCTGTCATAAGAGAGGCTGCTGGATACCCCGCCAAAGGCGGGCGGGCGGAAGCGGCCCCCCGCCGCAGGCGGGGGCTCCGAAGGCGTTTGCCTCGGAGGCACGTTACACGACACATCGAGGGTTCCTCAACCGTTGAGCTCTTGGCTTCCTGGAGTTGGCAACGCCCTAACCCCCTGGCC
>CAZKTO010000106.1:0-4586 GCA_964555685.1 uncultured Dehalococcoidia bacterium
CTGGAGGCTATGCTGCCCGCTGGCGTAGCAGCGCAGGAGTTCCAGGAGCACCGGCATGGTCTCGGGGTCGGGGACCTTGTGTTCCCGCTTGCCGTTGGGCAAGGTCTCGCTCTTATAGCCCAGGGGTGCGAGTCCGTTGGCGTAGCCCTGGGCTGCCTTCTCCGCATACCCGGCTGCCACCCAGCGCCCCAGGTTCCGGCTGTACTGCTCGTCCAGGGTCTCGTTGATGCGTTCGGCGAGGAAGTCCCGGTCGCTGCCGGAAATGATGCCCTGGGAGACGAAGACGACGGTCTTGCCCAGATCCTGAAGCTCGCTCTTGAAGCGGATGCACTCCTCTTGATTGCGCCCGAAGCGGCTGGTGTGGTCCACCAGGAGCACGTCATAGGCATCGACGCGGGCGTCCTCCAAGAACTGCTGGAACTCCCGGCGTTTCCCAGCCGAGCGCCCGGAGACGAACTCCGTGTACCAGCGCGTCCCAAGGACGAGGCCATAACTCTGGGCGAAGCGCTCGATGTTGTGGCGCTGGATATCCGGCCCGAAGCCGTCCCGCTGGTCCAGGGTGCTATCCCTGACGTAGCCCTCAGCCCGCAGGCCCTTCAGGTCCTCGAAGGTCATCTGCCGGTGGCCGTTCCTGCTCGCTATCGTGAGCGTCGCCATCGTCCTTCCCTCCCGTGATAATCCTCAGCGGCGGGCCGCTGGGCGGGCCAGAGTGTATACGACGGGGTATACCCGTCAAGGGGTTGGGGGCCTCACTTTCAGGAGAAATGGGCGGAACGCCGTGTTCCTGCTCCCAGGCCAGAGCGGACCGAACCATGTTGGCCAGGATCGCTACCAACCGCTCCTGGGACTGCGGCGGTAGACGGACGCGAGGGCGCCGCTGGGCCATGGCTACGCCGCCTCGCCCTTGGCTTCCCGGCCCTGGGCATCCAGGAGCCGCTTGAGGGTGGCGTAGCCGATGCCCAGCTCCCTGGCCGCCTGGCGTCTCGACAGGGAGCCGTCGCCAAGGCGCTCCAAAATAGCTCCAAATCTCGCCTTGAAGCCCTTCTTGTCCGTAACGCGGGGACGCCCGATGCGATGTCCTTGTTTGCGGGCCCGCTCCATCCCCGCCTTCACCCGCTCGCGCAGGATGCCCCTCTCCAACTGCGCGTAGGCGACAGTGATGTAATAGAGGGCCTCGCCGAAGGGCGAGGTCGTGTCCAGCCACGGCTCGGTGTAGGAGCGCAGGCCCACGCCCCAGGCCCGCAGGCGTTCGAGCGTCGTCGCGGCGTCCAGCACCGAGCGGAAGGCCCGGTCCATCTTCCACACGAGGACCAGGTCGAATCTTCGCCGGGCGGCGTTGTCCAGCAGGTCACGCCAGGCGGTGCGATGCACGAGGTCGGTGGCCGGAGCTTGATCGACATACTCGCAAACGATGGTCCAGCCTGACTGCGCCGCCACGAACTCCCGTAGCGGGATCATCTGCGTCTCGAGGTTCTGGTCCTTGTCCGTCGTGGAGATTCGACCGTAGGGGGCGACCTTCACGGGTTCGCCTCCAGCCGTTTCAGGACCTTTTCGACGTAGGCCGCGTCGTTGATGAAAAGGCGGGCGTGGCGTCCATCCCGTGGACAGACCCACATGATGAAGGTCTTCTTCCTTTTTGCCTTGCGGGACCGGGCCAAGCGGACCTCCAACGCCTCGCCGCAGATGGGGCAGGGCAAGGGTTTCACGACGCCCTCCGCCTATACGCGGGCGTATAGGTGTTCGTCTCTTTAGCCATGGCGGTTCCTCGCCGCAGGTACCCCCGGCAGATGGCGGTCAGGGCTGTTCCCCGCTTGTTGGGGCTGCCTTCCTCCTTCATGGAGCCGGCCAGCGCATGCTCCAAGGCCTCCTCGACAATCTCCAGTTGGACAGGAGTCAACTGGAACTGGAGGTGCTTGAGGCGCGCCTTCTGCGCCCGCTCGAATTCGCGAAGCTGGTCGGCGATGTCCCCCTGGCCCAGCGAGGCCAGGGCCTGCAAGCTCTCGACGGTTTCGGGCACCACCGCGATGATGTCCGCTGTGGAGAGGGACGACATCAGGGACCGCACCAGGCCCGCCCGGAGGCCTAGGTTGTCCTCGCCGGAGATGCGGTTCAGCGCCTGGCTCAGGAGCCGGGCCTCGGCGTCATCCGCCTCCACCACGACGCAGGGAACACTTGCTGCGCCCATCTCGCCCAGTGCCCAGAGACGCTGCGCCCCGCCAATGGTCTCGTAGCGCTCTTTGGTGACCCGGCGGACCACCAGCGGCACCACCAGGCCGAAGCGCTCGACGGAGCGGCGCAATCGCGTCTTCATGGCCTCGTCCAATTCGTTGGCGTTCCAGGGCGCAGGGACGATGCTCTTGAGTGGAAGATCAACGAGGTCCATGGGGCGCCTCAGGCTTCGCGTAGGGCTGGACTGGCCGCGTCAGGCGCTCCCGCCAGGACGGGTCGATCAGGGCGACGTAGATATGTTTGGCCACTTGGGGGACAAGTTCGACCGCTACGCCATGGGCGGCGAAGTGTTTCCGGCTGTGGGTGCCGAAGCTATGGCTCAGCGACCTCGAGTGATGGATCGAGCCATCGGGCAGCCGGTAGAGGGGCATTGCGTCGCTGGCGCCCAGGTACAGGAATCCCGCCGCTCGGTAGATGGTGCCCGTGTGCCCCACCGCAGGATCGCTATAGGCGACCACAGCCTTGATGGTGGACTGGTCGCGCCGCAGGTGGCGGAGGATGACTCCCAGGGTGCGGCTCTCAGTGTTGCGACCAAGACGGTCATCGAGCCAGAGCCGCGAGAGGCAGACGACCTCGTGGCCGTGGGCTCCGTCGAAGAGGCGGTGGAGATTGGCAGGACCGACGGCGAGGACAGCAACCCCAAGGAGCCGGTCCTCGACGAAGACGCCGTAATCGAGCAGTGCGCCGCCGGGATAGCTGTGAAGGTAGTGTCTTCGCCTGCACATTTCTCTGGCGGTTGCACATGGCACCGGGCGAATCACGAGGTTCTTCGGGCTGAACATTGCCTTGGACTGGAGCGCCGCCGTCGGACTCGAACCGCGTCCCGCCCCCAGGAAGGGGGCTGTGCTCTCCCTCACACCCACGGCGCCGGTCTTCATCGCTGTCTGTGTTCCTCGCTATACTTCCAGGAAGGAGTGCTGCCTCCATCAAAAGGCACACCGCTATTTCATGTCACGCACGGTCTCTTCTGTGCCCGCGTGGGTTTCTCCCAACCAAAGGAGGGAGCTTTTGAAGCAGTCCGGGAGTGGGAAACGTCGCCCTGACCAGGAGCGGAGCCGGGCGATCCAGCTCTATCGAGAGGGCTACAGCCAGTATGAGGTTCACCAGGTCATGCCGTCCGTCCCCCAGAGCACTCTCAATCGCTGGATAGCCTCGGAAAGGGAGTCAGATCAGACGTTAGAGATCGCGCACGTCCAGGGAGCCCAGGGACGGACGGTGGGCGTGCCCCTGGCGGTGTGGGAGCGGGTGGCAAAACGCATCACCGTCTTCTCCCAGGACGCGGTGACCGGGGAAGTTCAGAGGCCCCCCGGCGTCTTCGCGGCGGCCGGAGACCCGGCTCAAATAGAGGAGCAGTTGATCGAGCAGATGCGGGAGGCCGGTGAGTACGTGCCTCCCAAATACAACCTGCCGCTTCTGGTGAAGCTTCGCTGCCTCGATGGGCTCGGCTTCCGAAGGACTGCCAAGGATTATGCGAGCCTCACCAAGAGGAAAATCTCCTCTTCTACGGTCAGGCGCTTGCTGAAGAATATCACGGTGGAGGCGGCGGACCCTGAAGGGAAACGAGTGATGGAGGCGATGTTCATGGAACAGGCCAAAGGCGAGGAATGGATGCGCAAGGCGATGAGCCATCCGCCCAAGGTCGCGCCTAGGGCAAGTCCCCAGCATCCGATTAAGCGCATTTCGTTGACTATTCGGGATGAACGGATCGGACCACGGTCACAACCCGCTCCGGATGCGACCGCGGGTAATACGGGAGCCTAACTGGACCGGTAGGGGTACCCCTTGAGGTAGTTGACCACGGTGCCTCGGGTCACCCCCAGGGCGTCGGCGATCTGTTTATAGGACGCCCCACGTTCTCGCATCGCTCTGGCCATGGCCGCCTTCTCCCGGGGCGTCGGCTGCTTCGAGGGCCGGTGCGCCGCCGGGGCCCCTTCCGAAGCGAAGAGCTTGCTCAGGGAGGGCTTCCAGAAAGATGGCAGCTCGTTCTCCATAAGCCCGGCGAAATCGGCGTCCGGCGCGTAGACGTAGGACCAGCGGCGCTTGTCCCCGGTTACCCCTTCGAGGGCCTGTTTCGCTTGCTCCGCGAGCTTCGTGAGTTCCGGTCGCTCGAACGCCAGTTGCAGCATCCCCAGGTCCTTGAAGACCACCACATTGGCCGAGCTGGCGATGTTCTTGTCCACCTGCCGGGCCTCCTGGCTCACGAAGACGAGGGTCTGCTCCCGCTGGCGGGAGAGGTTCAAAAGTTGGGACATGGCCTTGCTCTCCTGGGCCATGCTGCCCCTGGCGTGATAGTGGAGGTACGCTTCGTCCACCAAGGCGATGGCCCTTCGTGGCACCTCCTCCAGGCTGGGCGCGAT
>CAZKTO010000107.1:0-1631 GCA_964555685.1 uncultured Dehalococcoidia bacterium
GGTGCCCTCGGTATTCACCTCGCGCATGCGATGGCCGGGGGCCTTGGGCGCGATCATGCTCACGTCCACGAAGGGCGGCGGCACGATTAGCTTGAAGTGGATATTGAAGCCGTGGGCGAACATCAGGGTCTTGCCCGGCGCCAGCCCCGGCTTGATCTCCTTCTCGTAGACGTCCTTCTGCACCGTGTCGGGCAGCAGCATCATGATGACGTCGGCGGCCTTGGCGGCGTTGGCCACCGTATCCACCTTCAGACCAGCGGCCTCGGCCTTGGGCCAGCTCTTGCTCCCCTCGTAGAGGCCGACGACGACGTCGCAGCCCGAGCCCTTCAGGTTCAGCGAGTGGGCATGGCCCTGGCTCCCGTAGCCGATGACGGCGATCCTCTTACCCTTGAGTCTGCCCAGGTCCGCGTCGTCGTCGTAGTAGACCTTCGCCATGATGTGCTCCCTTTTGGTGTGTTCGTTGTCATCCTGAGTCCGCCTCTGGCGGACGAAGGGTCTGAGGTGGGAAGGCCTCTCCCGCCCCCAGATTCTTCGCCCCGATTACATCGGGACTCAGAATGACATCTCCTGCCGCACTACCCCCGCTTGGCTGGGGCCGCCTGCTCGCCGCCCTTCAGGGGCGCCTTCTTCCCGCGCACCACCGCCACGCGGCCCGTCCGCATCACCTCCATGACCCCGAAGCCCTTGAGCAGCGTCAGGATCGACGAGATCTTGTTCTCGTCGCCCGTGACCTCGATGGTCACCGAATCGGCGGACACGTCCACGACCTTGGCGCGGAAGAGCTCGACGATCTGGATGATCTCGCCGCGCGCGGCGGCCGAGTGGGCGCGCACCTTCACCAGCGCCAGCTCCCGGGCCACGATATCCTCGTCGGAGAGGTCCGTGACCTTGACGACCTCGATGATCTTGCGGAGCTGCTTGGTGACCTGCTCGACGACGCTATCGTCCTGGGCAGCGACGACGAAGGTCATACGGGAGAGGCCCGGCTGCTCGCTCGCGCCCACCGCCAGGCTCGCGATGTTGAACCCGCGCCGCCGGAACATGCTGGCGATGCGGTTGAGCACCCCCGGCTGGTCGAGCACCAGCGCGGTGATGGTGTGGTTGCGCAGGCCGTCCTGGTTCACGTCGATGCGTCCTTCGAGTCCACGAGCTGGAGGCCGGGCAGCGGCGCCTCGATCATCTCATTCACCGAGGTCCCGGCCGGGATCATCGGGTAGACGTTCTCCTCCTCCTCGACGACGAAGTCGATGAGGACGGGGCCCTTGATCCTGCGGGCCTCATCGACAACCGGGCGCACCTCGGCCCTGGTCTTGGCGCGCAGGCCGGGCATGCCGTAGGCATCGGCCAGCTTCACGAAGTCCGGGTTGAAGAACTTGGAGGCGAAGTAGCTCTTGTTGTAGAAGAACTCCTGCCACTGCCGGACCATGCCGTGGAACTGATTGTTGAAGATGGCCATCTTGACGTCGATCTTGTTCTCGGCGATGGTGGCCAGCTCCTGGAGCGTCATCTGGAAGCCTCCGTCGCCGCAGATGGCCCAGACCTCTTCCTTGGGCCTGCCGACCTTGGCGCCCATGGCCGCCGGCACCTCGAAGCCCATGGTGCCCAGGCCGCCGGACGTGATGAAGGACGCG
>CAZKTO010000107.1:1641-4350 GCA_964555685.1 uncultured Dehalococcoidia bacterium
TTGGTGAAGTAGTAGTGCTGCGCGGCCCACATCTGGTGCTGCCCCACCCCCGTGACGACGATGGCGTTGCCGCCCGTGGCCTCCCAGATCTGGTTCACCACGTACTGCGGCAGGAGCTTGTCCGTCTGCGGGATCAGATGCGAGGGGTGGTCCCGCTTGAGCTGCTCGATCTCCTTGAGCCACTCCACGTGGGTCTTGGGCTCCACCTGCCGGTTGAGGGCCGCGAGCACTCGCTTCACGTCGCCCACCAGGGGCACGGTGGCCTTGACGTTCTTGTCGATCTCGGCGGGGTCGATGTCGATGTGGATGATCTTGGCCCGGGGGGCGAAGTCCTTCACCCGCCCGACGACCCGGTCGTCGAACCGCATGCCGATGGCGACGAGAAGGTCCGAGCGGTCGATGGCGATATTGGCGAAGGCCATGCCGTGCATGCCCGGCATGCCGACGGACAGGACGTGGTTCTCCGGGAAGCCGCTGATGCCGAGGAGGGTGGTGATGACGGGGATCTGGGCCCGCTCGGCGAGCTCCTTGAGCTCGGCGTAGGCGCCGGAGATGATGACGCCGTGGCCGGCCACAATGACCGGCTTCTGGGCCTCGGCGATGAGCTTGGCGGCCTTCTTGATCTGCGCCGGATGACCCGTGAGATGCGGCCTATAGCCCGGCAGGTCCACGTGGTCCGGGTACTGGTAGTCGGCCTCGGTCTGCTGGACGTCCTTGGGGATATCGATGAGGACGGGGCCGGGCCGGCCGCTCCTGGCTAGATAGAACGCCTCCTTGATGACGTGCGCCAGATCGGCGGGGTCCATCACCAGGTAGTTGTGCTTGGTGACGGGCAGGGTGACGCCGGTGACGTCCGTCTCCTGGAAGGAGTCCTTGCCAATGGCGGCGCGAGGGACCTGGCCGGTGATGGCGACCATGGGCACCGAGTCCATGAGGGCGTTGGCGAGGCCGGTGACGAGGTTGGTGGCGCCGGGGCCCGAGGTGGCGATGCAGACGCCAACCTTCCCGGTGGCGCGGGCGTAGCCGTCGGCGGCGTGGGCCGCGCACTGCTCGTGGCGCACGAGGATGTGCCGGATCTGCGGGTACTGGGACAGCGTCTGGTAGAAGGGCAGAATGGCGCCGCCCAGGATGCCGAAGACGACGTCCACGCCCTCTTTGATGAGGGACTCACAGACGATCTGGGCGCCGGTACGCTTCATGGCTACTCCCCTTCTTCACCGCCAGCCGGCTCCGGCCGGCGTCTCCAACAAAAAAACCCGTCCCCACGCAAGGGACGGGATCGGGGCTCCCGCGGTACCACCCTCGTTCCCCGATTCGTCCGCCGGGTACCCCGACAGGCCGGGGTGCGGGCTCATCGGGGCCCTCATTCGCGCTGTAACGGGCACACCCGCCCGGGTCTACAGGCTGACGCGTTCGACCCAGTCGCTCGGGGGCGAGTTCGAGGGCCTCTGCCGCCGGGTCGCACCATCCCCCGGCTCTCTTGGGCTCGGGCGGCCTCTACTACTCCCCGTCGCTGCGTTTGGAGACAACTTAGCAATTTACCACATCTTCTGGAGGGGTGTCAAATTCACCAAGAGTAGGCTGGGCAATGGCTTGCCCATCCCATTGGTTTAGCGCTCTGTAGCGCCCGCTGCTGGGTGCGCCGAAGGGGCCTGGGGAGGCCGGACCGCCCCTACATCCCGGCGTGGAGGTAGTGCTCGCCCGAGTCGGCGAGGATGGTGACGACGGCGCGCCCCGGGCCCAGCCCCGAGGCGATCTGGAGCGCGGCGGCGACATTGGCTCCCGAGGACGGCCCGGCCACGAGGCCCTCGTGCGCCGCCAGGTCCTTCATGGTCTGGTAGGCCTCCTCGTCGGCGATGGGGATGATCTTGTCGACGATGGCCCGGTCCAAGAGCGGCGGAACGAAGTCGGCGCCGATGCCGGCGATCCGGTGGGGCGCCGGACGGCCGCCGGAGAGGACCAGCGAGCGGGCCGGCTCGACGGCGACGATGGTGGTGGCGGGATCGTGCGCCTTGAGCGCCCCTCCCACGCCTGTTATGGTGCCGCCCGTCCCGACGCCCGCCACGAACGCGTCGATCCGCCGGCCGGCGCCCCGCAGGATCTCGGGACCCGTCCCCTCACGGTGGGCGCGGACCACCGAGGGGTTGTTGAACTGATCGACCATCCAGAAGCCCGGGCGCTCATCCCGCAGGCGCCGGGCCGTGCGCAGCGCCTCCGCCATGCCGCCCACGGCTCGCGTCTGGACGGTCTCGGCGCCGTAGTGCCGGAGCCGTCGCAGATGGTGCTCGGCGACACCCTCGGGCAGCACGATGACTACCTTATATCCCCGCGCCGCGCCAATCATGGCGAGGGCCAGGCCCATGTTGCCGCCCGTGGCCTCGATGATGGTGCCACCGGGGCGCAGGTCGCCCCGGGCCTCGGCGTCCAGGATGACCGCCAGCGCCGCCCGGTCCTTCACACTGCCGCCGGGGTTCAGGAACTCGAGCTTGACGAAGAGATCGGCGGCGCCCGCGGGGGGCAGGCGCTTGAGCTGGACCATGGGCGTGCCGCCGATGGCGGCCTCGAGGCCGGGGAGAGCGGCCGTCTCGCTCCGCTGGGTCATGGGCCCATTGTGGCACGGCCCCCCCGGCGCAGGCAAGGCGAGGCCCATCGGCGGCCAGGGCCCTTCGATTATTCTGGGGAAACCTCTTTTGACAAAGAGGCTTTCCC
>CAZKTO010000108.1:0-4290 GCA_964555685.1 uncultured Dehalococcoidia bacterium
TTCCGCCCGCCCCGATGCGTCGGGGCGGGTATCCAGCGGCCTCTCTTATGACAGCCTAAAACGGCGGCTCCGCGGGTATCGTACACCGCTCGCTGCGCCGGAACCCCGCCCGCTCGCACCGCTTCAGGTACTCGCTGCGGATCTTCAGATACAGGCTCCGCACCGAGTCGTACCCCTTGTCGATCCGCTCCACCGATCCCGCGGCCAGGATCGCCCCCGCCTCCATGAAGTGCGGGTTCAGAAAGTCCCACACGAAGAGCTCCGGCTCCACCCGGTCGCACAGGGCGTGCAGGTACTCGGCCTCGCCCTCCGGGTCCGGGTTGTTCGCCAGATCGTAGGCCAGGCGCATCGTGTGGTACGAGACGTGCCGCGCCTCGTCCTGCATCACCCGCTGGAAGATGACCTTGTCCGTCTCCGTCTTGCCCAGGAACTCGGCGAACCGGAAGAGGTCGAGGCCGAAGCCCTCGGCCAGGAACAAGAGAAACGACGCGTCCTGGTAGCGCGGCAGCGGGCGGCGCGTCCGCTCGTGGTGCGCCGGGTTGCTGTTCGCGAAGGCCGGCGCGATGCCGCCACCGTTGGCCAGCGCCCGCTTGCGGAAGACCTCCGTATGCCGCGCCTCGTCGTAGGCCTGGGTCGAGAGGAAGAGCTTCGGCTCGTAGAAGGCCGTGGCGATCTTGGGCAGCCACGTCCCGACGACGTCCGCCGCCAGGTACTCGACGCGCGAGAGGTGCGAGACGACCTGGCAGAACGCCTTCTCCTGGTCGGGCGGCAGCGGCTCGAGCCTGTCCCACGGTATGTCGCGGGTCGCCGACCACTGGCGCGACGTGGCCTCCTCGTAGAGCGCGACGACGTTCTCCGACCAGACCTGGTGCCGCTGGTTCACGGCGTACTCGGCCAGCGGCAGGCCGCCGTCGACGCCGGCGCCGCGCAGGACGGGGCGGCTGGGCGCCTGGACCGGCGGCTCGGGCTCCGGGTCCACCTTGTTCGTATCGAAGAACGTCAGGCCGCGCTTGCTGGGCGTCGCCTTGGCGCCCCACGAGTGCCACAGGTCCGAGCCGTCGCCCGGCTCGGCGTAGAACCAGGCGCCGGGCTTGTAGTCGCCCTCCCGCACCTTCTTGATGTGCGGCGCGTCGCGGATATACTCGAACGCCTCGTGCTGGGTCATGCGCTCCGCCATGGGCCCCTCCTGACTCGACACTGGCACCATCCTAAGCGGCTTCTGGAGCCACCGCAAGGGGCGAGGATGTGTCCGGCCCTCTCCCTCCCGGCTCCCTCTCCGGCGCGGAGAGGGAGAGCCCCCTTCCCCGCCAGGCCCCTGCCTTGACTTTGCATCGCCTCGTCCTACAATGCAGGCGACAGGAGTCGGGCAGCAGCGCAGCGCTCATGGTTCGACGGGCTCACCAGGAGCGGTTGTCACCGGCGGAGGCGGCCTATGAGCGAGCAGGTCACCAAAGAGGACCTCGAAAAGCGTTCGGCGGCGGACACCGCGGGGAAGATCACCGACGAGGGGATCGAGCGGATGCGCGCCCGCATCGGCGTCGAGATCCCCCAGCTCGAGCCCTACAACGAGTACGCCACCATCGACTCCATTCGCCACTACGCCAACGCCTACGGCGACGACAACCCCCTCTTCACCAGGCCGGCGTATGGCGCCAAGACCCGGTGGGGCAGCGTCATCGCCCCGCCGGGCTTCATCGTCACCACCGGCGTCAGCGAGGTCAAGGAGATCCCCAAGGAGGTCCGCCAGCGCGGCGCCCACGCCCTCGCCGGCGTCCACGAGTTCTTCTCCGGCGACGAGTGGGAGTGGTTCCGCCCCGCCCTCCCCGGCGACCGGCTGACCAAGCGCAAGGCCCTGCGCGTCGTTGCGGTCAAGACCGGCAGCCAGTTCACCGGCGGCCGCTCCGTCCTCATCCGCTACCGGACCGACTGGTTCAACCAGCGCGGCGAGTGCGTCGCCTTCTACTGGGAGAGCTACGTCCGGGCCGAGCGGCAGGCCGCCGCCGCCAAGAAGAAGAACTTCGTCATCGAGCGGCCCTACTACACCGAGGCTATGGTGCAGGAGATCGAGGAGGCCTACGAGCACGAGTTCCGCCGCGGCGCCCAGACCCTGTACTGGGAGGACGTGCAGGCCGGCGAGCGGATCCCCGGCGTCGTCAAGGGCGGGTTCAAGGCCGCCGACATGCTGTCGTGGGTGCGCGGCTTCGGCGCGGGGATGCGCGCCTTCCGCCTGGCCTACGCGCACAAGAAGCAGCACCCCAAGTTCTACAGCATCAACGAGTGGGGCTACCCGGACACCGTCGAGCGGGTCCACTGGGACGATGGCTGGGCCCAGCGCATCGGCAACCCGTACGCCTACGACTTCGGCAAGATGCGCAACGCCTGGATGTGCCACGCCATCGTCAACTGGATGGGCGACGACGGCTGGCTCTGGAAGCTTTCGGACCAGTTCCGCTCGTTCAACTACTACGGCGACACGACGTGGGTGAAGGGGGAGATCACCGGCAAGCGCGTCACGCCCGAGGGGCATCACGCCGTCGAGTTGGACATCCGCTGCGAGAACCAGCGCGGGACGGTCACGGCGCCGGGCACGGCCGTGGTCATCCTGCCCTCGCGGGCCCACGGACCGGTGAAACTGCCCAGCCCGCCGCCGGAAGCGCTCAAGGAATAATCACACCTTCCGGCCTTGCACCAAAAGTGCCCGCACCGCCGGTCGCGCCGCGTTATCTCCTCCCCCGTTGCGGGGGAGGACAGAAGGTGGGGGGTGACGGTCACCCCCATCCCAGCCTTCCCCCATCGAGGGGGAAGGGGTTTTGGTGCAAAGCCACATGAACCCTGCATCTCTCCCCCTCTCTCCCTACCGCGTCCTCGATCTCGCCAACGAGACCGGCCTCCTCTGTGGCCGCATCCTCGCCGACCTGGGCGCGGACGTCATCAAGGTCGAGCCTCCGAGCGGCGAGCCCGCCCGCATGCACGGCCCCTACGCCGGCGACGCTCCCGACTCCGAGCGCAGCCTCTCCTGGGCCGCCTACAACTGCAACAAGCGCTCGATTACCCTCGACATAACGAAGGCCCAGGGCCGCGACCTCTTCCTCCGGCTCATTGGCCTCTCCCACTTCCTGATCGAGACCTTCGAGCCCGGCCGTCTGGACGGCCTGGGCCTGGGCTACGAGGCGCTGCGCGCCGCCAACCCCGGCCTGGTCATGACCTCCATCACGCCCTTCGGCCAGACGGGCCCCCGCCGCGACTGGAAGGGCGACGACCTCGTCGCCAGCGCCCTGGGCGGCCTCATGCACACCTGCGGCGCCGAGGACCGGGAGCCGCTGCGCCTGGGCGGCCAGCAGGCCTGCGTGCTCGCCGGCGCCCAGGCCGCCGCCGGGACGATGATCGCCCACTACCAGCGCCTCGCGACCGGCGAGGGGGCCCACGTGGACCTCTCCATCCAGGAGGCGGTGGCCAACGCCCTCCCGGACACCCAGCTCTTCTGGTTCGTCTCCAAGGAGGTGGAGCACCGCGGCGAGCGGCACCAGTACGGTGGGCGCATGACCCGCGGCACCTTCCCCGCCAAGGACGGCTTCGTCGCCTCGCACCTCTTCTGGGGCGTCGGGCCAGGCACGCGCATGCGGGGGCTCGCCCGCTGGATGCGCGAGTCGGGCGTCCCCAACACCCTCGGCGACGCCGACTTCACCCAGGTCACCGGCTTCAACATCACCCAGGAGCAGGTCGACGCCTGGGAGGACGAGATGGCCGCCTTCTTCTCCCGCTTCACCAAGGCGGAGATCTACCGCGAGGCCCTCAAGCGGCGCGCCTTCCTCTTCCCCGTCAGCTCGCCCGCCGACCTGGCGCGGAACGAGCAGCTCCAGGCCCGCCACTTCTTCCAGCAGGTCGAGTGCCCGGCCCTGGGCGGCCCCGTGACCTTTCCTGGTCCCGCCTTCCGCGCCGGGGAGAGGCCCGTGGCGATCCGTCGCCCGCCGCCGCGCGCCGGCGAGCACAATGACGAGGTCTATGGCCGCGAGATGAAGCTGTCCGGCGCCGAGCGGGCGCAGCTCCAGCGGGCGAGGGTCATCTAGCCATGGCCGGTCCTGGAGCCAAGCGCCTGCCCCTCGCCGGCGTCACCCAATGGTCATTCCGAGGAGGCCATGAGCCGACGAGGAATCGATCACCTCGTCAAGAACGAGGTCGCTTGGCGAGGCCGCAGATTCCTCGCGGAGTTTACCCTGAGCGGAGCCGAAGGGCTGGGAGTGAAGCTCCCCGCAGCCCGCCTGCGGCGGGCGGGGCTTCTGGTGTCTGAAC
>CAZKTO010000109.1:0-1632 GCA_964555685.1 uncultured Dehalococcoidia bacterium
TCGCCCGGGTTCATGCGGGTCAGGTCCTGGCCCTCGAAGATGACCTCGCCGGAGGTCGGCTTGTAGAGCATGAGGATGACACGACCCAGGGTGGTCTTGCCACAGCCGCTCTCGCCCACCAGCCCCAGCGTCTCGCCGCGCTTGATCTCGAAGCTGACGCCGTCGACAGCCTTAACGTCGGCCACCTTGCGCTGGAAGATGATCCCGGAGGTCACCGGGAAGTACATCCGGATGTCGTCAACGCGGACTATCGTGTCGCCGCCGGCGCCGGCGGAGGGAGTCTTGGGTGCCTGCTCTACAACCATGCTGTCTCCTTCTACGCAGGGGCCGGCGCCTTCTTGGCCTGGGCGACCCGCTCCCACTCCCAGCAGGCGCTGTGGTGGTTCGCCCCAACGGGCAGCAGGGGCGGCACCTCCTCAGCACAGCGCTCCACGGCGAAGCGGCAGCGCGGCCGGAAGGAGCAGCCCGGCGGGATGCGGACGAGGTCCGGCGGCATCCCCTCGATCGGGTCCAGCTTCTCCTTGCGCGCCTGGTCCAGACGCGGCACCGACTTCAGGAGGCCCAGCGTGTAGGGGTGCCGCGGCTCGTGGTAAAGCTCCATTGCCGTGGCCGCTTCCACGATCTTGCCCGCGTACATCACGTTCACCCTGTCGGCGTAGCGCGCGACGACGCCCAGGTTGTGGGTGATGATGATCACGGCCGTGCCCAGCTCGCGGGTCAGGCGGGTCAGCAGCTCCAGGATCTGGGCCTGGATGGTCACGTCCAGCGCCGTCGTAGGCTCGTCGGCGAGGAGGAGCTTCGGGTTGCAGGAGAGCGCCATCGCGATCATGACGCGCTGGCGCATGCCACCGGAGAACTGGTGGGGGTAGTCGTTGATGCGGGAGCGCGCCTCCGGGATGCCGACCATCTCCAGAAGCTCGATGGCGCGCTGGGTGGCGGCCGAGCGGTCCATCTTCAAGTGCAGCTCCAGCGTCTCCGTGAGCTGGCGGCCGATGGTGAGGACGGGGTTCAGAGACGTCATCGGCTCCTGGAAGATCATGGCGATCTTGTTGCCGCGGATGTGCCGGATCTCGTCCTCGTCCATCTTGGCGAGGTCATCACCCTCGAAGTGGACGGAGCCGCCGACGATCCTGCCGGGCGGGTTCGGTATCAGGCGGAGGATGGAGAGGGCGGAGACGGTCTTGCCGCAGCCGCTTTCGCCGACGAGGCCGAGGATCTCGCCCGGCTCGATGTCGAAGGTGACGCCGTCGACGGCCTTGACGACGCCCTCCTCGGTGTAGAAGTAGGTCTTGAGGTCGTCAACCCGCAGCAGCGATTCGGCCAACCGAACCTCCTTCGGCGGCCGCCTTGGCTGCGGGGCCGCCCAGTCTGTCTGGCCTCAAAGTCAAGCGCGCTCCGATGGTGGGGAAGGGGGGATTCGAACCCCCACGCCTTTCGGCACGTGATCCTAAATCACGCTCGTCTACCGGTTCCGACACTTCCCCGATGTATGCCAATTACTCACCTGTATTTGGTGGGCCGCCCGGGACTCGAACCCGAAACCTGCTGATTAAGAGTCAGCTGCTCTACCAATTGAGCTAGCGGCCCGCGGCGTTTCTCCGGCCAGGGCTCAGGTTTGCGAAGTATATCACG
>CAZKTO010000109.1:1732-4253 GCA_964555685.1 uncultured Dehalococcoidia bacterium
CGTTTCTCCGGCCAGGGCTCAGGTTTGCGAAGTATATCACGAGCCCGCCTCGCACGGCAACAGCTCCAGCCCGGCACGAGCGACGACGTACAGGACGCCGCCGGTGACGGGAGGGGAGCGCGATTGTAACTAGCGCTACTTTGGAGCGGAGACTGCTGCGGCCCTTACCCTCGTGGGACGATCACCACGTCGACCACGATGTCGGCAGTGAAGGTGATGTCGCCCTCTGTCTCCTCGAAGTGGGCCGTGCATTGCGTCGTCGCCCCCAGGCCGGTCTTGTTGCCAAAGCTCTGGGAGAACGTGCCGCTATCGACGACAGTCCCGGAATCGGTGACGGTGAACGTGCCACTAAGCGACTTGACCACGAGCATCGTGCCGTCGTCCAGCCAAGCGGGGGCGTTCTCGCCGCGACCGCCCGTCGCAAAGATGTCACCACCAAAGTCCGGGCAGTTGATCGGGCCGAAGGTTTCCAGCCCGTTTCCTTTGGGCACGCCGGCCGCGTGTGCCGCGCCCGTGGACACGGTGAGCATCACGCCCACCACCAACAGGCTTCCGACGATCGCCAAGATAGTTGCTGAGATGGCACGCATTCTCGCTCCTCCACGACTATGAAAAAAAGGTTGAATTTCATCCATGATATCTCTCAGAGTGGTTATGTCAATGGTTGGGTGTAATTAAGATGGCTGTGGGCTGCTAGAAGGTGACAGCAACGTCTGCGCCTGCGGCTGCGATCGCAAGGCTACGGGCCCGCGTCGCACGGCAACAGCTTCGCGCGGCGAGCCGCCGCCGTCAAGCGATAGGGGCGCTATAGCGAGGCCCACAGACCTGCCGTCGTAACAGCAGGCGGCGTTCCCCGTCTTCTATGCCGGGGTAAGTTTCGTGCAAGAGAACGCAGAGCAAGCGGTAGACACCATCGCAGTCTGGGGGCTTTACCTGCTGTTCTATACCGTAATCTTCGGCGCTCTCACCTTAGGCGCGTATGCCATGGCCCAGCAGATCGTCTCGGGGAACTAGGCTAGGCTAAGAGCGTCTCGACGCACCGCTCTCGCGCCGCGATTGTGCGCCTGCGCTGGGCGGCTGTCAACGGGGGTCTATACAGCCGGGCTAGGACGGGGGACGGTAGCCAGCCTGAGCGGCCTTCCGCATGGCCTCCATGCCTTCTTGTACCGTCATGAGAGGCGTAGTCTTGACAGCCTTCACGGCTGCCCCGGCAGCAGCGGCGATGGAGACGCCGGCAGCGGAGACGTTATCAGGCATCTCAACGAGAAGCACAGCGTCGTATTTGCCAAACGCCAAGTAGAATGACAGGAGCTTCCCGCCAAGCGCCTCGACGGCCGGGCGAACAGCCTCGGCTCGGTCCTGGGGATTCTTGATCTGGGCTGCCCAGGCATCCGAGGTGTACGCTGCCTGAATCAAATAGTGCGGCATAGCGACCTCCTTCTTTGGAACGTTCCGGTGGCCAGCATTGTGCGCCTGGGCAGGGCGGGGTGTCAATGGGAATTAAGCGCAGGCTAGCGTCCGGACATTATCGATAGCGGTTAGCCGGAAGCCCTCGCACAGCCGCACGGCCTGTTAGGGAGCCTGGATTCCTACCTCACAGAGTCTCGCCAGCCGTATACGCGCAGGAGGACTGGGACCGACTGAGTCACGTCAACGATTGGGTGAGACTCGAATCGGAGGAACGGGCCCCAAGGCGCGGCGGCTTCGGTCAGGGCCTCGACTGATGAGGCCTCGACGATGAGGAGTCCGCCCTCGCCATCCGCATAGCCATAGTGATTCTTGATGTCGTACCCGGCCGGTGGCTTCCAGTTGGCAAACAGCTGCAGGAGACGCTTTTCTCCTTCCTCCGTGACATCCCCCCTGAATGAATACAAAATGGCAAACAGCATTGGGCGACCTCCGTGCTATATAGCCCGCCCGCCGCGATTGTGCGCCTGTGCGGCGCGGGTGTCAAACGTAAGCGGCGGCGTCCAGGGGGCAAGAAATCGTTCTTGACGGGCCTGAGGGCCGTTGCTACGATGACCGCGGCGGGCGATTAGCTCAGCTGGTTAGAGCGCAGCGTTGACATCGCTGAGGTCAGTGGTTCGAGTCCACTATCGCCCACCACTGTCCAGAGTCAAGGAACTGGGAACACTTAAAGGCGCAGACCGGGACGAGTAGCCGCGGCAAGGCGAACAGGGAGGCAAGCCCAGACTGAGAGCGAGCCCGCCCGCTACCGCAGCGACACCACCCGCGAGCCGGCCGCGGAACCCCGTGCGGGCAGTAGGCGGCCCCGGAGGCACCCGTTAGCGGCCGAAAGAGCCCCGATGATGCTCCGCTCATCGGGGGAATGTGGGTGGAACCACGGCGCGCCCCCCGTCCCACGGGCCGGGGGGCGTATCGTTTGAAGGAAGAGGTAAGGTGGAAGAAGGAAGCAGGGAAGACGGGCCTGGGATGCGGCTGATGCGGCTGTGGCTGTGGACGGCACCGCTGGCGATGCTGGCGCTGGCGGCCCTGTTCGGCTGGCTGGCGGTGGACGGGG
>CAZKTO010000110.1:0-3826 GCA_964555685.1 uncultured Dehalococcoidia bacterium
ACCCAGCTCGTAAAGCAGCTGGTCCCCGCTCGTGTATTCCCTTTGACTTCTCCCGCCGCCACGGGTACTGTCCTCCGACGTGGGCGGCAGTTGGGCATCCAGCGCCACGGAGGGGTCCTCCGGTGGTCTGCCGGCCCCGTTCCCGGTGGTGCTCCCTGTGGAGTGGCGGCCCGGGGCCTACTCCACAGGGCGCCCAGCCTGGCGTTTTCCAACTGCCTAGTTGCTTTTTTGCTTTTGCTTCCCGTGTGTCAGGGATGCAATCCAGGTGCCCGTTGCTAGGCCGGTGAAAATTCTGTCGTCCTTCTTTGGCTCCCGGTCGCGTTGTACAGGAATTCGTGCCCCAGGTGGGGCAACGGATGGACTATACTGCCTGGGTCGAACAGGGAACTCCGAGGGAAGCCTCGGAGTTTAGCCAATAAGCCTGATCCAAGTTCACCGGGATAGAGGAGACTACGGCGATGCGAAACCTCAGGAGGCTCCTGCCGCTGTCAGGTTCGGCCCTCATTCTTGTCTGGGCGCTGGGAATCCCGTCCGCCCAGGGATACCCCAACGGCCCGCTCATCCAAGTGAGCGACTTGGCGCCGGCCTGCGCGGGCTGCCACTCCTCGATGAGCCCGGACCAGGTGCGTAACCTCCCTCCTGATTTCGCCGCGAAGCAGGTCGTGGACGTCAAGCACTACCAGGCGATCCTCTCGGGGGCCGGCTCCTACAAGGACGTGAGCCCCGCCGACCGGGAGAAGCTGGTGGAGGACATCAAGCTGCTGGACGCCAACTCTACGGTGAGCTTCTCGGCTCCCACGACGGCTGCCCGAGGGCAGAACATCACGGTGACGGTGACCGTCAAGGGCGGTGCCGGTCCGGTTGTCGGGGTGGCCCTTCTCGATTCGAACCTGAGATACCAGGCCCGACCGATCGCCTCGGATGGCTGGACGGTCGTGGGCGCTCCCAAGATCGTCGGCCCCGACGGCGCCGAGCAGACGAAGTGGGTCGATTCCCGTGTCGAGGGGCTCAGGAAGAATCTGAGCTACGTCCTGGTCTTTGGCGTGAAGTCTGACCTGGTCGCCAAGAGCTTCCCCGAGTCCAAGGTCACCTGGACGCTGCGCGCGCCCCAGGATCCAGGCCGGTACACGATCGCCGCCGCGTTCATGTACGGCACCGAGAAGGCTTCGCCCCTCGGCGCCGTCCCCCAGGCGGCCGGAGGCTTCCTGCCGCGCGGAGGCGGAGGCGCGGCCTCAGGCCACCTGAAGTTCGCACCCCTCGCGACGATCACCATCAACTGACCCGTGGGGAAGCGGCGGTGGGCGTGGCGCCTGGCCCTCGCAGGCGTCGTCGCTCTGGTATCGGGAACAACGGCGATCGCCTACGTCTCCCACCTCGAGCAGGACAACCGTTTTTGCATCGCCTGCCACAGGCCCGACGGGAAGCGCCTGCACGGAGAGCTCTTCGACCACTACGAGGCGAAGCCGCCCGTTGACCTGAGCGCTGCGCATCACCATGCGAAGGAGCGGGCGGTCAAGTGCATCGACTGCCACGGCGGCGCGGGGGTCGAGCGCCGGGGCCGCGTCCGCCTCATCGCCGCCTGGGACGGGCTCAAGTACCTCACCGGCCGCTTCAAGGAACCGGATCGCATGGTGGTTCCCCTCCGGGACCGGGAATGCGTCCAGTGCCACGCCGACTACGAAGCCGGGCCCTTTCCCGAGGGCGGGCAGGCCGGCGGCCAGGACTTTCACAAGCACCCCGATCACCGCGCCCTGTCCAGCGTCTGCGTCGAGTGCCACACGGCCCACCTAGCCGGAGACCCGCGGCTCAAGTTCCTGAGCAACGTCGTCGTCCTTCCCCACTGCCAGCGCTGCCACAAGGAGATGGGCCGGGAGCCGTAGCAGTCCGGGCTTGAACCTATCCCGCCCCATCCCTATACTGCGGGGCGATGCTCCAGACCTACCTCGTCCTCAGCGTGTTCCTCACCGCAGCGTGGGGGATGCCCGCCGCGGCCCCGGCCTACGAGGTCTCGCCCGTGCCCGACGGCGGCAGCCTCACCGGTTCCGTGAAATTCGCGGGAGCCCCGCCGCGGCTGGACCCGCTTCCCGTCAGGAAGAATCAGGACATCTGCGGACAGTCCGTCCCCAACGAGGCGCTCATCCTGGGCCTGGACAGCGGCGTCAGGGGGAGCGTGGTTCTCATCGAGGGCGTGCCCAGGGGCAAGAAAGGCCGAGGGGGAGCTGGTCCTGGACAACGCCCGCTGTCTCTTCGTCCCCCACGTGTCCGCCCTGACGGCGGGGGCTTCGGCCAGGATCAGGAATTCCGCCCCGGTCCTTCATAGCGCTCGCGGGACTCGTGGGGGCAAGACGATCTTCAACTCGGCATTGTCCACCAAGGGGCGCGTGGTGGACATCACGGCGAAGTTCAAGCAGCCAGGTGTCGTGAAAGTCCTGTGCGACGCCCATACTCACATGTCCGCCTTGATCGTGGCGCACGAACCCGCTTGACCCCTTTGTCTGCCGCCCCGCCGACGGACCAGGGAAGGCTGCCATCTGCCCGATGTAAAGCGGGACGTAAAGCGGGACGCCCTTCAATAAGTGAGTTTCTTGCCACCTGGCCTACTCGTCGTCCCGTATGGCCGCCTTTTCGAACAACGCCCCCTTCGACGGGGGATGAGGCCTCGATCAGATGCTGCGCCTGGGCAGGCCGGCAGAGCCGGCACGTCTGTCTCACTGACGCACGGCGATGATCTCCAGCACAGCGGGAGTCACCATAAGCGTGTGCGGCGCGGCCTCACTCGCCGCCAGCGCCTCTGATATGGCCAAGGCGCGGTCTGCGGTCAGATGGCCCAGGTCAACCAGCCGGCGAAGGCCCACCTGAATAAACGCCGTCGGCCACTGCCACACGAAATTTGACGGCTGGACAACATCGATGATCGGGAGGAGGCTCTTCGTCGCGAAGCCAAGCTCTTCCAGCCAGATCGGCAAGTCGAGGCCGATGTCCGGCTCCCCCCCGTTAGCGCGCCAGCTCTCCATCACCACCCTCACAAACTCCTCGATCTCCGGAGACCTCGGCGCCACGCGCCACGTGGCATAGTCGAAATACTCGTGCACGACCAGCACGCCGCCCCGCTTCAGGGCGCCACCCACGCGTGCCAGGAGATCGCGCGGGTGCTTCACGAACGCAAAGACCCAGCCCGCCCACGCGCCGTCGGCTGCGACCGCGGGCGGGCCCTCCGCATCAAGGTCGAGTTCAAGGGTCGTGATGTTGTCGAGGCCGCGTTGGAGGCGGGTGGCTTCGAGGGCGTCGAGAAACCGTCTGGACCTGTCGATGGCCACGATCCGCCCGGACGGGCCGACGATCTCCGCCAAATCCACCGAGGCATGACCGGGGCCACACCCGATGTCGAGGAGCGTCTGGCCGACCGTGAATCCAGCCCGCCGCCAGGCATCCAGCGCGCGCGGCCTCCAGACACGATGCTGCAGGGCGAGGCGCGAAATCTCGTCATCGTGCGTGCCCAAGACGTAGTCTCTGTCGCGGCTCATCGTTGCTCCACCTCCTGCACGGCTCACCTGGAGCTATGGGAACAGGCTCCTGGCTCTCTCATGCGGATATACGGCTGGGACTTGAAAGGGGGTGAAGGGAAATCACACCTGCGGCAAGGTTTTTGTTTAAGTGCTGCAAAGCACGGCTAAGATCACAGTGTTCGAGCGTTCGGCTGTTCGGGCGTTCGTGAACAACCGAACTACCGACCTATCGAACTACCGAACGGTTTTCGCCCCTCCGGCCGCAGCGCCGAGTCCCGCGGCGCGTCCTGTCGCCCACGCCCACAGAAAGTTGTATCCGC
>CAZKTO010000111.1:0-3713 GCA_964555685.1 uncultured Dehalococcoidia bacterium
CCAAGATGATCCATATCGGCAAGAACACCCGGAGCACCATCATCTCCAAGGGCATCTCGGCGGGGCACGGCAGCCAGACCTACCGCGGCCTCGTGCGCGTCCAGCCCGGCGCCACCGGCGCCCAGAACTACACCCAGTGCGACTCGCTCCTCATCGGCGATCGCTGCGCCGCCCACACCGTCCCCTACGTCGAGGTCAAGAACCCAACGGCGCAGGTCGAGCACGAGGCCTCCATCTCCAAGGTCAGCGACGACCAGCTCTTCTACTGCAAGCAGCGCGGGATCTCGGCCGAGGACGCCCACTTCATGATCGTGAACGGCTTCTGCCGGGAGATCTTCAAGGAGCTGCCCTTCGAGTTCGCCGTGGAGGCCACCCAGCTCCTCAAGGTCAGTCTCGAAGGGGCCACCGGCTAGCCGGCCGCCTCTTCCGTCATAAGGAACCAAAGAGAGCCACGACGATGCTCGAAATCCGCGATCTCCACGTGTCCGTCGGCGACCGGCCGATCTTGAAGGGCCTCGATCTGACCGTCAAGGCCGGCGAGGTCCACGCCGTCATGGGCCCGAACGGCTCCGGCAAGAGCACCCTCGCCAACGCCCTGGCCGGCCACCCCGCCTACACCGTCACCGCGGGCGAGGTCCGCTACCGGGGCCGGGACCTCCTCGCCATGCCGGCGGACGTCCGGGCGCGGGAGGGCATCTTCCTCGCCTTCCAGTACCCGGTGGAGATCCCCGGCGTGCGCGTCACCGAGTTCCTGCGCTCCGCTCTGAACGCCGTGCGCCAGCAGCGGGGCCAGGAGGCCATGGACTTCAAGGGCTTCAACAAGCTCCTCCGTGAGAAGATGCAGCTCGTGGCCATGGACCCGGCCTTCACCAAGCGCTCCGTCAACGAGGGCTTCTCGGGCGGCGAGAAGAAACGCCACGAGATCCTCCAGATGGCCATCCTGGAGCCAACGCTGGCGCTCCTGGATGAGACGGACTCCGGCCTCGATATCGACGCACTGCGCGTCGTGGCGGACGGCGTGAACGCGCTCCGGCGCCCGGATAACGCCATCGTGCTCGTCACCCACTATCAGCGCATGCTGGGCTACGTCGTCCCGGACATCGTCCACGTCCTCATGGATGGGCGTATCGTGCGCACCGGAGGCAAGGAGCTGGCGCTGGACCTGGAGGCCAAGGGCTACGAGTGGATCAAGGAGAGTTTGGAAGCGGGTGCCAGGACCTAACCCCCAACCCCCTTCCCCGCAGGGAAGGGGCAGGGGGAGAGGGTGATCGTGCCATGACTACCCAGACCACCCCATACATCGAGCGATACGCGGCCCAGTTCCGGGCCAGCGCGGAGGGCCGTTCGCTGAACGGGTCCGGGTGGCTCCACGCGCTGCGCACGGAGGCGCTGGACCGGTTCGAGGCGCTGGGCTTCCCGACGGCCCGCCGCGGCAACGAGGCGTGGAAGTACACGAGCGTCGCGCCCATCGCCCGCGGGGCGTTCGAGGACGGTTTCGAGGCCCGCGGCCGGGTGACGGCGACGGCGCTCCGGCGCCTCATCCCCAGCGACGCCGGATGGACGCGGCTGGTCTTCGTCAACGGCCGGTTCGCGACCGAGCTCTCGACCGAAGGCCTCCCCAACGGCTCGCGGGCCGGCAGCCTGGCCCACGCGGCCTCGGCCCAGCGCCAGATCGTCGAGCCGCACCTGGCCCGCTACGCCGCGCCCGGGAGCGACGGCTTCGCCGCGCTGAACACGGCCTTCCTGCGCGATGGCGCTTTCATCCACGCCGGTCCGGGCGACCGTCTCGACCGGCCGGTTCATCTGGTCTACGTGGCCACCGCGACCGGCGCCCCGGTCGTCTCCTATCCTCGCACCCTCATCGTCGCCGGGCCTCACAGCAAGGTCACCATCGTCGAGAGCTACGTCAGCGCCGGCGGCGCGCCCCACTTCACCAACGCCGTTACGGAGATCGCCATCGACGACGGCGCATCGGTGGAGCACTACCGGCTGCTAGCCGAGGGCTCCCAGTCGTTCCACGTGGGCGCCACGCAGGTGCGGCAGGGCAAGGACAGCTCGTACCGATCGCTGGCGGCGGCGCGAGGGGCGGCTCTCGCGCGCCACACCCTGAGCGTGCTCCTGGACGCCCCAGGCGCCCGCTGCGAGCTCAACGGCCTCTACGCCACCGCGGGGACGGAGCACGTCGACAACAGCACCATGATCGACCACGCCCGGCCCCACACCACCAGCCGCCAGTACTACAAGGGCATCCTGGATGGCGAGTCCCGCGCCGTCTTCACGGGCAAGGTCGTCGTCCGGCCCGGCGCCCAGAAGGCCGACGCGGACCAGAAGAACCGCAACCTGATCCTCTCGCGGGGGGCCGAGATCGATTCGAAGCCGACGCTGGAGATCTTCGCTGACGACGTCCGGTGCACGCACGGCGCCTCGGCGGGCCAGCTGGACCCCACGACGCTCTTCTACCTCATGAGCCGGGGCCTGGACGACGCGGCGGCCCGCCAGCTGCTCATCCGTGCCTTCGCCGGCGAGATCGTCCAGCGGGCGAACCTCAAACCCCTCCGCGGCTACATCGAGCGCCGCATCGCCAGCATCCCCGCCGGGAGCCTCGCATGACCGCCACGAGACCCGCCGCCCAATCCCGCGCCTCCGCGCGCCTCGACGTGGAGCGCGTCCGCCGGGACTTCCCCATCCTCCGGAGCCGCGTGCATGGAAAGCCGCTGGTCTATCTGGACAACGCGGCGACATCCCAGAAGCCCCAGGCGGTCATCGACGCGGTCCTGCGCTACTACACCCACCAGAACTCCAACGTGCACCGCGGCGTCCACTACCTCTCCGAGCTGGCCACGCGCGAGTACGAGGGGGCCAGGACCAAGGTCCGGCGCTTCCTCAACGCCGCCTCCGACCGGGAGGTGATCTTCGTCCGCGGCGCCACCGAGGGGATCAACCTGGTCGCGAACACCTTTGGGCGGCAGCGCGTCGGCCCCGGAGACGAGGTCGTTATCTCGGCCATGGAGCACCACTCCAACATCGTCCCGTGGCAGATCCTCTGCCAGGAGAAGGGCGCGCGCCTGCGCGTCATCCCCATGAACGACGCCGGCGAGCTGCTGCTGGACGAGTACGCGCGCCTGCTCGGGCCCCGCACGAAGCTCGTCTCCATCGTCCACGTCTCCAACTCGCTGGGCACCATCAACCCGGTCCAGCGCATCATCGAGATGGCCCACGCCCAGGGCGTGCCGGCCGTCGTCGACGGGGCGCAGGCGGCCCCGCATCTCGAGATCGACGTCCAGGCCCTGGACTGCGATTTCTACGCCCTCTCCGGCCACAAGCTCTTCGGGCCCACGGGCATCGGCGTGCTGTACGGAAAGGCCGAGCATCTGGAGGCCATGCCCCCCTACCAGAGCGGCGGCGAACAGATCAAGTCGGTGACCTTCGAACGGACGATCTACGCCGCTCTCCCGGCCAAGTTCGAGGCGGGGACGCCCCACATCGAGGGCGTCATCGGTCTGGGCGCGGCCATCGACTATCTCACCCACGTAGGCCGGGAGGCCATCGCCGCCCACGAGGGCGAGCTGCTGGCGTACGGCACGGCGCGCCTCTCGGAGATCGAGGGGCTGCGGCTCATCGGAACGGCCAGGGAGAAGGCGAGCATCCTGGGCTTCGTGCTGGGCGGCATCCATCCGCACGACGTGGGCTCCGTGCTGGACCGGGAGGGGATC
>CAZKTO010000112.1:0-3697 GCA_964555685.1 uncultured Dehalococcoidia bacterium
CATCTGGGGCAACCACGGGGGGTTGCCCCTACGAAGGAAAAATTCACAGGCTCTGCGTGAAGCCGAAGGGATGGGGTGAATCACCAGTCTCGATTATATGGTCTTGCGACAGTTTTCACAACCGAAACGGCGGCCCCCCGGCCGACCAGGCGGCGTGCCATCGCCTCGCCCTCGGCCCGATCGCTGACGAGGCTGAACAGGCTCGGCCCGCTCCCCGCCAGGTGCACCGCCGGCGCCCCCGCCTCCAGCAAGGCCCGCCGCCACCGCTCGTACTCCGGGTAGACCTGGCCGGCCACCCGCTCGAAGGCGTTGACCAGGTGCGCCGGCGTGACGGGCTCGCCCGCGCGCAGGGCCGCCACCAGCCTTCGCGTCGCCGCCCCGTCGGTGAACGCGGCCGTCGAGAGCGCGCCATAGAGCCGGCCCGTCTTGCCGGCGATCTCGGCGGGCGGCGTCAGCAGCACGAGCCAGCGCTCCGGGAGCGGCGGCAGCGGCGAGACCCGCTCGCCCCGGCCCTCGCCCAGCGCCGTCCCGCCGGTGAGGAAGAAGGGCACGTCCGACCCGAGGCCGGCGGCGATGCCGGCCAGATGAGCCATGGTGACCTCGCGCCCCCACAGCCGCGTGAGGCCCAACAGCGACGCGGCGGCGTCGCTGCTGCCACCGCCCAGGCCGGCGGCCACGGGTATCTCCTTGCGGAGCGCGATGCGGGCCCCGCGCCGCTCGCCCAGCGCCTGCTGGAGCGCCCGCGCCGCCCTCATCACCAGGTTCTGCTCGCCAGGGGCGCCTGCCGTGTCTCCTGCCAGAGCTAGCTCCCCGACGGGTCGGGGCTCGAACGTCAGCTCGTCGGCCAAGCCGATGGTCTGGAGGACGGTGAGCACCTCGTGGTAGCCATCGTCCCGCTGGCGCAGGACCTCCAGCGTCAGATTGATCTTGGCGCAGGCGAGGAGTCGTACCGTCATGGCCGCGGGCGGAGCGCCCGGTAGAGGACGCCCCACTCCTCCAGCGTCAGCGTCTCGGCGCGCCGGCGCGGGTTGACCTTCGCCTCCGAGAGGGCGGCGACCGCTCGCTCCCGCGCCAGGCCCAGCGCTCGCGCGAGGGCGTTCGCCACCTGCTTGCGCGGGGCGCTGAACCCGGCCCGGACGATCTCCATCAGCGCCTCCGCCTCGGCCTCGGGCACGATGGCGGGAGCCGGGCGCACCTCCAGCCGGACGATGGCCGAATCGACCTTGGGCGGCGGGTAGAAGCTCCCGCCCTTGACGATGCCGATGATGGCCGGGACGGCGCGGAGCTGCACGGCCACGGACAGGATGCTCATCGCGCCGGGCCTGGCGGCCATGCTCGCGGCCACCTCCCGCTGGAGGAGCACGACCATGACCGTCGGACGCGCCGCCGACTCGAGGAACCGGCGCACGATGGGGTTCGCGGCGTAGTAGGGCAGGTTGGCTACGACCTTGTACGGCCCCGTCGCCCCGTGCTCGCGCAGGACCGAGGCGGGGTCGAGCTCCAGCGCGTCGCCCGTCACGATGCGGACGTTGGCGAGGGCGGCCAGCTCCTGCCGCAGCGCCTCCGCCAGCGCCGCGTCCTTCTCGATGGCGATGACCCGGCCGGCGCGCGCGGCCAGCTCCCGGGTGAGGGCTCCCGTGCCCGGGCCTACCTCGATGACCGTATCGTCCGGGGCGAGCCCGGCGGCCTCGGCGATGCGGAGCAGGACGCCTCGGCTGACCAGGAAGTGCTGGCCCAGGCCCTTGCGCGGACGCAGGCCGTGACGCCGCAGGAGCGCCGCCGCGCTGGGTGACGTGGCGGGGGCTCGCGGCGCCGGGGGTCGGGCGTTGGGCACGGAGGGCAGCCTGCTCAGGTGAAGAGAGGAGACGGCCGTGCACCCACCATCGATCCGGCCAACAGGTTGGAACAACTCGAGCGGCTCGGCGCAGGCGCCCCTGCGGCACCCGGAGGCGGCTACTTACCGTTGCTTCCTTCCGGACCTGGCGGGGTTCATAGGCCTCCGCCGCGCAGGACCCGCGCGTCAGCGCCACTCGAAACCGTTCTTCGCCCGCGGCCTGAGACCTCGCGGTGGGAGTTCAGCCCCGCTAAAGCGGATTGCGGGTTCAGGGCACCGCTAGCTCCCCACCTAGCACGGCCAACTCCATGCTAGGGCACAGGGAGGGGGCTGTCAAACCAGGAGACTGGCCCGCCCAGGGTCTCACCGTCGTTCTGGGAACGCCTCCTGCGCAAACGAGGTTTTCCAACCCGGGCTGAGCGCGTCCGTTGCCGGGGATCGGCCCCCACGCGTATCCTGATGACGGGGGGCTACCGATGACGAAGGCCGAGCGCCTGGTCCGCGCCCGCATCCGCGAGGCCGGGCGTATTACCTTTGCCGAGTTCATGGAGCTCGCGCTCTATGACCCCGGCGGATACTACGGGTCTGGCCGCCGGCCCGCGCATCTCGGCGACTACTACACGGCCCCGGAGGCTCATCCTCTCTTCGGCGCCCTTCTTGCTCTCCAGGTGGAGCAGTGCTGGCGCCTCCTGGGCTCGCCTCCTCGGTTCGTCGTCGCCGAGCCGGGCGCCGGCGATGGGGCCCTGGCTCGCGACATCCTTTCGTACGCGCGGCGCCTCGATCCGGCATTCGCCTCGGCGCTGACGTACGTGGCTATCGACCGGGCCGTCCCGCCCGCCGCGCCAGCGATGCCCGGCGCCCAGTGGCTCCGGAGCGCGAGCTTCCCTCTCCGAGACGTGACCGGCTGCGTCATCTCCAACGAGCTCGTCGATGCGCTGCCGGTGCACCGCGTGGTGATGCAGGGCGGGCGGCTGTGCGAGCGCTATGTTGCCCTGGACGGTGATCGTCTGGCCGACGAGGCCCGCGAGCCATCGACGCCGGAGCTGGCGGAGATGCTGACGTGGCAGGGCGTGCGCCTCGAAGAGGGCTGGGAGACGGAGGTGGGCCTGGCGGCGGCGCGCTGGATGGACTCGGTGGCCCAGGGGGTGCGGCGCGGCTACGTCATCACCATCGACTACGGCGACCTGGCGGAGCGCCTGCATACCCCGGCCCGAAAGGGCGGCACCCTGGCCGCCTACTTCCAGCACACGCCCCAGTCCGATCCGTATGCGCGCGTGGGACGCCAGGACCTCACGGCCCACGCCAACTTCACCACCCTCGTGGACGCGGGCCGGCGCCACGGCCTCGAGCCCATGGCCCTGGTCGCTCAGCGATCGTTCCTCTCGGCGCTGGGCGCGGGGCATTGCATCGATGCGCTGCGCGGCCTGAGCCTCTCCCAGCGCGACTATGATGCAAACCGTATGGCCATGCTCGACCTCCTGAAGCCCAACGGCCTGGGAGCCTTCCGGGTCCTTGTGCAGGCCAAGCACGCGCCGGCGACGGGGCTGGCCGGCCTGGCCGGCGGCGACGGCGAGACGCCCGCGGCCTGGCGTGAGCGGCTGGCGCGCCTGCCCGTCCCGCTCCTAACGCCGGCCCACCTGGACCTCATGGCGGCGCGCTACCCGCACCTGGCCGGGACCTGGGAGCTGCGGTAGGACCGCGGCCCTCTCCCCCGTCCCCTCTCCTAAAGAGACTTGCGTAACTTCCTAACCTACCTGGCGCTCTGGCCCTCTCCCTCCTGTCCCTGTCCTGCAAGGAGAGGGACGATACCCCCTTCCTCTTTAGGGGCCTTGCCCATAAACCCCCTCTTTTCATGATACTTTC
>CAZKTO010000113.1:0-3597 GCA_964555685.1 uncultured Dehalococcoidia bacterium
CCGACGCCACAGGAAAAGGCGGCGAAGGCGAAGGCCATGCGTGAGCAGGGCGCGTCCTATCAGCAGATTGCCGATGCCCTGGGCGTCACGCGGGGAACGGTCGTCAACTACCTCAAGGGATACCCGTACCGCCGGGACCCACTGGATTAGAAAACCGGCCAAGGTCCCAGCACCTTTTCATCCCCTTGTGTTGCCCCATGCCCTTGACGCTCAGCGTCAGGCGTACCGGCCCCCCAAACGGGATGGCGTCTTGAAACCGCAAGGCACCCTCCACGACGGGACGATCAAGCGGGAACGAGATCAGGGTGCCCAGCGCCTTTTCCGCCAGCGGCACCCCGGCCCGAGAGCCATAAGTGTCACGCCCGATATGCGGCCACGTGTGGACCTCGACGTCGTCAGGCAAGTCTCTTGTGACATGAAGGGCAAAATCGCCGAGCGTGATCGGCTTGTCACTCACGTTCTGTAGCCGGACGCGAATCACCCAGTAACGAGTATCTTCTTGAAGTGACGGCAGGCCCCTTCCATCCATCGTCCCTTGAAGATCGAGCTCCAACCCTGAAAGGTCTAACGCAGCAGATGAGGAGTCCTGCGTCCGCTCGGGGAGCACGTTGTTGTTAGGTTCCGGGGTCCCTGACTGGTTGCCTCCCTCGCCTGACGGTGGTGCAGGTCTGTGAGATTCAGTGTCATTCCCATGGAGTGGGAACTCCTCCAGCCACCAAGTTCGAATCTTCAGGATCAGCTGCTGACCCCATCCGCTGATCCTGATCTCTTCGATTGAACGCCCTTCCCGAAACGCTCGGGCGGCTCCCGCGAGACGCCCGAGCGTCCTCTTGCTCCCGTACCCCGTCTTATTCGCTAGCTGTTTGATTACCCCTTCGCCCTGGGAGCTTTCATCGAGGGCCTTCCAGAACTTGACCGCCTGAGCCTTCTTCACGCTGTCAATACCTTCCTACCCGCGTTGTGATTCCCCAGATGACGCTGGCCGATGGTGGCGCAGAACTGGCGTTGGCGTGGCCGATCCGCGCCTTCAGAGGGGCCAACACCGAGCCTTATAAAGGGTGTGCACAGTATACGGGCCGGATCGTAAGTATGGAGGAGTAAGCTCGATGAGCGCCGCGAGTGTGACGGCCAGCACGCCCCGGTTCCGCCGGGGAGGACCCGGTCCGACTCCGAGGGCGGCGCTCCAGTCCATCCGAGTAGCCCCGATCCCGGCACGCGCGGCCAGGGACCTCATCGTCCCGCGTCACTACTTGCACTCGCTGCCCGGCGGGATGCAGCTCGCCTTCGGCGTGTTTGCGGATCGTCGACTGGAGGGAGCGCTGACCTTCAGCGTCGGCCCGGCAAACGCCCACCGGCTCGTCGAAGGGGCCGACCGCCGCGACTGCGCGACGCTCTCCCGGCTCTGGCTTTCCGATACCCTGCCCGCGAATAGCGAGTCGCGCGTGCTCGGCATCGTGCTCCGGGCCTTGCGGCGGGAGACGGCGCTGAGGTTCCTCATCAGCTACGCCGATCCGTCAGCTGGACCGGGCCACGTCGGCACGATCTACCAGGCTAGCAACTGGCTCTACACGGGGTTTTCGGAAGCGATGCCGTTCTACGACGTGGGCGACGGGCGGCTGCGGCATTCGAGGAGCCTGAGCCACGCCTACGGCAGTCACAGCGTCGAGCATTTCCGCAGGCACGGCGTCGAGGTCAAGGTGCTGGCCCAGGCCCGGAAGCACCGCTACCTGTACTTCCTCGATTCAGCGTGGCGCTCTCGGCTGAACGTTCCCGTGCTGCCCTATCCCAGGAGAGAGGCCTCCTCGTGAAGATCGCTGATCTCCGCATCGACGCCATCACGTTCGCCCCGTGGAACGCCAACGAGATGGACGCTGCCATGCGGGCGCATCTGCGCCGGTCGGTCGAGCGCTTCGGCCTCGTCGTTCCCCTGGTCGTTCGGCGGACCGGCAAGGGCCGCTACGAGACCATCGGCGGCGCCCAGCGCCTCTCCGTGCTTCGGGAGTTAGGCCATGCGACCGTGCCATGCGTGGTGGTCGAGGCCGACGACGCCGAGGCCCGCCTGCTGTCCCAAGTCTTGAACCACGTGGCGGGCGAGGACAACCCCGGCCTGCGGGGGGAACTGCTGCGCCGGGTGCTGGAGAGCACCCCCATCGAGCAGGTGGCGGACGTGCTGCCTGAGACCGCCGAGGGTCTCCATGCTCTGGCCTCCCTGGGCCAAGAGGACCTGGCGGAGCACCTGCGGGCCTGGGAGGCGGCCCAGGCCGCCCGGCTGCGCCATCTGCAATTCCAACTCATTGACAGCCAGTTGGCCATCGTCGAGTCGGCCTTGGAACACGCGTTGGCGGGCTCGATGAAGGAGGAAGGCAACCCGAACAAGCGAGGAACGGCCTTGGCCACCATTTGTCGAGAGTACCTGCGGCGAGGGAAGGGCCATGGCTAAGGGAAAGGACACCTATACCCCGGCGTATAGGCAGCCGCCCTCGTGTTTGATCTGTGGGACGGCTCTGACCGTGCGTCCGGCCCGAGGGCGCAAGTCGGGCAAGCCTTTCATCATGCTCCTGTGCCCGGTCAGCGGCAAGCATTTTCGCGCCTTCGTCAACGATCAGGAGTTCGTTCGACAGGTGATCGACCGCCTGGAGGCGAAACCGTGACGGTGCGCGTCGGCGTCTACGGTCGGGTCTCAACGGTGGACAAGGACCAGAATCCCGAGACTCAATTGATCCCCCTGCGAGAGTTCGTGGCGGCGCAGGCGAGTTGGAGCGTAGTTCGGGAGTACGTCGACCAAGCCTCGGCCACCGACCTCGCGCATCGAACGGCCTGGCGTGACCTCCTAGACGATGCAGCCAAGCGCAGGTTCGACCTCGTGGTCGTCTGGAAGATGGACCGGGCCTTCCGCTCCGTGCTGGACGCGGCCACAACGTTGGAGCGGCTCCGCGCCTGGGGCGTGGGACTGCGCTCCTACACCGAGCCGTGGCTGGACACGACATCGCCGTTCGGCGAGGCCCTCTACTACATCACCGTCGCCTACGCGCAGTTGGAGAGGGGCATCCTGCGCGGGCGGGTGAAGGCGGGGATGGAGCGGGCCCGCAAGCAGGGGCGGCGTATAGGCCGGCCCAAGGTCACCGACCGGCGAGGCTTCCAACCGCGTTTTGGAGCTATTTTGGAGCGCCTTGGCGACGGCTCCCTGTCGAGACGCCAGGCGGCCAAGGAGCTGGGCATCGGCTACGCCACCCTCAAGAGGTTGCTGGACGCCCAGGGCCAGCAGGTCAAGGGAGAGGCGGCGTAGGCCATGGCCCGCCCACGCTCTCGCGCCCAGCCGACACCCGAGGCCCATGGGCGTCTCGTCGAAATCCTGGCCGACATGCTGCGCTCGGCCCTGGCATGGGAACAGGAGCACGGGGGTCCCCCCAAAGACGGCGAATCTGGCCCTCTGAGCCCCTTGACGGGTATACCCCCGCGTATACACTGTGCCGCACCAGACGGCCACCGTCCGCCGTTGAAAGTCATTCGAGGAGGAGCGGATTATGACGAGCCTCACCATGAGCAGGAACGGCCACCAGCAGAGGACCTTCGAGGACCTGCAGGGCCTGCGGGCTG
>CAZKTO010000114.1:0-3546 GCA_964555685.1 uncultured Dehalococcoidia bacterium
TGCCATCGGCCGAATTGCTGGCGCGAGTGAGAGCCTGGGGCTCGAAGATTCTCTCGTCGGCAACGACGGTTGAAGAGGCGCGGTGGCTCGAAGCGCGTGGGGTCGATGCCATCATCGCACAAGGTCTGGAGGCGGGCGGACATCGCGGCATTTTCTTGTCGGATAACTCAACTTCTCAAGTCGGCACGATTGCACTGTTGCCGCAGATGGTGCGGGCCGTGAAGCTCCCGGTCATTGCTACTGGCGGCATCGCGGATGCGAGAGGTGTTGCGGCTGCTATAGCACTCGGCGCAGCCGGGGTACAGATTGGAACGGCTTATCTGCTCTGCCCTGAAGCTACCACAAGCGTAGTACATCGCGCCGCGCTGAAGAGTGAGGCCGCCCGCCATACGGCGCTCACGAACCTTTTCACAGGCCGACCCGCCCGCGGAATCGTGAACCGCATCATGAAAGAGCTTGGCCCGATCAGCACCGCAGCACCGCCCTTCCCCTTAGCCACCGCTGCTATCGCGCCCTTGCGCGCCAAAGCCGAAAACCAAGGCTCAGGTGATTTCTCGCCTTTGTGGTCTGGCCAGAATGCGAGCGGTTGCAAGGAAGTGCCAGCCGCCGATCTGACCCGAGAACTGGCAGCCGATCTATAGCGGCCAGCTACCTTACGTAAATGCGTGCTAACAAGCCATTCGAGACGGACCTTCGCAAGCGGGCTTCGCTCGCTTGCGAAGGCCGCTGAATGGCGGCGTTAGGCGCTTACCTCGCAGCCCGGACGAGCGTAAGTCGGGTGAGACCCCGGCGGACTTTCCTGAAAGGAGAGAGCGATGAGCAAAGGTGGCAGTGGTGGCAAGGGCGGTGGCAAGGGCGGTGGCAAGGGCGGTGGCAAGGGCGGTGGCAAGGGCGGAGCGGTGGTGGTGAAAGGCTGGGGGAAACTGGCCGAGCACGACGGGTAACCCGTCGGGAGGAGGTAGGGGCAACAACCCGCCGTCGAAGTAGTGGAGAGGAAGGCGCTAACCGCGGGTGAGGTGCACGCCCGGTCACTTAGGCCAAGGTTACGCGCCGCGAGCCGCTGCAGCCGGCTCGCGGCGCGCCGGACCGCTAGGCCGCCTCACCCAGCGTCTGCAAGAAACGCGCCGTCATGAGGGCCGTGGCGCCGAAGATGACGTGCTGGCCGAACTGGTATGAGGGGAAGGGCGGCTGCTGGTGCGCGGGGAGGCGCGGGTGCGGCACGTGGTTCGCCGCGTCCCGCAGGTGGGAGAGGGGCACCTCCAGGAGCTCGGCCACCTCCGGCTCGTAGAGCGTGAAGCGGTATGGGTGCTGGCCCACGCGGCCCACCACCGGCGTCACGACGAAGTTGGAGCGGGTGACGACGTCGTCCAGCAGGCCCAGGACCGTCACGTCGCCCTGGACGATGCCGACCTCCTCGTGCGACTCCCGGAGGGCGGTGAAGACCTCGGACTCGTCGCCGGGGTCCCGCCCGCCGCCGGGGAAGGAGATCTCGCCCTTGTGGTGCTCGACGTGGTGGGTCCGGACGGTGTAGAGCAGCTTGAAGTCCGGGCCGGGCCCGTAGAGGGCGACGAGGACGGCCGCGCGGGGACGCGACGGGTCGCCGATGGCGCGCCGGGGGCGGGCGCCGAGATGCTGGGCCAGCCGATCGAGGTCCAAGGGCCGCCTCCTGGTGCGGTCGGCCCCATGATAGCACGGGGGGCCCTAACCCCCTAGCCCTCCTTCGGCTCCGCTCAGGACAGGCTCTTCCCTAAAGAGGAAGGGGGGGACCTCCTTCTCTCCCTCTCCGCGCCGGAGAGGGAGCCGGAGGGAGAGGGCTACTGCCCCTTCGGCGGGCTCAGAGGTTGTGAATTTTCCCTTCGTAGGGGCAACCCCCCGTGGTTGCCCCAGCTGGGCGGGCACGGGGGCCCGCCCCTACGGGCGATTTGTTCACAAGCTCTCAGGGCAGGCACTGAGCCGAAGTCCTGAGCGAAGTGAAGGAGCAGCCGAAGGGTCCCGCCTTGACATCGCCGGCGCCACCCTCTAGCGTGACCTGACCGGCGCGCCCACCCGCACCCCGTCGAGCCGGGGTACCCCGCGGGGAGCCGTTCGCGCGCCGCCGAGGAGCCTGCCGACCGTGGCCGTCCTCATCCGCCGGGCCGAGGAGCGCGACCTGCCGCGCATCCTCGAGCTCTACCAGCAGCTCGCCCTGGGCGACGAGCCCGCCACGCCCGGCCGATGGCAGGAGTACCTGCCGCTCTTCCGCCGCATCCAGAGCGACCCGGTTCAGCGCCTCGTCGTCCTGGAGGCGGACGGCCGCGTCATGGGAACCCTCGTCCTCGTCATCGTCCAGAACCTGTCCCATGGCGGCAAGCCATGGGCCGAGGTCGAGAACGTCGTCACGGACGAGTCCGTCCGAGGCAAGGGCTGCGGGCGCCTGCTCATGGAGTACGCCGAGCGTGAGGCGCGCGCCGCCGGCTGCTACAAGCTCCAGCTCCAGAGCCATTGGGACCGCAAGGAGACCGCCCACGGCTTCTACGAGCGGCTAGGCTATGCCTCCCCCGCGCGAGGGTTCCGCAAGTACCTGCGCGGCGGCGAGTAGGCGAGGCCTACGGGCCGCGCTCCAGCCTGCGAGCCACCCACTCGAGGTCGCCCAAAGCCACGCCCAGGCCCTCGGCCATGCGCCGCGCCAGCTCCACGTCCTTCCGCAGGAGCTGCACCCCGTGCGTCTCCCGCGTGGCGCCGCCCAGCAGGCCCTGCACCGCGCTCAAGGCGAAGCTCCGGCCGCTCCCCGTGCTCAAGAAGCTCACCAGCCGGTCCTTGGGGATGCCCGCCCTGGTCCCCAGGGCCAGCGCCGCCTCGCCCAGGAGCAGGTTGCCGCTGAAGAGGAAGTTGTTGACGAGCTTGCCTGCGCTCCCCATCCCCACCGGCCCCAGGTGCTGGATATTGGAGCCGAAGGTCCTCAAGACAGGCAGGCACCGCTCGTAGGCCGCCTCGTCGCCGCCGGCCATGATCGTGAGCCCGCCCTGGGCCGCCACCCGCCCGCCGCCGCTCACCGGCGCGTCCACCACGGCGACCCCGCGCCCGGCGGCCAGCGCCGCCATCCGCTGGCAGCTCTTCGGGTGCACCGTGCTCAGGATCACGACGATCGACCCCGGCGCCATGCCAGCCAAGAGTTGCTGGCCCGTCATCACCTCCTCCACCTGCGCATCGTCCACGACGCAGATGAAGACGATCTCGGACCGCGCGCCCAGCTCCCGCAACGACCCGGCGATGGTGGCCGGCGACCCCCGGAAGGGCTCTAGCGTCTCCGGCCGGCGGGCGTAGAGGAAGGTCGAGTAGCCCGCGGCGATGATCCGCTGGGCGATGGGCCTCCCCTGGTCGCCCAGGCCCACGAAGCCGATCGTCGTCGTCATCGCGCGTCTCTCCGAGCGTCTCGGTAAGGTCCCACGGCCGGTCCGGGGGCCTCCGGCCTCGCGCGAGAGCGTAGCGCACGGAGCGCCAGCCCGCAAGGAACCCAGGGCCCTTCGATTATTCTGGGGAAACCTCTTTTGACAAAGAGGCTTTCCC
>CAZKTO010000115.1:0-3509 GCA_964555685.1 uncultured Dehalococcoidia bacterium
CAGGAACGGCTTCTCGAGTCGGCCCGGACGCTGCCCCTCTACTACAACGTGGTTCCCGAGCTCGTGAAGAAGCGGGTGGGGAACTACCGCGGGAGCGGCACCAACTTCGGGAGCTTCTGGAACCTCTACGACTGGACGCTCCAGGGGTAGGCGCGTGGGCCCCTACGTCGGCCGCCGGCTGCTGCAGATGGTGCCCTTGCTCTTCGGCATCTCCATCGTTCTCTTCGCGGTGATCCAGGCGGCGCCGGGAGGACCCGAGGGGAGCCTCCTCGCTTCGGGCCGCTTCGTCGATCCCCAAGTCGTGGAGGCCTACCGTCACCGCCTGGGCGTGGACCGGCCGATACAGGTCCAGTACCTGCGCTGGGTGAGTTCTGCGTTGCGGGGGGATCTGGGTCTGAGCTTCGGAACCACGCGGCCCGTCGCCGTGATGATCGCCGAGCGCCTGCCCGCCACCCTCGAGCTCATGGCGTCGTCGTTCGTCCTCGCCGCCTTCGCCGCCCTGCTCCTGGGCGTGGGGAGCGCGCTGCACCAATACAGCATCGGGGACTTCCTGGCCACGGGGGTGTCCTTTCTCGGCATCGCCATGCCGGTGTTCTGGCTCGGCCTGATCCTGCAGATGGTGTTCGCGGTGCGGCTCGGATGGCTCCCCGTCTCGGGCACGCATACCGTGGGGGCTTCGTCGCTAAGCGACCACCTGGCGCACCTCGTCCTGCCCGCGCTCGTGCTGTCGTTCCGCTATGTCGCGGGTTGGTCGCGCTACCTGCGTGGCAGCCTGCTCTCGGTGGTGCGCGCCGACTACGTGCGGACGGCCCGAGCCAAGGGCCTGCCGGAGCGGACGGTCATGGGCGTCCACGCGCTGCGCAACGCCCTCATCCCCGTGGTCTCGATCATGGCCTTGAACCTGGCCGACCTCTTCTCCGGAGCGATGATCACGGAAACCGTCTTCGCCTGGCCCGGCATCGGCCGCCTCTTCGTGCAGGCCATGTTCGCCCGTGACTACCCGCTGCTCATGGGCATCCTGCTCATGGGCTCCGTCATGGTGGTCGTTTTCAACCTGCTGGCGGACATCGTCTACGGCGTGCTCGATCCCCGGATCCGCTATGAGTGACGCGTCGCCCCGGGCTCTCGCATGGCGGCAGTTTCGCCGGCACAAGGCCGCTTCCGTCTCGTTGATCGCGTTCGCCCTGATGGCCGCGGCGTGCGCGGCGGCGCCGTTCCTGGCGCCCTACCCCTTCGACGCCATCGACCTCATGAGCGTGCGGCAGCCGCCGTCCCTCCATCACTGGATGGGGACGGACGACCTGGGACGTGACATCCTCACCCGCATGCTATTCGGCGGACGGGTCTCCATCCTCATCGGCATCCTGGCCGCCGTGGTGGGCGCGGGGCTCGGCACGGCCATAGGAGCGGTAGCCGGATTCTACGGAGGCCTCGTCGACAACGTGCTCATGCGGCTCACCGACGTCGCCTACGCCATCCCCACCCTGCCGCTGCTCATCATCCTGAGCTCCTACTCCCAGGCGGCCGTGACCTCCCTGGTGCTCATCATCGGCTTCCTGAGCTGGATGGCCACGGCCCGCGTGGTGCGGTCGCAGGTGCTCGTCCTCAAGGAGATGGCCTACGTGGAGGCGGCTCGGAGCATGGGCGCCTCGAACCTGCGGATCCTCGCCCGGCACATCGTCCCGAATGCCCTGGGGCCCATCATCGTGGGCGCCACCCTCGGAGTGGGAAGCGCCATCCTGGTCGAGTCGTCGCTGAGCTTCCTCGGCCTGGGCGTTCAGCCCCCCACCCCGACCTGGGGCAACATGCTCATGGATTCGCTGGCCAGCAAGGGCATGAGGCCCTGGCTGACCCTCTTCCCTGGCGTGGCCATCCTGGTCGTCGTCCTGGCCGTCAACTTCATCGGCGACGGCCTCCACGACGCCCTCGATCCCACGGTGCGGGCGTCGTGAGGCCTCTACCGAAAACCCCTAGAATGATCGGCGGCCATCCGCCCGCTGCGCTCTTGTTCGCCTCGCTGACTGGAAAACCATGCCCCTCGTCCCCGGCATCCGTCTCGGACCGTACGAGGTCGTCGCCCCGATCGGGGCCGGCGGCATGGGCGAGGTCTGGCGCGCCCGCGATCCGCGGCTGGGACGGGAGGTGGCGGTCAAGGTGCTGCCCGCGGGGCTCGGCACCGATCCCGGCCGTCTCCGTCGCTTCGAGCAGGAGGCGCTCGCCGCCGGCGCGCTGAACCACCCGAACGTGCTCTCCGTCCACGACGTCGGCGAGCACGAAGGGGCGCCCTATCTCGTCTTCGAGCTGCTCGACGGGAAGACCCTGCGCCAGCGGCTCGAAGAGGGCCCCGTGCCCCTTCGACGGGCCGCGGAGTGGGCCGCGCAGGTCGCGCGGGGCCTGGCCGCGGCCCACGACAAGGGAATCCTGCATCGCGACCTCAAGCCCGAGAACCTCTTCGTGCTCGCTGACGGGCGCGTGAAGATCCTCGACTTCGGCCTGGCCAAGCTGGGCCCGTTGTCGGGGGAGGCCCTGCCCGGGTCCGACGTCGGCACCGCGTCGCAGTTGACGGAGCCCGGCACGATCCTCGGAACCGTGGCGTACATATCCCCCGAGCAGGTGCGTGGGGCCGCGGTCGACCATCGCTCCGACCTCTTCTCCCTTGGGGTCGTTCTGCACGAGATGATCACGGGCCGGCGGCCGTGGGTGCGCGACACCGCGGCGGAAACCATGAGCGCCATCCTCAAGGAAGACCCGCCCGACCTGGCTTCTTCGGGCGTCGTCGTGGCGCCGGTACTCGAGCGGATCGTAGGGCGCTGCCTGGAGAAAGACCCCGCTGCGCGCTTCCGCTCTGCACACGACCTGGCCTTCGCTCTCGGAGTCGTGGGCGGCGACTCCGTATCGGCGCCTTCGGCCGTGCCGGTCACTTCTGGCCTCAACCTCCATCCGCGGCTCATGGGCGCCCTGGCTGTGGCGAGCCTCGCGGCGTTCGCCGCCTTAGGCTACATCGTGGGCGGCCGGCGCCCGGAGCCGAACGAGCCGCCCGCTTTCGAGCGGGTGACCCATCGCCGCGGCGCCGTGTTCGCGGCACGCTTCGCCGCCGACGGTGAAACCATCGTGTACGGCGCGGCCTGGGCAGGGGCGCCGGTGGAGGTGTTCTCGACCCGCCGCGGCAGCACCGAGTCGCGGTCGCTGGGCTTCTCTCCCGGGAGTCTCCTCGCCCTCTCGTCCACCGGGGAGATGGCACTCTCTCTCGAGCCCCGATGGCTCTGGTCCTTCTATCAGCCAGGCGTCCTGGCCCGGGCACCCCTCGCGGGAGGCGTCGCCCGCAGGCTCCTGGCGGACGTGAACGCCGCCGACTGGAGTCCCGATGGGGCCCAGCTTGCGGTGGTGCGGGCCACCGAAGGGGGCAGCCGGATCGAGTTCCCGTTGGGGAAGGAGGTCTACGCCACGAAGGGCACCGTTGGCAGCCTGAGGGTCTCTCCCGACGGGGTGCGCCTCGCCTTCATCGAGTA
>CAZKTO010000116.1:0-3495 GCA_964555685.1 uncultured Dehalococcoidia bacterium
GAGGGCGCCGTGGACGCCGCCAACATTCTCAAGCCCTCCCTCTCCCGCGGGGAGCTCCAGACCATCGGCGCCACCACGCTGGACGACTACCGCAAGTACGTCGAGCGGGACGCCGCTCTCGAGCGCCGCTTCCAGCCGGTGATGGTCGACGAGCCCTCCGTCGAGCAGACCATCGAGATCCTGCGCGGCATCAAGGCGCGCTACGAGGAGCACCACCGGCTCACCATCACGGAGGAGGCGCTCCAGGCGGCGGCGCACCTCGCCTCCCGCTACATCTCGGACCGGTTCCTGCCGGACAAGGCCATCGACCTGATGGACGAGGCGGCATCCCGCGTCCGCATCAAGTCGGCGCAGACGCCCCTCTCGGTGAAGGAGGCCATGCGCGTCCTGGAGACGGTGCGCAAGGAGAAGGACGAGGCCATCGGCGGACAGCAGTACGAGGCAGCGGCCGAGCTCCGCGACCGTGAGATGCGTTTGAACGAGAAGCTGGAGGAGATGGAGAAGGGCTGGAAGGAGCAGAAGACCCAGGACCGGCCGGTGGTCACCGAGGAGGACATCGCCGAGGTGCTGGCCATGTGGACCGGCATCCCCGTGACGCGCCTGGCCACCGAGGAGACGGCGCGGCTGCTCCAGATGGAGGAGTACCTCCACAAGCGGATCATCGGCCAGGACGAGGCGATCACCGTGGTCTCCAAGGCGATCCGGCGCGCCCGTGCGGGCCTCAAGAACCGGCGGACGCCCATCGGCGTCTTCCTCTTCCTGGGTCCCACGGGCGTGGGCAAGACGGAGCTCGTCCGGGCTCTCTCCGAGTTCATGTTCGGCAGCGAAGACTCCATGGTCCGCCTGGACATGTCCGAGTTCATGGAGCGGCACACCGTGGCGCGCCTGGTGGGCGCCCCGCCCGGCTACGTCGGCTACGACGAGGGCGGCCAGCTCACCGACGCCGTGCGCCGCAAGTCCTACTCCGTCATCCTCCTGGACGAGATCGAAAAGGCCCACCCGGAGGTCTTCAACATCCTGCTCCAGATCTACGACGACGGCCACCTGACGGACGCCAAGGGCCGCAAGGTCAACTTCCGCAACTCCATCATCGTCATGACGAGCAACATCGGCGCCGAGCTCATCAGGCGCAACACCAGCCTGGGCTTCGGCACCACCACCGACGAGGTCAAGGATGCCAAGCGGGCCTACGAGGTGATGAAGGAGAAGGTGACGGGCGAGGTCAAGCGCTTCTTCCGGCCCGAGTTCATGAACCGGATCGACTCGCAGGTCGTCTTCCACGCCCTCACCCAGGAGCACATCCAGCAGATCGTGGTCCTGATGCTGAACGAGGTCGGCCGGGAGCTCCTGGAGAAGGGGATCGGCCTCAAGGCGACGCCCGCCGCCAGGGAGCTGCTGGCCAAGAAGGGCTACGACCCTGCGTTCGGGGCGCGGCCGCTGCGGCGCACTATCCAGAACCTGGTCGAGGACCCCCTGTCCGATAAGCTCCTGCGGGGCGGCTACGAGCCGGGGAACACGGCGGTCGTGGACGCCGAGGGTGAAGAGATCGTGCTGCGCAAGGAGGAGGGCGAGGAGGCGAAGGAGCCCCAGCCAGTGGGCGCTGCCGCCGGCTCCGAGGGCGGCTCGAAGTCGTAAGAGACGCTGAGAGGAAGCAACCTTTAGGAACGGGGCCCCGCGGGGCCCCGTTCCGGTTTATTCCGCGTTGGAGTATGGTGATGTGCGGCGGCACTTTTTGTCCGCCCAGGTATACGAGACGCCTGCTGGGAGCGATCTCCAGTTGCGCGGCGTTGGCAGAGCGGCGAAGCGATTGGCACGGAGCATACTTCGGGAGGTTGAGGTGGGGGAAAGGCTGTGACGAAACCCTCAGACCCAGTCCGCTTCCGCATCGAGCGCGGCCTCACGGCCGAGGAGCTGGTCGCCGCGGTAGCCACGCGACTCCCGGAGGAGGCGGAGGCGCTCCGGCAGCGCGGCTGGCGGACGGTGCGGCGCTCGGCGCTGGCGTTCCGAGTCGTCAGGCCGGCGCAACGGCCCTGGCCCAAGACGATCGCCGGCCTCGCCGGCCGGGCCGTCTGGCGCCCCCTCGAGTTCGTCGTCGAGAGCTTCTTCGGGACGGGGCCAGCCTCGCGCCGGATGCAGGGGCAGTTCGACCAGATGATCTATGGTGTGGATACCGATAGGGCCGACCGGGCGCGGCGCGAGTCGCTGGCCACTCTGCACGCCGGTGCCGGCGACGAGCGCCTGGACGGGATGATCGCCCAGGGGAGGCTGGAGTACGTGGGCGTGGCAGCCCTCGAGCGCGAGGCTGCGACCGAGCTCATCGTCGAGGCGCGCGGGGAGGCGGCCGTCGCCTTGGCCCAGGGGCTGGCCCGGTACGCCGAGCGCGCATCAGAAGGCGAGCTGCGGCGGCGGGCGCGGAGGTAGGAGGAGAGTGACAATGAAGGAGTCGTTGGAAGTCGTCCGTAGTAAAGTCGAACCGGACGTGCTGGTGGCTGCGATCGCCGCTGTGCTTGCGGCTACTCCTGGGTGGCGGATCGATAGTCAGTCCAAACGCTTCCTCGCCCTGAGCGACCGGTTCGATAGTGTCTCCGAACAAGAGCGGGCGGCGTTTCTGGTAGGCGGCCTCGCCAGTATTGCATCGCTAGTGGCGGTGACGGGCAAGGGACACAGTGACGCCCGCAGTTGGGCGGCGCGGGAGAGCGCCATCAACGCCTCAGAACCCAAGGGCCGGAAAGCGAGTGTGCTGACGGTGACTGGCCGAGAGGAAAACGGGGCGACACTTCTGGAGCTGCGCTGGCATGGCAAACCTGCTGAGGGGCTGAAAAAGGACCTGGGGCGGTTTCTCAAAGAAACGAGCGAGGAGAAGCTTGGGCAACTGGCGCAAGCAGGCCAGCGGTCTCCAGCAACCGGCTGATTTTGGTATTGGATTGGATCGGCGTGGACCGCCCGTGCCGATGCGGCGACAGGAGTGAGCGGCCCTGGGTGCGCGCCAGCGACCCTTGACAGGCGGGCGCGGCGTTGGTAAGATAATCTAGAGTCGGAGCGTGCCTCCGGGCATGCTCTGCGCACCTTAACAAGAGAAGAGTGGAAGGAAAGGTCCACAAGGGCTTTTTCGTTAGTTTTGGCGAGTTTGATCTTGGCTCAGGACGAACGCTGGCGGTGTGCCTTATGCATGCAAGTCGGACGGGTCCGCCGCAAGGCGGATCAGTGGCGAACGGCTGAGTAACACGTGAGTAATCAACCTTCCAGTGGGGGATAAGTCGCCGAAAGGCGGCGTAATACCGCATGTGATGTCCGGCCCTCGGGCCTGGACAGGAAAGCCGCAAGGCGCTGGAAGACGAGCTCGCGGCCTATCAGGTAGTTGGCGGGGTAACGGCCCACCAAGCCGAAGACGGGTAGCTGGTCTGAGAGGACGGCCAGCCAGACGGGGACTGAGACACGGCCCCGACTCCTACGGGAGGCAGCAGCAGGGAATCTTGGGCAATGGGCGAAAGCCTG
>CAZKTO010000117.1:0-3463 GCA_964555685.1 uncultured Dehalococcoidia bacterium
CACCATCACCCCCTTCCAGCGGCTCCTGGGCTCCAACGAGACCCTGACGCAGGCGATCGCCATCTGCGAGAACCTGTCCGTCAACTACGTGCAGAGCCTGAAGGCGATAATGAAGCGCCCGCAGGTGGTGAGCGACGAAGACGCCGCGGTGATGGAGGAGCTGCTGTTCTACCAGGAGGGCAACCGCCGTCTGCCGGCGCTGGCGGGCTACATGCGGGAGCGCTACCTCCACCGCGAACGCTGGCTGGGCGCGTTCAAGGCCGCGGCGCCAATCCAGCTGGTCTGGGCGGACGGCGACCCCATCGCCAACGTGGAGATGGGCCGCGCCCTCAGCGCCGAGCTGCCGCAGGCCCGCTACACGGAGCTGCCCGGCCTCGGCCACTTCCTCCCGGTCGAGGACCCGGAGGCCGTCGCCGGGCCGGTCCTCGACTTCATACGGCAGCCCGCCTAGCGGAGGCCGAAAATGGCATCCGACACCGTGCCGGCTGAGCCCAGCGTAGACCCGAGAGCGGCGCTGGCCGCCCTCGGCTACCCGGAGACGACGGAGCCCCAGAGGGTGAAGGGCGGCTGGGAGACGCTCCTCTGGCACTTCGCCACGCCCGACGGGCGCGAGCACTCCCTGCGGGTCCATCACCTGCCGGACCGCGAGGAGTTCGCCCGCCGCGAGCGGCTGGCGCTCCAGGCCTGCGAGAAGGGGGGGCTGCCCGCGCCGCGGCTGGAGGTCGCCGGCGACTTCCAGGGGCTGCCGGTGATGGTCCTCTCCTGGTGTCCCGGCAGGCCGCTCCTTTCGTACGTGGAACAGAGGCCGTGGGCGATCTGGCGGCTCGGCCGTCTGTTCGGCCGTACGCAGGCCCAGATGCACGCCGTGACACCCCCGCAGGAGTTCGTCCAGACCGCCCCGGACGACTGGCTCTCGCGCCTCGACGAGGAGTACGCGGACCTAGCGGCCCACGCGAAGACGCTGGGCCTCTCCACCTCCTCTCTCATCCATATGGACTTCCACCCCTTGAACCTGGTGAGCGACGGCGCCGCCGTCACCGGCGTCATCGACTGGCCGCGCGCCGCCGCCGGCGACCCCCGCGCCGACCTGGCGCGCACGGAGATCACCCTCCTCGCCGCGCCCGTCCCGCCCGGACCGCTCAGCGCCTTCCTGAACCTGGCCCGCAGGCTCATCCTTCGCGCCTGGCGCTCCGGTTACCGGGAGACGGCGGGGCTCATGCCGGACTACCGCCCCTTCCGGGCCTGGGCCGGCGCCACGCTCCTGGCCGAGATCATCCCGATCATCGACCAGCCGAACGTCTGGGGCACGCGGCAGGATATCGAGAAGTTCCGGCGCCTCGTCGACGTCTGGGCACGGGATGCGGGCGTGCGCTAGTCCAACTTGACAATAAACACACCCTCGCCGATATTAGTCCCATCGCTACTCGCCCCGCCTTTCCCTTCGGAGCCCCTTCTTGAGCACCTTCGGCCGTCGCGGCTCCCGCGAGACCGGCTGGAACTGGTCCCGCCCTCCCGCGGGGCCCGGCCGGCCGCCACCGCCACCGCCGCTGCTGCCGCTCGCGGGCGCGGCGCTGCTCTTCGCCGCCATCGCCGCCGCCCTTCTCGCCGTCTGGCTCTCCGGCTCCGCCAACGTCACGCCGCCGCCTACCGCCACGCCCACTGCCACCGCAACACCCACCGCGACGGCCGTTTCCACCCTAACGCCCGCCGCCACCGCGGAGCCTTCACCTACGCCATCGCCTACGCCCGCCCCCACGCCCGAGCCCGACTTCAGTCTGGCCGTCTGGAACCGCAGCGCCTGGCTGTCGGAGCCGGACGGCCAATCGCCGGCGACGATTCGGGAAGGCCAGGCCGTGCCCTTCATGCTGCGCATCGGCGACGCCCGGCCCGGAGTCAGCTACGCGCTCATCCGGTACACCTGCAAGACGCTCCAGTTCCTTTCGGGGTTCGATCGCGACAGCGGCAGCGGGCCTGCCCTCGCGCCGAGCGGGCCGCTTAGCGCCCTGCCGGACAGCACGGTAGCGCTGCCGGACGACCCGGCGACGCCCGCAGATGACAGCGAACGCGGCCATCTGAGCCTGTGGGGTGGCTCGTTCGGGCCGGTGGAGCTGGTGGCAGGCACGTCACCCTACGAATGCGAGAGGAGCCTCAACGTCAAGCTCGTAGCCGAGCGGGACGAGCTCTTCCTGCTCTGGGGCGCGGTCATAGCGCCCGGCGCGGCGAAATCCGGACTCCCGCTGCGGATCACCGTCGTCACTCCCCAGGGCGAGCGGCGCATAGAGATCGACGCTGCCAGCATCCTGCCGGCACGGTAGTCGCCCTCGCCTGCCGGCAGGCAGGCTTTACAGAGCGGATGTCACCGAATAAAGTTGACCTGAATTGCCTGCCAGCCGGCAGGCCGACCCGCCACCCCAGACAGGAGCCGCCCCCGCTTGAGTGAGACCGATGGCTTCAACCATGAATACGCCACGATAAACGGCCTGCGCTATCACTACGTCCGCGAGGGCAGCGGGCCGCCCCTCTTCCTCATTCACGGCTGGCCCGGCTTCTGGTACGAGTGGCACCTGAACATCAAGACCCTCGCCCAGCGGTTCGATGTCGTGGTCCCGGACATGCGCGGCTACGGCTACTCCGATAAGCCGGACCTGCCGCCGGAAGAGGGCTACACCGACGAGGTCATGGCCGAAGACCTGCGCGCCCTGGTGGAGCACCTTGGCTTCGAGAAGGTAAACGTCGTCTCCCACGACTTCGGCTCCGTCTGGACGCAGCGCTTCGTCCGCGCCCATCCGGCCCTAGTGGACCGGCTCGTATTCTTCCAGCCCGCCTATCCCGGCATAGCCGCCCGCTTCTTCACGCCGGACCGCTACAGCGAGATATGGTACATGTTCTTCCACCAGCTCCCCCTGGCCGAGGAGTTGGTCGGCTCGAGCCGCAAGGCCACGGAGATATACCTCCGCGACCGGCTCTCCCACTGGTCGTACGACAAGTCGCTCTGGACGGACGAAGAGATAGAGCGCTTCGTGGACGCTTTCTCCCAGCCGGGCGCCCTGAGGGGCGGCTTCAACTGCTACCGCGCCATGTTCCGCACTATGGGCCGCAGCCTCCAGGGAGACCTCACCATCCGCGCCCCCACGCTGGTCCTCTGGGCGGAGAACGACCCGATATTCCCCGCCGTCTGGGCCGATAAGCTCCCCGACTTCTTCCCGAACCTGACCGTCCGGACCGTCCCTGAGTGCGGCCATTGGGTGCAGCGGGAGAAGCCCGGCCTGCTCCACGAAGCCATCGCCGAGTTCATCCCCGCCTGAGGAAAGGAGACCGCCCGTGCGCCTTGAGACTGCAGTCGTAGCCCCCAGCATCCAGGACCTGGCCGATTACGCCCGCCGCATGGAGGAGATGGGCTACGACTCTATCGTCACGCCGGAGGCCGGCCACGACCCGTTCCTGCCGCTCATGATCATCGCGG
>CAZKTO010000118.1:0-3388 GCA_964555685.1 uncultured Dehalococcoidia bacterium
CGGGCCCGAGGCGCCCATGGACCTTCGTCTGACCCCAGAGCAGGAGGCCTTTCTCGCCGAGGTCCGGGCCTTCCTCGACTTGGAGCTGACGGAGGAGGTGGCCCGCGAGGTGGCCAGCGAGGAGCGCATGGGCCCCCACGCCAAGGAGTTCCTCCGCCGCATGGGCGCCCGGGGCTGGCTCGCGCTCCAGTGGCCCCGCGAGTGGGGCGGCGCCGGCCGTCCGGCCCTCGATCGCCTGCTCCTGACCGAGGAGCTGGCCTACCGCGGCGCGCCGGGCGCCTTCACCTCCAACACCGGCGGACGCATCGTCGGTCCGGTCATCTTGATGTTCGGCACTCCGGAGCAGAAGGAGCGATTCCTTCCGCCCATCGCTCGCGGGGAGATCGACTTCGCCCTGGGCTACACGGAGCCCGAGGCCGGCTCGGACCTGGCCAGCCTCCAGATGCGCGCCGAGCTCGATGGCGATAGCTACGTCATCACCGGCCAGAAGATGTTCAACACCGCCGCCCACTTCGCCGAGTACCACTGGCTGGCGGCGCGCACCGACCCCCAAGCCCCCAAGCACAAGGGCATCTCGCTCTTCATCGTCGATCTCCAGAGCCCGGGGATCACCGTCCGCCCCATCTGGACCATGGCCGGGGAGCGCACCAACGCCGTCTACTACGACCACGTGCGCGTGCCGCGCGAGAACCTGGTGGGGATGCCCAACCAGGGCTTCTACGTCCTGGCCAAGGCCCTGGAGTTCGAGCGCATGTTCGTCACCGGCGACGCGCGCCGCTTCTTCGACCGGTTCCTGGAGTACGTGCGCACCCAAGACGGTGCGAACGGTGGCCGTGCCCAGGACCCGCTGGTGCGCCAGAGGCTCGCCCAGATCGCCATCGAGATCCAGGTCTGCCGGCAGCTCTCCATGCGCGTCGCGTGGCAGCTTCAGAGCGGCGATTCGTCGGGCCGGGAGGCCTCGGCCGTCAAGCTCTTCAAGACGGAGCTGGACCAGCGCATGGCCCGGACCGCCATGGACGTCTTGGGGCTCTACGGTCAACTGGAGCGGGGTTCGCGCCGGGCGCCGTTCAACGGGCGCGCCGAGCACGCCTACCTGAGGACGCTGAGCTCCACCATCACCGGCGGGACCAGCGAGGTCCAGCGCAACGTCATCGCCACCCGCGGCCTGGGCCTGCCGCGCTAGGCGGGCCGGAAGGTCCCGCCAGGACCTACCGCCAAGAGGCGGGCAGCGAAATCCGCCGCTTTTCTGCGGCGTTCTGGTCCCGGCCGCACTGCATGCACCGGGCCACCCCGCCATCGGCGCGGATACTCTTGGACCCGCACCGCCAGCAGCCTCTTCCGGCTACCATCATGGCGATATCACCCTTCCCTGCGTCTGTGCTCATGGGGCCTCCAACGCCGGCGGGCCGAACCTCCGCAACGGCGCGCTCACTCGGTGCAGATGCTCTGCCCGCGCCAGGCTCTTCGCCAGCGGCGCTGTCGCCCGGTCGGTGACGATAAAGGCCATCGCTGCTCCTTCTCCCGATCCAGGAACGACCGCCGTTCCCCGGCGAAGGGCTCTGAACCCCGCGAAGGCCTTGCCCACGCGGGCGGGGAGGAGGGGGCGTGCCGACGCTGCGGACCGGACTACCAGCGGGAGCTGGTCCGCCGGCCGGGCCCGCCCTGGCTCTCCCGGGGCCGGGCCTCGTTCACCGTGAGCGAACGGCCGGCCAGGTCCTTGCCGTTCAAGGCCTGGATGGCCGCCTGCGCCTCGCTGTCGTTGGCCATCTCGACGAACGCGAAGCCCTTGGAGCGGCCGGTGGTGCGGTCGGTGATCAGCCGGACCGCTGCCACCTGGCCATAGGGCGCGAACGCGGCTTGCAGGTCAGGCTCGTTGGTGTCGAACGAAAGGTTGCCGACGTAGATGTTCACAGTGACGCTCCTCACGCTCGGAGATGCTCTCCAATGCGCTCGAGCGTCACATGCGCCGCGGGATGGGCCTCGAGGGAGGGGAAGGCGAATGGAACGGATAGAACGATTGCGAGAGTTCGTGCAATAGTATATCACGGCGGTGGCCGGCGAGGCGAACGCGCGGCGTGGGCGCTAGCAGCGGGTCCGCCTACCGCGCGAACGTCTCAAGGATCGCGTTCTGGTAGGCCGCCGTCTCCTGGGGCGTCACGGAGTAGGAGGGCGGTGTCAGCACCACCGAGTCGGCGATCCCCTCGTACTCGGCCACGCGCCGCCGCGCGTCCCCAGGGCCGCCCGCCACGTGGAAGGCGTCCACCATGGCGTCGGACACCAGGTCCCAGCAGTGGGGCCCGTGGCCGCCGTGCTTGCGGAACGCCTCCCGGACGGCGGTGGCCTCGTTCCCAAAGCCGTAGTGGGCGAAGATCTGGTGGTAGGTCCCCACGGTGCAGTAGAAGGCCACCGTCTTCGCCAGGTCGCGCCGGGCCTGCTGCTTGTCCTTCGAGATCGCCATGGTGACGGTGGGGCAGAGGTCGATCGCCTGGCGCTTCCGGCCTGAGCGCGCCAGGCCCTGCTCCATGTTCGGCAGCATCACGTCCTTCACCCACTTGATGGAGGGCATGATCTGGCCCAGGATGCCATCGGCCACCTCGGCGGCGGCGCGCACCATCCCGGGCCCGATGGCCGCGGCGTAGATGGGCACCCGCTCCCGCGGCTGGCGGTGCGGCACCGAGAAGCCGGTCATATTGACCTTGTAGTACTCGCCCTCGAAGACGGTGGGCCTGCCGGAGGGGGCGTTCTGCATGATGAGCCGCACCAGCCGGATGCACTCCTTTAGGTGCGGCGCGGGCCGGCCGTAGTTCGCCCCGTGCCACGCCGTCACCAGGCGCTGCACGCCGGTGCCCAGGCCCAGGATGTACCGGCCGCCCGTCAGCCGGTCCAGGTCCATGGCCGTGAGGGCGATGGAGAGGGGGCTCCGGACGAAGGCCAGGGCGATCCCCGAGCCCAGGTGGATGCGCCGGGTGAAGCCGGCCACGGCGGCCGGGTAGACAAAGGGCGTGGTGTGGAGCTCCTGGGACCAGAGCACGTCGAAGCCGGCGCCGTCGGCCCGCTGCGCCCAGTCCCGGATCTCGTCGAAGGTCTCGCCTTGATGACGGAGGCAGTAGCGCATGGGCAGGCTCCTTGGGGGCAGGGCCGGGGGCCGCCGCGGAGCGCCTCAGCCCCTCTGCCCGGCTCCTACCGGGAGCGGGGTGGCCCCTTCGCGGAGTTTACCCTGAGCGGAGCCGAAGGGCTCAGGACAAGCTCCGGCCAAGGGGAGGCCGGCGGCCCTCTGCCGGCGCAGGCCATCGTAGCACCCGCCGGAGGAGTGTCAAGCAGAGGGCCTCTCCCCCCAGGGTCGTTCGGTTGTCCTGGGAACCCTTTCTTGACAGAAAGGTGTTCCCAG
>CAZKTO010000119.1:0-3212 GCA_964555685.1 uncultured Dehalococcoidia bacterium
AGTACACCGGCGGCGCCGAGCACGCCGTCATGCACCTGCTCTACTCCCGCTTCTTCACCAAGGCGCTGCGCGACATGGGCATCGTGGGCTTCGGCGAGCCCTTCCTGCGACTCTTCAACCAGGGGATCATCCTGGGCGAGGACCACGAGAAGATGAGCAAGAGCCGCGGCAACGTCGTCAACCCGGACGCCTACGTGGCGACGCTGGGCGCCGACGCCGTCCGCGCCTTCCTTATGTTCATCGGCCCGTGGGACCAGGGCGGGAGCTGGAGCAGCGCCGGCATCCAGGGCATGTCGCGCTGGCTGAACCGCGTCTGGGCCATCGCCACGCGCGAGCCCGGGGAATTGAGGCGCCCGTCGGGGGAGCCCCTTCAGGGGACGATGGGCGCCGAAAGAGAAGAATCGAAACTGGGCGCTACGGGCGGCCCGGCGGCCCCTTCGACTTCGCTCAGGGCAGGCATCGAGGAGCTGCGCCGCGCCGTCCACAAGACGGTCCGCAAGGTCACCCACGACCTCGAGGGCTTCCAGTTCAACACCAACGTCTCGGCCCTCATGGAGCTGACGAATCACCTCAATCGCGCCTGGGACGCCCGCTCCGTGGACGCCGCGGCCTGGAGGGAGGCCGTCGATACCTTCCTGGTGCTGCTGGCCCCCACGGCGCCGCACCTGGCCGAGGAGCTCTGGGAGCGGACGGGCCACGCCTACAGCGTCCACCAGCAGCCGTGGCCGGCGTGGGACGAGGAGCTGGCCCGCGACCGCAAGATCACGCTCGTCGTGCAGGTCAACGGCAAGGTGCGCGACAAGCTGACCGTCGCCGCCGAGATCAGTGAGGACGAGGCGAAGGCGCTGGCCCTCAAGAGCGACAAGGTCCAGTCGGCCCTCGATGGCAGACAGGTGCGGCGGGTGGTCTACGTCCCCGGCCGGCTGGTGAACGTGGTGGCGGGGTGAGCCGGTAGGGTCATTGCGAGGAGGGCCGATTACATCGGCCCGACGTGGCAATCTCCGCGTGTGCTGTGCACCGGCGGGCTATCGCTTCCGTAGCTCTGCTACAATCGCCCTCAGCCGAGGGGTGGGGCCGTGTCTTTCAAAGCGGTCTGGGTGATCCTTGCGGGCGTTGGTGTTGCACTCGCTATAGGTGTTGCCTTTTTCGACGCCTGGGATCGCATGCAACAGGTGCTGCGCTGGCTGCGCAAATGGCGAAGGCGCACGCACCCTCCCGAGGCCCACTGGCTGGGCCTGCCGCCGAGCATCGGTGAGCGATTCGTCGGGCGCAGCGGCGAGCTCGCAACGCTCAAACGGCAGACCAAAAAGCAGCGCATCCTCGTCGTCGCCGGCATGCCGGGGGCGGGCAAGTCCCAGCTTGCCGTCGAGTATGCGCACCGCCACAGCGGCCCCGAGGGCTTCTGGACCACCGCCGCAAGCGATGCCGATGCCACTATCGCCGCTCTCGCGCCCGTCCTGGATATCGACGTGACGAAGTACGCCGGCGAGGCCACGCAGGCCAACAAGACCATCGCCCTCGCCGTTCAGCGCAAGCTCGCCGAGCTCGATCGTCCGGCCACGTGGGCCATCGACAACCTGCCCAGCATGGAGCAGGTCTACTCACTGGCCCGCGTCCCGGCCAAGGTGCGGCTGCTGATCACCACCCGCGACGCCCGCGAAGGCACCACGCTGCCCGAGCGCACTTTCCGCCTGCCGCTGGATGTTCTTGCTCCCAATGCGGCACTCAATCTTCTCGTGTCGCGCATGGAAGACACGGCGAAACGGCGGCAGCTCCGGCGGCATCCCTCCCTGCCGCAGATCGCCGAGGCCGTGGGCCGCCTGCCCATGGCCCTCGAGGTCCTCGCCATTCGCCTGGCCCAGCCCGCCCAGACCCCCGAGGCGCTCCTGGGCCAGCTCAGTCAAGCGCCCAACCCCGTCCAGCTTCAAATGTTCCTGGAGGCCAGCGGGCTAACCCTCAAGACCGAGGGCGTCTTCCAGGCCTTGACCGGCGCTCTTGCAACCCTCGACGCTTCGGACCTCGCCGCCCTTGCGCCCTTCGGCTGCCTGGCCGATGCCCCAATACCCCTCGCCCTCGCCCAGGCCCTGACGGGCCTCGAAGACGCAGTGTTCCCACCCTTCCTGAGCGCCTGCCAGCGCCCGTCGGCGCTCTCCTTCGACGGCGAGCATCGCGAGGTGCGGGTCCACAGCCTCATGGCCGGCGCCATCGCCGCGGTCAGCAGCCCCGCTGCCCTTGAGGCCGCCATTCCCCGCGCCGCCGCCCGCCTCGGCGCTATCCAGAAAACCGATCACCTGGCCCTGCGACGCGAGGCCGCCCATCACGAGCGGCTGCACTTCCATGCCAGCGCCCGCTTCGGCCTGGAGCACCCGGAAGTTCAAGAGTACGCCAACAACCTGGCCACCGCCCTCATCCGCCTGGGCCGCTACGCCGAGGCCATCCCCCTGCTGGAGCGGACCCTGGCGGTGAAGGAGCGGGTGCTGGGGCCGGAGCATCCGGGCACCCTGGGGAGCCGGAGCAACCTGGCCGTCGCCTACGGGGAGGCCGGCCGGCACGCCGAGGCCATCCCCCTGCACGAAAAGACGCTGGCGGCGCGGGAACGGGTGCTGGGGCCGGAGCATCCGGATACCCTGGGGAGCCGGAACAACCTGGCCATCGCCTTCAGGGGTGCCGGGCGGCACGCCGAGGCTATCCCCCTGCTCGAAAAGACGCTGGCGGCGCTGGAGCGGGTGCTGGGGCCGGAGCATCCGGACACGCTGGCGAGCCGGAACAACCTGGCCACCGCCTTCAGGGGTGCCGGGCGGCACGACGAGGCCATCCCCCTGCATGAAAAGACGCTAGCGGCGCTGGAGCGGGTGCTGGGGCCGGAGCATCCGGACACGCTGGCGAGCCGGAGCAACCTGGCCGTCGCCTACGGGGAGGCCGGGCGGCACGCCGAGGCCATTCCCCTGCACGAAAAGACGCTCGTGGTGCGGGAGCGGGTGCTGGGGCCGGAGCATCCGGATACCCTGGCGAGCCGGAACAACCTGGCCACCGCCTACGGGGACGCCGGGCGGCACGCCGAGGCCATCGACCTTCACGAAAAGACGCTGGCGGCGCTGGAGCGGGTGCTGGGGCCGGAGCATCCGGATACCCTGACGAGCCGGAGCAACCTGGCCGCCGCCTACGGGGAGGCCGGCCGGCACGCCGAGGCCATCCCCCTGCTGGAGCGGACC
>CAZKTO010000120.1:0-3186 GCA_964555685.1 uncultured Dehalococcoidia bacterium
GAAAGTATCATGAAAAGAGGGGGTTTATGGGCAAGGCCCCTAAAGAGGAAGGGGGCCAGGGGGTTAGGGCAACCTCCTGCAAATGCCACCGCATGGCCCGCGCCTCTTGCCCCCCTCTCCCTCCTGTCCCTCTCCTAAAGGGAGACGGACGATACCCCCTTCCCTCCCAGGAAAGGGGGCCAGGCGCCGTCCTGAGCTTGTCGAAGGAGGGTTAGGGCAACCTCCCTGTGCTATCATGCTCTACGCCCATCCGTCCTCTGGAGAGCGCCGTGCTCCTCGAGTTCCAGCGAGGCGATAGCAGCCGTCCCCGCGGCCATGCCCTGGCCTACTACCGGGACGCCCAGACCCCCGGCGACATCTACGCCACCTACCTCATCGTCCCGCCCATCGCCATCGACCTGGCCAAGTACATGCCGCCCATGTTCGCCACCAAGATCTCCCTGGCGGACATGGAGACCCTCTCGGCCGTCCCGCTGCCGCCCGTCCCGGAGCGGGTCGCCAGCCTGGAGCACCTGCGCCGCCTGGCCGAGAGCCGCGACGACGATATCGTCTGCCTGGGCACCCTGAGCGCCTCGGACATCCAGGCCGTGCTGACTGGGGTGGCGGAGGCGGCCCAGGCCTACCTGCGGGCCTACAACGCCTACGCGGCGTCGCTGCCGGCGCCCGCGCCCGGGTCCGCACCTGCCATCGAGGAGTCTGGCGCCAGCGTCCAGGACGTCCTCTACGGCCTCATGAGCGACCGGGACAAGCTGGCGGAGCTGGCCAAGCTGCTGGGCAAGCTGCGCTACGCCGTCGAGGGGCGGGACCGGCCCGCCATCGAGGAGGCGGCGGGCGAGATGGGCGCCGTGGGGGCGCACCTGGCGGCCAAGTACCGCGTCGGCGAGCTGGTGACGGTCGCAAAGCTCCCCGGCGACCGGGGCCGGCGCCTCGCCGAGCTCCACGTGGCCCGCTGCTACAAGGTCTGCGAGGAGGACTACCTGGCCGCCGAGCGGATCGACGCCGAGATCCGTGAGATCGAGTCGCGGCCATGACCTCCGGGCGGGGGAGCGCCCCGCGCCACAAGGAGCCGCCATGTCCGATACGATCCTCTACGAGGTGAAGGACCGGGTCGCGCACATCACGCTGAACCGGCCCCAGAGCCTGAACGCCCTGAACCGGGAGATGCTGCGGCGCTGGCGCGAGATCGTCGAGGGCTTCAACGCGGACCCGGAGCCGCTGTGCGCCATCGTGCGCGGCGCGGGCGACCGGGCCTTCAGCGTGGGCATGGACCTGAAGGAGCGGGCCCAGCGGGACGCCACGGGCGAGAGCCAGAGGGGCCGGGGCGCGCGGCGGCCGCTCCTCATGGAGAAGCCGGCCATCGCCGCCATCAACGGCTTCTGCGTCGCCGGCGGGCTGGAGGTGGCGCTCCAGTGCGATATCCGCATCGCCACGCCCAAGAGCGAGTTCGGCCTGCCGGAGCCGCGCTGGAGCCTGCCCGCCGGCTACGGCCTGCACAACCTGAGCCGCATGGTCCCGCTGGGCGATGCCCTCTACATGCAGCTCACCGGCGAGCGCATCGGCGCCGAGCGCGCCCACCAGATCGGCCTCATCCAGAAGATCGTGCCGGAAGACCGGCTCATGGCCGAGGCGCAGCGGATCGCCGATGCCGTGCTCCTGTGCGCCCCGATGGCCGTCCGGGCCATCAAGCGCATCGTCATGTTCGCGCGCGACCTGCCGCTGGACGAGAGCTGGAAGATGGCCGAGGGCATCACGGGACAGCTCGCCGCCTCGGAGGACGCCAAGGAGGGGCCGCGGGCCTTCGCCGAGAAGCGCAAGCCCCAGTGGAAGGGCCGGTGAGAGCGCCTCTCACCCAGAGGTCACCGGGGAACGAGGCGAGGAGGCGACAATGGGTAAGGCTCTGGAAGGAGTGCGGGTCCTCGATCTGACGCAGTTCGAGGCGGGGACGTCCTGCACGCAGATGCTGGGCTGGCTGGGCGCGGACGTGATCAAGATCGAGGAACCGGCCAAGGGCGACCCGGGGCGTTCGGCGGCCACCGACAAGCCAGGGGTGGACTCCTGGTATTTTCTGCTGCTCAACGCCAACAAGCGATCCGCCACGCTGAACCTCAAACACCCCAAGGGTCGCGGGACCTTTCTGGAACTGGTCGAGCGCGCGGACATTGTGGCGGAGAACATGGCTCCAGGGACGCTGGAGCGCATGGGACTGGGTTACGACGCGCTCCGTGCCGTCAACCCGCGCATCATCCTCGCGCGAATCAAGGGCTTCGGCACGTGGGGCCCCTACAAGGACTACAAGAGCTTCGACATGATCGCCCAGGCGGCGGGAGGCTCGTTCTGCGCCACGGGCTTCCCCGAGCACCCGCCGACGCGTCCCGGCGTGACGATCGGGGACACCGGCACGGGAATGCATTTAGTCATCGGCGTGTTGGCGGCTCTGGTCCAGCGGCAGGCGACGGGCAAGGGCCAGGTGGTCGAGGTGTCGATGCAGGACACCGTCGCGCACCTCTGCCGCGTGTGGACGCGCGACTACCTGAGCACCGGCAAGTCTCCCGAGCGCACCGGAAACCGCTTGCCCGGCACCGCGTTCAAGAGCCTATACCGTTGCGCGCCCGGCGGACCGGATGATTACGTGTACGTCATGACAGGAATCAACCCGAACACCCTCGTTGACCTCTTTCACGCCATCGGCCGGCCTGACCTGGCCAAGGACCCGCAGTGGACTGACCGCATCTATCTGCGGGAGCACGCGGAGGCATACGACGCGATCGTGGAGGGCTGGACGATCCAGCGCACCAAGCGGGAGGCGATGCGCGTCCTCGGCGAGGCGGGCGTGCCCTGCGGCGCGACCATGAACGCCGACGACCTGTACCACGACCCGCACCTGATCGAGCGCGAGATGGTCGTGGAGGTCACGCACGCCAAGCGCGGCCGGGTGAAACTGCTGGGGTGCCCAGTCAAGCTCTCGGCCTCGCCGGTGGCGGTATCGCCGGCGCCGCTCCTGGGGCAGCACACCGCCGAGGTCTACCGCGAGCTCCTGGGGCACACGGATGCGGATGTCGCCAGGCTAAGGGGCCAGGGGCTCGTGTAGAAGGCTGATTAGCGAGCGGCGTATTCCCCCGACTTAGAGCCCTGTTCCATAAAGACGTTGCGTCTGTTGTCACCCTGAGGAGCGAAGCGACGAAGGGT
>CAZKTO010000121.1:0-3165 GCA_964555685.1 uncultured Dehalococcoidia bacterium
CTGAGGGTACCTGCCGCTGGCCGCCTGGATGGCGACCCATCCGTCACCACGGGCGCACAGTTGCCGGGCGCGTGTTCATTGACGCCCACGGAGTGCCAAGCGACTTCAGCGCGACGGACCGGTTCCTAGAGGACACGGAGCATCCTGGAAAGCTGGTTCGCGGCCAGTGGACCACACCAATTGCCGAATGGACAGAAGTGGACGGACGCCCGTTACCCGCCGGTGCCAAGGCCATTTGGCGTTTGCCGAAGGGCGATTTCAAGTATGCAGACCTGCGCCTTATCGCGGATACCGCAGCCTTCAACATCCCGCCGGGCATTTGGGGTTAGCATCCCCACGGACACTACGAAGTCGTAGTGTCCGGACCATGGTGGCCCTATCGCCGTCCAACCGCTAGACTGGCTCCGCGGGAGATGAAGAAGGCGAGTTCACGTGTGCGCGCGGACAGTGTGCGGGACCGGAGCCACCGGGCAGAGAAGCGCGGCAAGGTCTCCTGTTCATGGACCGGGGAGACGTGGTCCTGCGCGGCTTCGAGGACCCCGTGCGCCTGTTCGATGTGAGGTGGAGCGAGGAGGGGTGATGGCACTCCGGCTCCGCTTCCACGGGACCTTCCAGGAGTACCGAGCGGAGCGCGCCATGCAAGCCTTGCGGCAGTTCACGATCCCCCACGCCACGGTGTTGCGTGGGGGCACGGGCGGGCAGAGAGGAACGTAACCATCGCCGACCGGGGCTTCCGCCTGACGAAGGCGGGCTTTCTGATCCTGGGCCTGGCGGCGCTGTTCGCCGGCATCGGCGCCCATCTCGCCGGAGTGGATGGCTTCGCTCACGCGGCCTGGGCGCTCACGGCGCTGGCTGGCTTCGTGCCGCTGGCCATCACCGTCGTCCGGGGACTCCTGCGCCGCGAGACCGGCGTCGACATCATTGCGCTCCTGGCGATCGCCGGAGCCCTGGCGTTGCAAGAGTACTTGGCGGGCGCCGTCATCAGCGTGATGCTTGCCAGTGGTTGGACCCTGGAGGACTACGCGCAGGCCCGCGCCCGGAGCGAGCTGAGTGCTCTCCTGGAACGCGCCCCTCGTGTCGTCCACCGCTACGAAGACGGAGCCATAGCCTCGCCCCCGCTCGAAGACCTGCGGCCGGGCGACCTGCTGCTCGTGAAGCCGGGGGAGATCGTACCGGTAGACGGGTTCGTGGTCGGCAACGCCGCTGTCCTAGACGAGTCCACCCTCACGGGCGAGGCTGCCCCCGTCGAGCGCATATCCGGTGACCAGGTCAGCAGCGGCACCGTGAACGTCGCCACGCCGTTCGATATGCGGGCGACCACCACGGCCGAGGAGAGTGCCTACGCCGGCATCGTGCGGCTCGTGCGCGAAGCCCAGGAGTCGAAGGCGCCCTCCGTCCGCCTCGCCGACCGCTATGCGCTCTTCTTCGTGCCCCTGACCCTTGTACTCGCCGGTGGTGCGTGGCTGTTCTCCGGCGACCCCGTGCGCGCCCTCGCGGTAGTCGTCGTGGCGACACCCTGCCCCCTGATCCTCGCCGTCCCCATAGCCATCGTCTCGGGCATCTCCACCGCCGCCCGGCGGGGGATAATTATCAAGGGCGGCGGCGCCCTGGAGACGCTCGCCCGCGCCCGGGTACTCCTCTTCGACAAGACGGGCACGCTCACCGCCGGGAGGCCCACAGTGTCAGAGGTCGAGGCGCCTGAGTTTCCCGACGCGAACGAGATGCTCCGTCTTGCCGCCTCTGTGGAGCAGATGTCCCCGCACGTCCTGGCCGCGGCCATCGTCCGCGCCGCACGGGAACGCGCGTTGCAGCTCTCGTTCCCCTCCGACGTCGACGAGGAAACCGGCCAGGGTGTCCGCGGCAGCGTGGACGGCCGGCTCGTTGCAGTCGGCCGGCTGGAGTGGGTCACGACCCACAAGCCGGCGCCGGACTGGGTGCGCAGGCTACGGCGTCGTATCGTCTTCGACGGGTTCGCCAACGCCTTCATCGCCGTGGACGGCTCGCTGGCCGGCGCCTTGGTCCTGGAAGACCCCCTCCGCGCCGACACTCCGCGGACGATCCGCGCCCTGCGCCGGGCGGGCATCGAACGGATCGTCATGGTCACCGGCGACCGCGCCGAGGTCGCGGAGACGATGGGTGCCGTGGTCGGCGTCGACCTGGTCCTCGCCGAACGCACCCCCGCCGAGAAGGTGGACGCGGTGCGCGAGGAGATGCCCAACGGTCCCACGATCATGGTCGGCGACGGCATCAACGACGCCCCGGCCCTCGCAGCCGCCGACGTCGGTGTAGCGATGGGGGCGCGCGGCGCCACCGCCTCATCGGAGGCTGCCGACGTCGTCCTAGTCGTCGATCGCCTGGACCGTCTCGCCGACGCGCTGCGCATCGCGCGCCGCGCCCGAGGCATCGCGTTGCAGAGCGTGATCGTCGGCATGGGGCTCTCGGCGGCGGCCATGGTCGCCGCTGCCGCAGGCTACCTGGCTCCGGTGGCCGGCGCCTTCTTGCAGGAAGGGATAGACGTCGTCGTAATCCTCAACGCCCTGCGGGCGCTTGGTGGCTACGGCCCGGCACGGCCGCGCACCGTCCTTGAGGCCGCGCTCACGCAGCGCTTCCAGGCCGAGCACTCGGAGCTGCTCCCCTGGGTCAACCAGATACGCATCGTCGCCGACAGGCTCGACATCCTCGACCCCGCGACCGCGCTGACGGAGGTCCGCAACGTCCACAAGTTCCTCGTCGAGCGTCTCCTGCCGCACGAGGAAGAGGAGGAAGCCACCTTCTACCCGAGGGTCGCCACGCTGATGGGCGGCGACGACCCCACGGGCACGATGATCCGCGCCCATGTCGAGATCGCGCATCTGACCCGCCTCCTCGGCCTGTTGTTGGAGGACATGGAGCCTAGCGGCACAGTTGTCGAGGACCTGCCGGAACTGCGCCGGGTTCTGTACGGCCTGCATGCCATCCTCCGACTGCACTTCGCCCAGGAAGAGGAGGCCTACCTCTCCCTCGTCGAAGTGCCCGCTGCCGAGGAGGCGCTATCGCGTCCCGCCTGAGACACCCGCCGGGTCTCGCACGTGGCTCTCGCTGCCGCCTAGGCCGATGCCCAGTTGCTCTGAGAACAACCCTCCGTGAGTGGCGAGCAGCGAGCGAAGCTCGTGGGGACCGACGGTC
>CAZKTO010000122.1:0-2048 GCA_964555685.1 uncultured Dehalococcoidia bacterium
CCGCGACGGCAACGTCGAGGTCTACGTGATGAACGCCGACGGCAGCGGCCAGACCAACCTTACCAAGAACCCCGCAGATGACGGGTCCCCTGCCTGGTCGCCCGACGGCCGGCGCATCGCCTTCCTCTCCGACCGCGACGGCAACGTCGAGGTCTACGTGATGAACGCCGACGGCAGCGGCCAGACCCGGCTTACCAAGAACCCCGCCTTTGACGGGCGCCCCGCCTGGTCGCCCGACGGCCGACGCATCGCCTTCACCTCCGACCGCGACGGCAACCGTGAGGTCTACGTGATGAACGCCGACGGCAGCGGCCAGACCCGGCTTACCAAGAACCCCGCAGAGGACGCGTTCCCTGCCTGGTCGCCATTGCCGTAGCTCCAGCGCCAGGCGAAGAGTTGAAAGGCGCGTCCATTGCGGCGGCGAGCATCAGCCTTTGAGAATTCCTAACCAACTTGACGGAGTGCTAGCGAGACGCCGCGGGGACGAGGAGCTGGTCGACGATGGCCTCGAACTGCTGGCGCGCTCTCTTGTCGACCAGGACCGCCGGCTTGGGCGGCTCGCGGAAGGCCGCTGAGAGCTCGATGTTTCCCAGGAACGGAGCGCCGATGCGCTGGGCCAGCGCCTTGCCGCCGCCGCGCCCAAAGATATCGCTCGTCATGTTCTCCACGATCCCCAGCACCTGGATGTTCAGCTTACGGATCATGTTGATGGAGCGAGTGGCGTCCAGCACCGCCAGCTCCTGCGGCGTCGTCACGATGACGAACCCCTCCAGCTGGAGCGTCTGCATGACGGTGAGGGCCGCGTCCGAGGTGCCGGGGGGCATATCCATGAAGAGGTAGTCGAGGTCGCCCCAGTCCGTGAGCTCCACGAACTGGGTGAGGGCGTTGTGGATCATGGGCCCGCGGAAGATGATGGCCTCGTCCTCCTTCTCCTGGAAGGAGGCCATGGAGATGACCTTGACGCCGTGCATCACCGCGGGGACGATCTGCCCTTCCACCATGTGAGGGTGGGAGTCCACTTTGAGAATCTTGAGGATGTTGGGACAGTCGATGTCGGCGTCCAGGAGGCCCACGCGATAGCCCCGCTCGGCGAGGAGCACGGCCATATTGACGGCCACGGTGCTCTTGCCCACGCCGCCCTTGCCACTGTAGACGCCGACCTTGTTCTTGATACGGGCCAGGTGCTGCCCGATGCGCTTCTTCCGCTGCCAGTTCTGCTTCATGGCCTCCATGCGCGCCTGCTGCTGCGGGCTCGCCGCGGGGCCAGGGCCATGGACCTGCACTGGATTCGGCCCGTGCGCGTGACCGGCGTGTTCGTGATCGTGGGCGTGTTCGTGCTGCTGCATCGCGAACTCTCGTGTCACCGGCGGGAGAGAAGGAGCCCGGCCTATTCGATCCCCAGCTCCTGCTTGACCTCGGGCGAGATCTTCTCCGGCGTCCAGGGCGGGTCGAAGACCATCTCGACGTTGGCGTCGTTCACGCCGTCCAGCTCGAGGATCTTCTCGCGGACGTTGTTGGCGATGTACGAACCCATGCCGCAGCCCTGGAAGGTGAGGGTCATCTTCACGTCCACGATGGTGTCGTGGACGTTGACGTCATAGACGAGACCCAGGTCCACGATATTATAGGGGATCTCCGGGTCGTAGACCTCCTTCAGAGCCTCCAGGACCTCTTCCTTCGTCGCCATGGCGTCCTCCTCTTCAGGGTCGTCCGGTCTCGGGCACAATTCCCATTCTACCACAAATGTTTACCTGGTCAATAAACAAAGTACACTATCGCCTTTTCCAGTGGCCGGCGGCTCGGAGCCTCCGCTCGCCTCCATGCTATACTGAAGCGGACCGGCCCCGCTTCTGGGAGCGCGGCGAGAGGGTTCGATCGGCGTGAGCACCTTCCGCGTGGCCCTGGCCCAGATCAACACCACCGTCGGCGACCTGGACGGCAACGCCGACAAGATCCGCCGCTGCATCGGCGAGGCGCGGGCCCTGGGGGCCGACCTGGTGGCCTTCCCCGAGCTCGCCATCACCGGCTATCCGCCGGAGGACCTGCTC
>CAZKTO010000122.1:2058-3129 GCA_964555685.1 uncultured Dehalococcoidia bacterium
CGCGACAACCTGGACCGCCTGGCGGCCATCGTGGAGGCGACCAAGGGCATCACCGCCGTCATCGGCTTCGCCGACGCCGACGGCGACATCCATAACGCCGCGGCCGTCGCCTCCAACGGGCGGCTGGCCGGCGTCTACCACAAGATGTTCCTGCCCAACTACGGCGTCTTCGACGAGGAGCGCTACTTCCGGGCCGGCCGGAGCTGCCCCGTCTTTCGCGCGGGCGGCGTCACCGTGGGCGTGAACATCTGCGAGGACATCTGGTATCCCAACGGCCCGGTGGCCATCCAGGCCGACGCCGGCGCCCAGGTCATCGTCAGCATCAACGCCTCCCCGTACCACGCGGGGAAGCTGGGCTACCGCGAGAAGTTCGTGGCGACGCGGGCCATCGACAATGCCCTCTACGTCTGCTACGTGAACCTCGTGGGCGGGCAGGACGAGCTGGTCTTCGACGGCGCGAGCATGGTCTACGGGCCCGATGGCGAGCTGGTGGCCTCGGCCAGGCAGTTCGAGGAGGAGCTGCTGGTGGCCGATCTGGACATCGCCTCCATCCTGCGCTACCGGCTGCGCAACCCGCTGCGGCGCAAGAGCCACCTGACGCCCGTTGGGAGCGACATCCCCGCGCCCGTCGTGGAGATCGAGGATGCGCCGGTCCCCAAGGAGCGAAGGCCGGTGCCGCCCGCGCGAGCCCAGCGCCTGGCGCCCGCCGCCGAGGTCTATCACGCCCTGGTCACGGGCACCCGTGACTACGTGCGCAAGAGCGGCTTTCAGCGGGTTCTCATCGGCCTCTCGGGCGGCATCGACTCGAGCATCGTCGCCTGCATCGCCGCCGACGCCCTGGGCCCCAAGTCGGTGGTGGGCGTGGCCATGCCCTCGCGCTACAACGCCCCCGAGAGCCTGGAGGACGCCCGCGCCCTCGCCAAGAACCTGGGGATCGAGCTCCACGTCATCTCCATCGAGCCGGCCTTCGAGGCGCTCCTCTCGACGCTGAAGGGGATGTTCGAAGGGACGGAGCCCAATACGGCCGAGGAGAACCTCGCGACCGAGCCAGTCACGAAAGGCGGCGAGATT
>CAZKTO010000123.1:0-2966 GCA_964555685.1 uncultured Dehalococcoidia bacterium
TTCATGAGCGTCGACTTGCCGGAGCCCGAGGGCCCCATGATGGCGACCATCTCGCCCCGGCGAACGGTGGCGCTCACGCCGCGCAGCGCCGAGACGTCGACCTTGCCCAGGCGGTAGACCTTGGTCAGGTCGCGCACCTCGATGAGCGCGGTCCCGTTTTGCGGTGGGGATGACGGAGCGTCGTTGGTCATGAGGGCTGCCTCGTCAGGCGCGGGGGCTGGGCCTACCGGCCGGGCGGCGGACCGCCACCGCCGCCTCCGCCACCGCCGAACCCGCCGCCGCCTCCTACTCCGCCGAGCCCGCCGCCGCCTGTCGGTACGTTCAGCCTGGGTGCCTGGGCCCGCGCCGCGACGAGCACCGTCTCGCCCTCGGCCACGCCCTCCAGCACCTCGACGTTCTGGCCGTCGCTCTGCCCCAGGCGCACCACCCGCTCGGTCGCCTTGCCCAAGGCGCCGGCGACGCGGACGACGCGGTCCTGGCCCGAGAGCGAGATGGCCCGAGCCGGAATCAAGAGGACATCTTTCTGCTCAAGGATGACGATGGTGACGAGGGTGGTGAGCCCCTCTCGGAAGAGCCCTTGGAGCCTGGGCCCCTGGGCGGCTGGCGGCTGACCGGCTGGCGGCTGACCGGCCGGCGGTTGCCCCTGGGGCGGCGGAGCGCCCTGGCCTTGACCGGAGGGGCCCTGCCCGAACGGCCTCTGGCCCGCGGGCGGCTGCCCGGCCTGTCCCTGCCCCGGAGGCCCTTGGCCAGATGGCCGCCGGCCTTCAGGAGGCTGGGCGCCAGCCCCCTGACCGGCCGGGCCCTGGGCGGAGGGCGCCTGGAAGCTCACCGTGACGTTGTAGCTCACGATGCCCTGGGACCGGGTGGCGAGGAGGGAGATGTACTTGACCTGCCCCTCCAGCTCGACGCCGGGCAGCGTCTCCAGGGAGATGCGCGCCGTCTGGCCCTCCTGGACGCGCAGGACGTCCACCTCGTCCACGATGGCCTGCACCTCCAGCTGCCGCGGGTCGACGATGAGGAGGGCGGTGGCGTTGGCGGCCACCGTATCGCCCTCCTTGACGCTGACCCTGGCGACGACGCCGGCGTAGGGGGCCTTGACGGCGCCCTTGGCGAGCCGGTCCTTGGCCTGCGAGAGGGCCAGCTCGGCATCCTGGACCTGGACCCTGCGCTGCGCCAGCGTGACGGGATCGCCGCCCGCCGTGAGCTGTCGCAGGTCCTCCTCGGCGCTCCGCTGGGCCACGCGCGCGGTGGCGAGCTTCGCCTCGCGCAGCGCCACCTCCGCCGGGTCCGGCGCGGCGAGCATATCGGCCAAGGCATCCTCGGTCACGTGCAGACTTGCCTCGGCCGTGGCTGCCTTCGCTCGCCGTACCGCCGAGTCCTCGGGCTTGCCGCCGGCCAGCATCTCGGCCAGGGTGTCCTGGGCGGCCTCAAGGTTTGCCTCGGTCGTGGCGAGCTTCGCTCGCCGCACCGCCGAGTCCTCGGGCTTGCCGCCGGCCAGCATCTCGGCCAGGGTATCCTCGCCGACTTTCAGGTTCGCCTCAGCCGTCGCCACCTTGGCCTCGTGCAGCGCGATGGTGAGCGCATCCGGGCCGGCGCGCGCGTCGTCCAGCGCCTCTTGCGCCGTCTTGAGAGCGGCCTCGGCCTGCCGCACGGCCCTGCGGGCCGCCGTGACGGCGGTGGGCTGCGCCGCCCGGGCGGAGTCCAGGTCGTCGCGCGCCCGGATGAGGGAGACCCACGCGGCCTGCGGATCGCCGGCGGGGAAGGAGAAGGGCGGGCGCGCCCGCGAGACGATCGTCGTGGGGTCCAGGAAGATGTCGGCATCGGCGATGGAGAGGCCGTACTTGGAGAGCATCACCGCGCGATAGGCGTCGCGCCTAGCCGTCAGGGTCTCGTCGGCCTCGCGGACCAGCCGCGCCTGGACCGCCTCTGTGACGGGGAGCTGGGTGCGCGCATTGGCCAGCGTCTCCGTGGCGAGCTGCACGTCCGTCTGCAGCGCGGCCAGGTCCTGGGGGCTGGACGACTGGCGGGCCAAGTCCAGGGCGTCCTGGGCCGATTGCGCTGCGACCCGCGCGCTCGCCACCGCCTCTTCTTGACGCTTGACCTCTTGTGCCGTGAAGGGGTCGCGCACGGCGTCCTGGGCGGCCTTCAGGGACACGCGGGCGCTGGCCACGGCCTCCTCCTGCCGCTTGATCTCCTGGGACGTAAAGGGCTGGCTCGCCGCATCCCGCGCCGCCTGGAGCGCCGCCCGCGCGCTGGCCACCGCCTCCCGCTGCCTGGCGATCGCTTGCTCGTCGTACGGGGTACGGGCCGTGTCGAGGGCGTCGGCGGCGGCCTTCACCGCCGCTCTCGTGCTGGTCACCGCCTCCTGCGCCCGCGCCATGGCCGTGGGGTCCGAGGGCAGGACCTGGCTCAGCGCGTCCCGGGCGACCGTCAGGTTCGCCTCCGCCCGCGCGACGGCCTGCCGCAGGTCCGACAGGTCCAGGCTGGCCAGGACCTGCCCCTCCCGCACCTGCGCCCCCTCCTCTACCAGCACCCGCTCGACGGTCCCGCTGCTCCCGAACGTGAGATTGCGCTGGTTCGGGAAGCTGACGCTGCCGGTGGAGGTGACCGAGACGAGGATGTCGCCTCGCTTCACGGCGACCCGCTGGTCGTCGCTGTCCGTCGCCCCTTCGGAGCTGCCGCCGCACGCCGCGGTCACCAGGGCCGCTCCGAGGAGCGCGGCGCCGATCGTCCCCCAACGCCATTGGGTGCTCATGGCTATCACCTGCCCTCGCGGGCGTCATGCTCGCGACCGTGCGTCCGGGGCCCCGGGCCCGCCGCCGTGCAGTGTAACGACGAGCCCGCCGAAAGGTTAGCACCGTGCGCTCGTCTCGGAGTGAAACTCCCCGCAGCAAGCTGCGGGGCTTCTTGATGCCTCAATAATCGCGATTGCGGCACGAGCCATGCGGCCCTCTCCCTCCTGTCCC
>CAZKTO010000124.1:0-2960 GCA_964555685.1 uncultured Dehalococcoidia bacterium
GGCGATTCCCGTAGCTCAAGGCCCCAGCCTTGAGCGCCGCCCCCGGCGAGGCAGGCGCCTCGCCCTACGGAGCCCTGAAATGCAGGAGACAGCCCGATGAAGGTGGACCTGGAGCCGGGCACAGATGCCCCAGCCTTCAGGCTGGGGTGGAGGTTTTCATCATGAGGCTGGAGCTGGAGCCCGAAGAGAGCCGCGAGCTGCTCTCCCTGATCGTCGACCGGCTGGCAGAGGAGGCCCGGCTCTCCGACGCGGACCGGGCGGCGGTGAAGCGCTGGCGCAGCGAGCAGATGAAGGCCGGCTCGGACGGCATGCGGGAGCTGACCGCGAAGATCAACGCCGACCTGGAGAGGACGCTGCGGACGAAGGAGAAGAGCGCCGTCCAGAAGGCGGACTGGCGCTAGGGGAGGCCCGCGACACGGAACAGGGAACACGTCACATGGGAGCGACATCAGATGCCCCAGCCTTCAGGCTGGCGTGGAGCGTCCACCATGCCTGACACCATCCTCTTCGAGAAGGCCGGCGGCCTCGCCTGGGTGACGCTGAACCGCCCGCGCACCCTCAACGCTATCAACATGCGTATGCGCGACGAGCTCTGGGACGCCGCGCTGGCCGTGCGCGACGACCCCGACGTGCGCGTCGTCATCTTCAAGGGCGCGGGAGAGCGGGCGTTCTCGGCGGGCGCGGACATCAGCGAGTTCGGGACGGCGCCCTCCTACGTGGAGTCGCGGCGGGCCCGCCGGCAGCGAGACCTCTGGGGGCTCATCCTGTCGCTGGAGAAGCCGCTCATCGCCGCCCTCCACGGCTACGCCCTCGGCGCCGGCATCGAGCTCGCCCTGTGCTGCGACCTCCGCATCGCCAGCGACGACGCGCGGCTCGGCCTGCCCGAGGTGGGCCTGGGCTACATCCCCTCCGCCGGCGGCACCCAGACCCTGCCCCGGCACGTGCCGCCCGGCGTGGCCATGCAGATGGTCCTCACCGGCGACCCCATCGACGCCGCCACCGCCCTGCGCTACGGCCTCGTCCAGCGGGTCGTGCCCCGGCCGCGGCTGTACGAAGAGGCGGAGTCGCTGGCGCGCACGCTGATGTCGCGCGGGCCGCTGGCGCTGCGGCTGGCCAAGCGCGCCGTGCTGGAGGGGCTGGAGCTGCCGCTGGCCCAGGGTCTGGCGCTAGAGTGGCGGCTGGCGCGGCGCGCCCTCGCCGGCGGGGGCGTAGAGTGACCGCCGGAGGTAGCGAATGAACACGAGCGAGTTCCTGATGATCGCTTCGTCGGTGGTGCCGGACCGGGTGGCCCTCAGCTGCGAGGGCGAGAGCCGCACCTTCGCCGAGCTGCAGGAGCGCGTCAACCGCCTGGCCAACGCCCTCCAGGCGCTGGGCATCGGCAAGGGGGACAAGGTGGCGGTCATGGCGCTCAACTCCATCCCCTACGTGGAGACCTACTACGCCTGCGCCAAACTGGGCGCCGTGTCCGTCCCCCTCAACTACCGCGCCAAGAAGGAAGAGATCGCCTACATGGTCAACAACTCGGAGACGAAGGCGATGTTCGTCGGCGAGCGCTACCTGGACCTCACCGCCTCCATCCGTCCCCAGTTCCAGACCGTCCAGCAGTTCATCTGCTACGACGCGAAGCCGGAGGGGATGACACCCTACGAAGACCTTCTCGCCGCTCACGAGCCGGAGGAGCTATTCGTCGACGTCGACGACCCGGACCCGACGATCATCATCTACACCAGCGGCACCACGGCCATGCCCAAGGGCGTGGTGCTGACCTACCTGAGCATGTCCATCTACGTAACCAACACCATGGAGCCCGCGAACCCGGACACCCACGACGTCACGCTGCTCTCCGTGCCCCTGTATCACGTCGCCGGGGCCACCGCTCCCCTCTCCTCGGTGTGGGGCGGCCGCACGTTGGTGATCCTGCCCCAGTTCGAGCCCCAGGCCTGGCTGGAAGCCGTCCAGGCGCACCGCGTCACCCACAGCTTCGTCGTCCCCACGATGCTCAAGCGGATCATGGAGCTGCCCGATTTCGGCAACTACGACCTGAGCTCCCTGAAGCTCATCGCCTACGGGGCCGCCCCCATGCCCTACGAGGTCGTCACGAAGGCCGTCGGGGTGTTCAAGTGCGGCCTCATGAACGCCTACGGCCAGACCGAGAGCACCTCCACCCTCACCTTCCTCGGCCCGGAGGACCACCAGATCCCTGATGGGCCGCCGCAGGAACGCGAGAAGAGCCTGCAGCGCCTGCGCTCCGTCGGCCGGGCCATGGAGGACGTGGCTGTGGCGATAATCGACCCGCGGGGGGAGCTGCTTCCCCCGGGACAGGAGGGCGAGATCGTGGCCCAGGGCGCCCGCATCATGTCCGGCTACCTGGGGCTGCACGACGAGACGCACGAGGCGATGCGCGGCGGCTGGCTCCACACCGGCGACGTCGGCTGGATGGACGACGACGGCTACGTCTACATCACCGGCCGGACGAAGGACCTGATCATCCGCGGCGGCGAGAACATCGCGCCCGGAGAGATCGAGGCGGTGCTGGAGCAGCACCCGGCGGTGAACGAAGCGGCCGTCATCGGCGTGCCGGACGTGGAGTGGGGCGAGGAGGTGAAGGCGATCATCGTCGCTAAGGGGAGCGAGAGGCCGTCCAGGGACGAGCTAACAGCCTTCGTCAAGCAGCGGCTGGCGAGCTACAAGGCGCCCAGGTACTACGCCTTCGTGGACGAGCTGCCCCGGAACTACCTGGGCAAGGTGCTGAAGACGGACCTGCGCAAGCAGCACGGGGAGGCGAAGGACGGCTAAACGCCGGGCCGACCGGCGCCGTCGCCGCCGCAATCGGCGCGCCCACGGACCGGCCGAAACGCCCGCCGCGCCGACCGTCGCCGCCGGCGCGACCCACCGCGTCTCCTGGACCGGCCTGCTCGGCGCCCTGCTGGGATTCGCGCCCATGCTCGCCATCGCCATCG
>CAZKTO010000125.1:0-2893 GCA_964555685.1 uncultured Dehalococcoidia bacterium
GGGAAAGCCTCTTTATCAAAAGAGGTTTCCCCAGAATAATCGAAGGGCCCTGAGCCCTCGCCTAGCCGCCGGAGGAGGGCTATGGTATGCTCGGCCACGGCGCCGCCTCCTCCGGAGAGGCGCCGAGAGGGCCCGTGGACTTCAAGCTCAGCGACCAGGAGCAGGCCTTCCAGCGGGAGCTCCGGGACTTCCTCCGCCAGGAGGTGCCCGACCGCATGAAGGTGCGCACCCTCGGCGAGATCGAGTCCGAGGAGGGCCGGGCCTTCGGCCGCGCGTTCAAGGAGAAGCTGCGGGAGCGAGGCTGGATGGCCATCTCCTGGCCCAGGGAGTACGGCGGCCAGGCCCGTCCCGCCATCGAGCAGCTCCTCTACGCCTGGGAGATGTCCTACTACCACATGTCGCCGGACACGCCGGGCCTTTCCGTCGTCGGCCCCACCATCCTCCACTTCGGCACGGAGGAGCAGAAGCGCGAGTGGCTCCCCAAGATCGCCCGGGGCGACATCGGCTTCTGCCTGGCCTACACGGAGCCCAACGCCGGCTCGGACCTGGCCTCCCTCCAGACCCGCGCCGTGCGCGATGGCGACGAGTGGGCCATCAACGGCGTCAAGGTCTTCACCAGCGGCGCCCACCGGGCCGACTACGCCTGGCTCGCCGCCCGCACGGACCCGGCGGCCCCCAAGCACAAGGGCATCTCCATGTTCATCGTGGACATGAAGTCGCCCGGCATCACCATCCACCCGCTCATCACCCTGGCCGACTACCGCACCAATCTCACCTACTGGGATAACGTGCGCGTCCCCGCCAGCCGGCTGGTGGGCGAGGTGAACCGGGGCTGGTACCTGGCCGCCGCCGCCCTGGACTTCGAGCGCATCGCCCTCTTCCCCTGGGGCCGGCTGGAGTTCGAGTACGATGAGCTGGTGCGCTACTGCAAGGAGACGGCGCGCCGGGGCCGGCCCCTCTCCAAAGACCCGGACGTCCGCCGGATGCTCGCCGCCCTCTCCATCGAGGTCCAGGCGCTCAAGCTCCTGAGCGTCCGGGCTGCGTGGCTCATCGCCAAGGGGCGCATCCCCAACTACGAGGCCTCCATGCTCAAGATGTTCGCCACCGAGTTCCAGCAGCGCCTGGGGAACGCCGGCATGCGGATCGCGGGGCTCTACGGGCTGCTGGTCAAGGGCTCCCCCAGGGCCGCCCAAGACGGGCTCCTGAACTACCGCTACCGGTACGCCGTCATGCCCACCTTCGGCGGCGGCTCCAGCGAGCTCATGCGCAACATCATCGCCCAGCGCGGCATGGGCCTGCCCCGCGGCTAGCCGCGGGGACGCAGCGCCCTCTCCCGGCGGGAGAGCGGGTACCCCGGCCTGCCGGGGTGGGTGAGGGTATCCTTGGACCTGGACTGGACCGAGACGCAGGAGCTCCTGCGCAAGACCGCCCGCGACCTCCTCGCCCGCGAGTGCCCCCCGGCCCGAGTGAAGGAGATCGAGCGGACGGAGGCTGGCTACGCGCCCGAACTCTGGAGCCGCATGGCGGAGCTGGGCTGGCTGGCGCTCCCCTTCCCCGAGACCTATGGGGGCGGCGGCGGCTCGTTCATGGACGTCATCGCCCTCATGGAGGAGCTGGGGCGAGCTGCCCTCCCCAGCCCCTACCTATCGACCGTCGTCCTCTGCGGCTCTCTCCTCCAGACGGGCGGAAGCGAGGAGCAGCGCCGGCGCCTGCTGCCCGCCATCGCCCAAGGCCAGCGCATCCTCGCCCTGGCCCTCACCGAGGAGGACGCCTCCTACCGTCCGGAGGACGTCCGGCTGAGCGCGGTCCGCTCAGGCCAGGGATACGTCCTCAACGGGACCAAGCTCTTCGTGCTCGATGGCAACGTGGCCGGCGAGCTCCTCTGCGTCGCCCGGACCAGGGAGGCCGCCTCACCCGGCGACGGCCTCTCGATCTTCCTGGTGGACGCCCAGGCGCCGGGGGTGAGCCGGGTCCGGCTCCAAAGCTTCGGCGGCGAGGCCCAGGCCGAGGTCCGCCTCCGCGACGTCCGAGTCCGCCGCGATGCTCTCGTCGGCGAGCTGCACCGCGGATGGCCCCTCGTCGAGGACGGACTGCGGCGCGCCAGCGTCGCCCTCTGCGCCCAGATGGCTGGCGGCGCCCAGCGCGCCATCGAGATGGCGGTAGACTACGCCAAGCGCCGCGTGCAGTTCGGCCGGCCCATCGGCAGCTTCCAGGCCATCCAGCACAAGTGCGCCGACATGCTCACTGACGCCGATATCTCCCGCTACCTCACCTACTACGCCGCGTGGAGGTTGTCCGAGGGGCTCCCGTGCGCGCTGGAGGCCGCTCAGGCCAAGGCCTGGGTGAGCGATGCCTACCGCCGCGTCGCCCGGGAGGCGCACCAGATCTTCGCCGGCATCGCCTTCGTCGACAACCACGATCTGCAGCTCTACTTCCGCCGGGCCAAGGCCGGCGAGGTCCTCTTCGGCGACGCCGCCCACCACCTCGATCTCGTCGCCGACGCCCTGGAGCTCTAGCGCTCAGTCAAGTTGAATTTGTATGGTTCGCGCAATCGTCGTTCTGGGGGTCGTCCTTCGACAAGCTCAAGACGAACGGAAGAAAAAACATGTCTCCGTTCGTGGTGAGCCTGTCGAACCACGACTTTATCTAAACTATGTTGACTGAGCTCTAGCCGCCGTCCCGGGTAGAGTAGCCCGGCTCGATCCCCCATCGGGCAGGAAAGGACGAACGATGCGCCGCACCCGGACCGGCACTGTGCTCCTCAGCCTGGGCGCCGTCCTCGCCCTCGTCATCACCGCCTGCGGCGGAGACGCCGGGCAGCCCGCCGCCACGGCCCGCCCGGCGAGCCCGCCCGCGACGCAGTCGCCGGCGCTAACGGCGACCCAGCCTCCGG
>CAZKTO010000126.1:0-2891 GCA_964555685.1 uncultured Dehalococcoidia bacterium
CGCGTCCCACCTCGTGGACGATGATCGGCGGGTGAGGGGAAATGCAGGCGAACTTGATGGCAGACGTGGCGATACCTTGGGGATATTATACTCCCGCCGGCGAGGTGTATAATGCCCGCATCGAAGGGGGCTCATGAACGTTTGCGCGAAATGCGGCGCTCAGATGGCTGCGGGGGAGACGAGGTGTCCTCACTGTGGGGGCCTTCCGATGCGAGTGGTCGCGCCCGTGAGCGTTTGGCAGCGGGTCATCACCGGCGTCATCGGCTTCGGCCTGCTCGCGACGGCCCTGGCGTTGGTCATAGGGTGGGTCAACTTCCCGGAAGCATCGTCTCCTTCACCGGGGTGGGTCAACTTCTGGGGAGCATCGTCTCCTTCACCGGAGGAGTTTGGCGTGGCCGCAACGCTTACGATAACGGGGAGCCCGCTTCTCGTGTCCAGCTTTGTTGAGTTCGCCGTCCTGAGGCGAGGGCTGGTGGGGCTAGCGGTTGGGCTCGCGGCCGGAGCCGTCCTGGGGGCCGTTGGGGGCGCTGTGGCAGCTGCCCAGTACGGCGTATTCAGCGGAGAGTCTTCCGGCGGCGGCGGCGCGACGATATTGACGACGGGATTGGTCCTGGCGGCATTAGGGTTTCTTGGGGGGTTCTACGTCGGCTATGGGGCAGCCCGCTGAGGACGGAGGCGAGAGGAAGCCTTGAACGTTTGCGCGAAATGCGGGACGCCGATGGCGGGCGGCGTCATGTCGTGCCCGGCGTGCGGGGGCCTGCCGGTACGGGTGCCCGGCCCGCCAGGGCCGTGGTAGCGGTGGACCACGGGTGCCATCGGCCTGCCGCTCCTGGCTGTGGGAGGAATACTGGTTGTGCCCGCGGCGAGCGATGATACCATGGTGTGGCCCGCCCCGTTCGGCGTCCCGGCTCTGCTTGTCGGCGCGATCTTTGTGCTGGCTACGCTGCTCCCCTACGGCGTCTTTCGGCGGTTGGTCGTGGGCGTTGGCACGGCCCTGGTACTGGGTGGGGCGGCGTTTGTCCTGGCCTTCATCGCTGCGTTGCCGCCGGTCGACTTTGACTATGACTTGGGCCCACAAATCGGGAAGGCGCTGGCCATAGGTGGAGCAGCGGGGCTAGTAGTGTTCCTTCTAGGGTTCTACGCAGGGTTCAGGCTCAGCCGGTAGCCGGGTGGCCCGCAGCGGCGGACGCGAACTTCTGGCGGACCGCCTCCCGGAGCTCTTCCGGTCCGGGGAAGCAGTGCTCCAGCCCCCACTTGAGGACCGCCTCCAGGACGGGGGCGAGCGTCAGCCCCTCGCCAGTCAGCCGGTACTCGGCGCGAAGGGGGTACTCGCTGTAGATGACCCGCTCGATGAGGCCGTGCTGCTCGAGTCTCTTGAGGCGGCCGGAGAGGAGCTTGGGCGGGATTCCCGGTGAAGAGGCGAGGAGATCGCTGAACCGGCGCTGGCCCAGGAAGAGGTCGCGGACGATGAGCAGTGTCCAGCGGTCCCCGACGATATCGAGGGCCTGGGCGATGGGGCAAGTCTGATTGTAAGGCTTCGGCATTCTGAGAAGATTGTAGCGCAGGGGGTTGACTCATGCAAGGAAGTGACTGTATTGTGTGAAGCAACTCAGCCCCACCGCCCGACACCGAAGCGATACCTAGAAGGAGAAAACTCGTGGTCTCAGCAGCAGCGACATCACTACGTGACGCCCTTGAGCAGAAGATGAAGGAGCTGGGGGAGGCGCTGGAAGGCATGGACGAAGAGGACGCCGCTCGCCGCCCCGCGGATGGAGAGTGGTGCTGCAAGGAGATGCTATCGCACCTGATGGGAGACGAGGGCGCGAGCTTCGTCACAGGGCTGCGCCGGTTCGTGGACGAGGACACGCCGCTCATCGGTGTGGTGGCCGGCCTGCCCTACTACACGCCGGCCCGCCAGGCGATGTCCCTCTCGGAGCTGAGGGCGGGAGTCTGGCGCCAGTACGAGGAGGTCGCCGACTTCATCGGCAGCCTGAGCGACGAGCAGCTCGGCCGCAAAGGACGGGTGCCGTTGCTCAAGGAGACGCCCATCGGCGAGCAGCCCACGCTGGGGCAGTGGGCGGGCGCCATCATCAACTTCCACCTGACGGACCACGTCGGCCAGATGGGCAAGGTCCGCGAAGCGCTCGGCAAGTAGAAGGAGAGGCAGACTCATGGCGCACCCCGTCGTCCACTTCGAGATCGCCGGCAAGGACGGCAAGAAGCTGCAGGAGTTCTACGGCAAGCTGTTCGACTGGAAGATCGAAGTCGACCCCGCGATGAGCTACGGGATGGTCGATACCGGCGGAGAAGGGATCAACGGCGGCATCTTCCAGGCGCAAGGAGAGATGCCGCCGTACGTGACGTTCTACGTGCAGGTCGACGACCTTGAGGCGTACCTGGACAAGGCGCAGAGCATGGGCGGCAAGACGATCGTGCCGCCGACGCCGATCCCCAACATGGGCGCCTTCGCGATGTTCCACGACCCCGAGGGGAACCTCGTGGGCCTGTTCAAGAATTAGACGCAAAGGAGACGGACACGATGGCCTTGAAGATACACAGCGTGATGATCGGCACGGATGACCTGCCGCGGCTGGGCGCGTTCTACCGGGACGTTATCGGTTTGAAGCCGGAGATGGAAGACGGCAGCTTCGTGGTGTTCGCGGGAGAGGGTGGGGCGCAGCTAGCGCTAGGCGTCCACAGCGAGGTCAAGGGCCGGGCCAAGGACCCCGACCGGGTGATCGTCGACTTTGGCGTGGACGACTGTCAGGCGGAGTACGAAAGGTTGAACGCGAAGGGCGTGAAGTTCACGCGTCCGCCGAGCCAGGACCAAGGGGCGATCATAGCCACGTTCCTGGACCCCGATGGCAACACGCTACAGCTGTTCCAGATGA
>CAZKTO010000127.1:0-2887 GCA_964555685.1 uncultured Dehalococcoidia bacterium
CAAGGCCCAGGAGCTGCTGCGCGCCCACAACACCGTCATCCGCGACGCCCTGAAGGCCCGCGCCGGCAGCGAGATCAAACACACCGGCGACGGCATCATGGCCTCCTTCGCCTCCGCCTCTCGCGCCCTGGAGTGCGCCATCGCCATCCAGCGCGCCTTCGCCGAACGCGACGACGCCTCGCGTAGGGGCGGTTCGCGAACCGCCCGCGAACACCCCGACGAACCCATCCGCGTCCGCATCGGCCTCAACGCCGGCGAGCCCGTTGCCGAGGACGCCGACCTGTTCGGCACAGCCGTGCAGCTGGCGGCCCGCGTCTGCGCCCAGGCCCAGCCGGCCCAGATCCTGGTCCCGGAGGGCGTGCGACACCTGGTGGCCGGCAAAGGCTTCCTCTTCTCCGACCAGGGCGACATCGCCCTGCGCGGCTTCGAAGACCCCGTCCGCCTGTACGAAGTCAAGTGGGAGGACTGATATGGAACAACAGATCCGCTTCTGCACAACCTCGGACGGCGTCCGCATCGCCTACGCCACTGTGGGCCGGGGACCGCCCCTGGTATTGGTCTCCGGCTGGGTAAGCCACCTGGGGCTTGAGTGGAACCACCCGGACACGAGGCCATTCTACGAGGGGCTCGCTACAGGTCGACTGCTGGTGCGCTACGACAAGCGGGGGACGGGTCTCAGCGACCGGGATGCCCAGGACCTGTCAATGGATGCGCGGCTGCGTGACCTGGGGGCAGTCATAGATACCTTGGGACTCGAGCGCTTCGCCCTCATGGGGGCGTCCGAGGGAGGTCCGACCGCTCTCGTCTACGCGCCACGTAACCCGGAAAGGATTACCCGCCTCGTCCTCTACGGGTCATTTCATCGCTGGCCTCATCCTCCGGAAGTCATGGAGCCCATCCTGGCGCTGATCCGCGCCCACTGGGGAATGGGATCGGCGGCTCTTTCCGCTGCCTTCAACCCGTCCGCCGACTCGGCGCAGGTGGCCTTGTTCACGGAGGTGCAGCGCGTTTCGGCCTCTGCCGAAACGGCCGCCAGGATACTTGAAGTGAACATGGGTCTTGATCTCGCGCCCCTGCTCAAGGACATTCAAGCGCCCACCCTCGTAGTCCACCGCCGGGGTGACACCATCGCTCCCTTTGAGATCGGCCGCGAGATGGCCGCCCTTATCCCCGGTGCCCGCTTCGAGCCATTGGAGGGTGAACACCCGCCCTACTGGGGCGACAGCAAGGCCGTTTTAGACGCCATCGATGCCTTCCTCAGAGAGGACGAGGAGCTCGCGGCCGTCGAGGCCCCGCCCTCTGGCCTCGTCACCATCCTCTTCACGGATATGGAGGGCTCCACCGGCCTCACCCAGCGGCTCGGCGACGCCAAGGCCCAGGAGCTACTGCGCGCCCACAATGCCATCCTCCGCGACGCCCTCAAGGCCCACGCCGGCAACGAGATCAAGCACACCGGCGACGGCATCATGGCCTCCTTCCCCTCCGCCAGCGGCGCCCTGGACTGCGCCATCGCCATCCAGCGCGCCTTCGACGAGCACAACGCGGGCGTAGGGGCGCCGCTCGGGGATCGGGGCGACGCGGGGGGTGCCGCGCCCAGGGGCGGGGTCGCCGCTGACCCCATCCGCGTCCGCATCGGCCTAAACGCCGGCGAGCCCGTGGCCGAAGACGCCGACCTGTTCGGCACCGCCGTGCAGCTCGCCGCACGCGTCTGCGCCCAGGCCCAACCGGCCCAGATCCTCGTCCCGGAGGGCGTGCGACACCTGGTGGCCGGCAAAGGCTTCTTGTTCTCCGACCAGGGTGACATCGCCCTGCGCGGCTTCGAAGACCCCGTGCGCCTGTACGCCGTCCGCTGGGAGGAGTGATATGGAACAACAGATCCGCTTCTGCACAACATCCGACGGCGTCCGCATCGCCTACGCCACGGCCGGCCAGGGGCCACCGCTGGTCTGGACACCCGGCTGGATCAGCCACCTCGAGCTCCAGTGGGACAATCCCGCCATGCGCAGTGCCTTAGAGGCGTACGCCCGGCGCTTCCTGTTGGTCCGCTACGATAAGCGCGGCACCGGTCTTTCGGACCGTGACATGACGGACTACTCGATCGATGCGCGGGTCAAAGACCTAGAAGCCGTAGTAGGCGACCTCAAGCTGCGCCGCTTCGCCCTTATGGGAGTCTCAGAGGGAGGGCCCGTGGCCATCGCTTATACCGCGCGCCACCCGCGTCACGTGTCGCGTCTGGTCCTGTACGGCACCTTCGCCCGAGGCGCGGAGCTCGCTCGTCGCCGTCGAGAGCTGGGCGATGCCCTGATGTCCTTGATTCAGGCGGAATGGGGCCTGGGCACCCAAACAATGGCCTACCTTCTCAACCCGGAAGCCTCTTCCGAGACGGTCGAGGGGATTGCCAGGACGCAGCGTGAGGCCGCCACGCCCGAGGCAGCCGCCGCCATGATCCAAGCTATGGCCGAGATCGACGTCTCGCATCTCTTGCCGAAGATCAGCGCCCCCACGCTCGTTGTCCACGGACGGGATGATAAGGCGATTCCGTTTGAGCTGGGGCGAGAGCTGGCGGGTGGCATCCGAGACGCCCGCTTCTTCCCCTTCGATGGCGGGCACATTCCGATGGATCCGGACACGGGTAGGCAGATCGGCACGGCGATCCGGGGGTTTCTCGCGGACACCGCCGGCCAGCCGAAGCCTCGTTCCGCCAAGCCAGCCCCTGGCGCACCCATCACCATCATGTTCACGGACATGGAGGGCTCCACCAGCCTCACCCAGCGGCTCGGCGACGCCAAGGCCCAGGAGCTGCTGCGAGCGCACAACACCATCGTCCGCGACGCCCTCAAGGCCCACGCCGGCAGCGAGATCAAGCACACCGGCGACGGCATCATGG
>CAZKTO010000128.1:0-2856 GCA_964555685.1 uncultured Dehalococcoidia bacterium
CTGCTCGCGCTCGTCGTGGCCGCCTCCCAGTCCGGCGCCCCGGTGGCGGCCCACGGCGTCGATCTCGTCGACGAAGATGATGCACGGGGCGTGACGGCGCGCCTGCTCGAAGAGGTCGCGCACGCGGGAGGCGCCCACGCCCACGAACATCTCAACGAACTCGCTGCCGCTGATGTTGAAGAACGGGACGCCGGCCTCTCCGGCCACGGCCTTCGCCAGGAGCGTCTTCCCCGTGCCGGGGGGGCCCACCAGGAGCACGCCCTTGGGGATCCGGGCCCCCAGGCTGGCGAAGCGCTCGGGGTACATAAGGAACTCCACCACTTCCTGGAGCTCCTGCTTGGCCTCCTCCACGCCGGCGACGTCGGCGAAGGTCACCGAGGGCCGGTTGCCGACGAACATCCGGGCGCGGCTCCGCCCGAAGCTCATGGCCTGGCTGTTCGTCCCCTGCGCCTGGCGCATCATGAACAGGATCAGGGCGAAGAGGAAGATGATGGGCAGAAAGTTCAGGAAGATGCCCAGGACGTTCCCAAAGGAGCTGGACTGCTTGACCTTCACCTGGACGGCGTTCTCGCCGACGATGGGCACCTCTGCAGCCTTGAGGAGCTCGATGACGCTGACGTCCCGCTCCTTCCGCGCCTTGAGCTTGTCCCCCGCTAGCGTCTCGGCGGTGACGTTGTCGCCGTCGACGACGATCTGCTTGATCTCGCCGGCCTTGGCGCGAGAGATGACATCGGTGATGGATACGTCCGTGCCCGAGGCAGGAGACCGGAAGACCGCATAGAAGATCGCAACGACGGCGACCAGAATAAGCAGATAGACGATGCTATTTCGGACCAGCCGCTGGTTCATGAACGCCCCTGGGCAGCGACTCCCGGCCCGTCGCGCCCCCCTCTCGACGGCCTACACGCCCACGCGATGGCCAACATCCCTTCAGGCCACCAGTCATTATAGCAAAATGGCAAATACGACAGAATCGCCACAAACGCAGCGCCGCAGGGCAATCGCGTCTTGTCCTTGCTCACGATTGCCCTGCCCAGCGCGGGGGTCGCTGGCGGGGCAACGGGAGCCCTGTGCTACAATCGACCGTATGAAGCCGCCCCTGAAGCGCCGGAGCGGCCCCAGGAAAGGACATGACCATAGGGCAGAGGATCAGGCTCACCACCCTGACTCGATGCGGCGGCTGAGGCGCCAAGTACGGTCCGGGTGACCTGTACGCGCTCTTGAAAGGTCTTCCGCAGGTGAAGGACCCGAACCTGCTGGTGGGCATCGCCACGTCCGACGACGCCGCCGTCTACCGGCTCACCGACGAGATCGCCATCGTGCAGTCGGTGGACTTCTTCCCGCCGGTGGTGGACGATCCGTATCTCTACGGGCTCATCGCCGCCGCCAACGCCTTGAGCGATATCTACGCCATGGGCGCCCGGCCCCTCACCGCCATGAACATCGTGGCCTTCCCCAAGGAGCTCCCCCAGGAGGTCCTGAAGGAGATCCTGCGAGGCGGCGCCGAGAAGGCCGCCGAGGCCGGCGTGCCCATCGTCGGCGGCCACACCATCGACGACGCTGAGCCCAAGTACGGCATGGCGGTCACGGGCGTCGTGCGCCCGGGCAAGGAGCTGACCAACGCCGGCGCTCGTCCGGGCGACGCGCTTATCCTGACGAAGCCGCTGGGCACGGGAGTCATCACCACCGCAGCCAAGGCGGACCGGGCCAGCCAAGAGACCTTCATGACCGCCGTGCGGCACATGACGGCGCTGAACCGCGCGGCCTCGGAGGCGGCGCTGGAGGCGGGCGTCAGCGCCTGCACGGACGTCACGGGCTTCGGGCTCCTGGGACACCTGTGGGGAATGGCCAAGGCCAGCGGCGCGAGCGCCATCGTCCGCCTCTCCCAGGTCCCGTTCTTGCCCGGCGCGTGGGAGCTCGGCGTCGAGCAGGAGATCGCGCCCGGCGGCACGACCCGCAACCGGTCGTTCTACGATCCATCGGTGACCTGGGCCTCCGCCGTGCACCCGGGGGCGTGGCGGCTCCTCTACGACCCCCAGACCTCGGGCGGACTGCTCATCGCCGTGGCGGCGGCAAAGGCCCAGGCCCTTCTGCGCGCCCTCAAGGCCCGCGGCGTCGAGCATGCCACCGTCGTCGGCGAGATCACCGCCGGCCCTCCGGGCTCCATCCAAGTCGCGGCCTAGCCCCCAGCGAACCTCGGCCCCCATCCCTCGTCGCACCAGGTGACGCATGCCATCCCTCAAGCTCTCCCGGCGCCACGTCCAGGAGATGATCGCCCACGCCCGGGCCGAGGCCCCCAACGAGTGCTGCGGCATCCTCACGGGCCTGGGCCAAACGGTGCACCAGGTCCATCGCGCCACCAACAGCGACCGGAGCCCCGTGAGGTACACCATCGATGGCCGGGACACGCTCCGGGTCACCCTCGAGGCGGAGGCGGCCGGCCAGGAGATCGTGGCCTTCTACCACTCCCACACCTTCTCCGAGGCCTACCCCTCGGTGACCGACATCTCGAAGGTCCCGCCGCCCGGCCTCTTCGACCACCTCTACGTCATCGTCTCCCTGGCCGATGGGGACCGGCCCATGATCCGGGCCTTTCGAATCGTCAACAGGCAGGCGGGGCCCGGGCTCGCCAACGAGCGAGTAGACGAGGTGCCGGTGGAGACGGTCGAGACGGTCGACTAGGGCGGCGCCGGACGCCCCGCCTGGACCATGAGCATGGTCATAAAACCGGCTGCTGGATACCCGCCCCGACAAGTCGGGGCGGGCGGAAAGCGGCCCCCGCCAAAGGCGGGGCTCCGGAGGGGTTTGCCTTGGTGGCACGGTACACAACACGGCGGACGTTACTCCCCTGGCGAT
>CAZKTO010000129.1:0-2768 GCA_964555685.1 uncultured Dehalococcoidia bacterium
GCGGGCGGCGTCGTCGCGGGGCGACGGACGATAAGGATGGTGCTTCAGGGTGCGTGTCACGGCTTCACCTCGAAGGAGAAGGATAGCCGGGGGCGCGCTCCGGCGCAACGTCAGCGATAGGCCCGGAGAGGATGACCCCGTCATCGGCCGGCTCCGGGGACGCGCCGCTTCAGCTCTTCGGACCAGTTGAGGACCACGTTGAGCCGGCCCGCGCCCTGCTCGTCCTTCACCATCAGGAAGCGCTGGCCGTCGAGGCTGACGTCGTAGTTCGCAACCGACGCGTTGTTGAAGGCGTATCGCTGGTCGAAGAGCAGCCGGGGCGGGGAAAGGGCGGGATCCGGGCCCAGGGATACGTCGACCACCATCATCTTGTTGCCTTGGCGGTAAAAGAGCTCCCGGCCATTCCGGTTCCAGCGCGGCTGTGTCCCGCTCTGCGTGGAAACCTGCCACTTTCGGTCCGGGCCGGGGAAGGGGCGCAGGTACACCTGGGACTGCCCGGACTCGGCCGCGACGTACGCCATGTAGCGACCATCCGGCGAGAACTGGGCGCCACCTTCGAACGCCGTGGTGCTCACCAGGGCACGCGGGTTGGGCTCGCCACGCAGGGAGACCACGTACACATCACTCGAGATGTCCGGCCCGAACCGGCTGAGGGCGAGGGTGTCACCATCCGGTGAGACAGACGTGGGGAAGTCGGCCGACGACGTGCCGGGAACGGCCTCCGCATGGCCGCCGCCATCGGCGTCCAAAGAGTACAGCCCGGTCAGGGTGCGGAACACCACCCGCTTCCCGGCCGCCGACCACACGGGGAAGTTGTTCCCGGCCGTCTCCTCCGACGTCATCCGTGCGAACGCGCCGCGCGCCAGGTCGAGCACCCACAGGTCGCCGGTCGCGCTGACCACGATCTGGCGACCGTCCGGGGCCAGACGCGGGTTCATGTAGCCTTTCAGGGCGTCGTTGATGGACTGCTCAACGCCCTGGCGCGAGACCCACACGAGCCGGCCGACCGGGGTGTCGCCCGGAGCATACACGAGCGTTCCCGTGCTGGAGACCGCCGCCACGGGAACGCCCGCAAAGTCTATGGCCAGAGTCTCGACGAGGCGGACGGGCGGCCCCGTCAGCTCAAGGCGGTCCGCATCGAGAGGCGCCGCCAGCAGGGCGCCGTCGCGAAAGAAGACCAGATGCCCGCTCGGCGCATAGAGGGGCGCGGTGCCCTCGATGAGGACACGCCTCGTGCGAGTGGCGAGCGAGAGCGCCTCGATGTGTGCGGCATCGCGGCGGCTGCCGGTCACGGAAGCGAAGAGGATCGCCTGGCCTCCGGGAAGGATGGCCGGAAACACGTGAGACAGCTCGTGCTTCGCGGCGTCCAGCGTCGTCAACTGCGCTGGCGCCCCTCCTGAAGCCGGCACCTGCCAGAGAACGCCGGCCCGATTGAAGATGATGCGGTCGTCCGCCCCCCACGCCCCGCCTCCGTAGAAATTCACACCGCGGGCCAGGGTGATGACCAGACCGTCCGCCAGCGACACCTTCTTCACGACCTCGTCGTTGGTTATGAACCCGATCGCGCGGCCATCCGGGGAAAAGAAGCACGAGGTCAGTCGCTCGGTGCCGGCGAGCGGCACGGCCTCGAACTCGTCGAGGCGCCGCACGTAGAGCCGCCTCGCCCCGGCGAGCATGCCCGCGAAGGCCACGCGCGTCCCGTCCGGCGAAAGGGCAGTGCTTTGCGCGTAGTTCATGCTGAGCTCCACACCGGTGGGAAGGATCAGCTCCAGCCTTGTCGCCGGCCGGCTCCCTGTCGAGTCGTGCGGTCGTGCCCAAATCAGAAGAAGCGTCGACGCCCCCAACCCCGCGGCCAGCAAGAAGGCCAGGCGCTCGCCGATCTTGCGCCTCGCCGCCGCTACTGGCGCAGCCACACCTGCCGCGGAGCCCGCCTCTACGATCCACTTCAGCTCTTGCATCACGTCATGGGAGGTCTGCAGCCGATCGTCGGGGTCCTTGGCCAAGCACGCCTTGACCAGCCGTTCCAGGGAGGGCGGGGCCAGGGGCTGCAGCGACGACAAGGGGGGCGGTTCCGTGGAGAGGATCGCGGCGATGAGGCTCGCCTGGCTCTTCCCGGTGAAGGCCTTCCGGCCGGTCGCCATTTCGTAGAGGAGGGAGCCCAGGGCGAAGAGGTCGGTCCTCGCATCGGCCTCCTTCCCTTCGAGCTGCTCGGGGGCCATGTACTGGAAGGTCCCCAGCACGGTGCCGTGCTCGGTCAGGGGGCGCTGCGCCGTGGCCACGGCCGAGAGCACGGACGCCCCCGTCGCGGAGGATGCGGTCTGCAACTTGGCCAGTCCGAAGTCGAGGAGCTTCGCCCCCGACTTCGTGAGCATGACGTTGCCCGGCTTGAGGTCGCGGTGGACGATGCCCTGGCGGTGAGCCTTGTCGAGCGCATCCGCGATCTCGATGCCGTAGCGGAGGACCTGCCCGGTGGGAAGCGGGCCACGGCCCAGGCAATCGGCGAGGGTCTCGCCCTCCAGCAGCTCCATGACCAGAAAGTCGGTCCCGTCCTGCTGGCCGACGTCATAGAGAGCGCAGATGTGGGGATGATTGAGGCTGGAGACGGCCCGGGCCTCACGCTCGAGGCGCTGGCGGAGGTCGGGGTTGGCGGCGAGGTGCTCGGGCAGGACCTTCAGGGCCACGATGCGATCGAGCCGGGTGTCCCGGGCGCGGTAGACCTCGCCCATCCCGCCCGCCCCGAGGGGGGCCAGGACCTCGTAGGGCCCGAG
>CAZKTO010000130.1:0-2759 GCA_964555685.1 uncultured Dehalococcoidia bacterium
CTTCGTGCTGGGCGGCATCCATCCGCACGATGTGGGCTCCGTGCTGGACCGGGAGGGGATCGCCATCCGGGCCGGGCACCACTGCGCCCAGCCGGTGATGGAGCGCTTCGGCATCCCCGCGACGGCGCGGGCGTCCCTGGCCTTCTACAACACCAGGGAAGAGATCGACGCCCTCGTGAAGGGCTTACACAAGGTCTTCGAGGTTATGGGCCGATGACGGAGATTCGCGAGCTCTACCAGGAGATCGTGCTGGACCACAACAGCCGGCCCCGGAACTTCAAAGAGGTCCCGGACGCCGACCGCGTGGTCGATGGCTTCAACCCCCTCTGCGGCGACCGTATCAAGCTCTCGGTGAAGCTGGACGGGGGCCACATCCAGGACATCGGGTTCAAGGGCTCCGGGTGCGCCATCTCCCGCGCCTCGGCCTCCCTGATGACGCAGGCGGTCAAGGGCAAGACGGTGGAGGAGGCGGAGCGCCTCTTCCAGCGATTCCACGCCCTGGTGACGGGCGCTCGGAACGGCGCGGGCGACGCCGAGGACCTTGGCGACCTGGAGGTCATGGGCGGCGTGGGGGAGTTCCCGTCGCGGGTGAAGTGCGCGACGCTGGCGTGGCACACGCTGCGGGCGGCGCTGGAGGGCAAAGAGGAGCAGGTGTCGTCGGAGTAGGGGCGGGCCTCTGTGCCCGCCCGTCACCGTACGGCCGGGCAGGCGGCAGGGAGAGAGAGCTGGAACATGCATATCCCCATCAAAGTCGACTACGGCGTGCGGGCGCTGGTGGACCTGGCGCAGCACGAGGGCGAAGGAGCCATCCACTCCGCCGACATCGCGCGGCGGCAGATGGTCCCGGAGGCGTTCCTGGACCGGCTGCTCCTGACGATGAGCAAGGCCGGCCTGGTGAAGAGCCAGCGAGGGCCCCAGGGCGGGCATATCCTTGGTATGTCCCCCTCCGAGATCACGCTGGGCATGGTCATGGTCGCCCTCGGCGAGACGGGGACGATGGTGGGCTGCCTGGACGACCCGGCGCTCTGCAACCTCTCGCCCGGCTGCTCCCAGCGCGATATCTGGCAGGACGTGGAGGACGCCGTCCAGCGCATCCTGGACCGCACGACGGTAGCGGACTTGGTCGAGCGGCTGGAGCAGGAGCGGGAGCCGGTCCAGGCGCGATAGGCCCTCCTCTCCTCTGTGCAGGGGCGCAGCGTGCTGCGCCCCTACTTTTTACCCTGTCGAACGATAACTCGCGTATTAGGGGCAAAGCATGGCGTACGAGGTTTCCGGCTTCAATCGCTTCGCCGTGGCTCTCCTCGAGGCAGCCCACCGGGCGCTTAAGAGGGCCACCGATGGCCTGACAGATGAGCAACTGTATTTCCAGCCAACTCCAGACACCAACTCAATTGCCTGGCTTGCGTGGCACCTGAGTCGATGGAAGGACCGCTATGGAGCCATGGTAAGTGGAAATCCTCAAGTATGGGTGGGCGAGGGGTGGGCAGATCAGTTTGGGATTGATGCTCATCGAACTGGTCTAGGCGATTCAGCAGAGCAGGTGGCTTCGTTTCGCGTGGACCCTGCGCTTCTGTTCGGTTACGTAGACGCTGCCCACCGGGCAACGGTAGAACGCGTCGCACAGATGACACCTGCCCAGTTGGAGCTGCCTTTTCACTATATGCCCACGGGTGACCCGCGTCCCGCTTGGCAGGCCTTTATCGCCACCGCGATGGATTTCACACAACACACGGGGCAGATCGCCTATCTGCGCGGATTGATTAGGGATATCGTCGTAGGGGCGGGTTTGAAACCCGCCCCTACCAAGCCGGACTAGGCTGGATGCCCGTGTAGAGAAGCGCGTCTTGTACCTCCCTCTATAAAAGAGAGGCCCGTCCTTGACACCTCCTTATTACCCCTGCTATATTTTGTGCTAAGGTAAGATTCAAAGGCGGCGAACGAGAGAAGTACCCCTCCAGCGGGCCCCAGAGAGCCGGGTACGGTGTGAACCGGCGCCAGCGCGGAGGGCGAATGGACTCGGGAGCTGCGCACCGAACTCCTGACACGATCGGGACGTAGGATGCGACGGAGCGGGCACCGTTATCACAGCCCAGGGTATCGTCGCTCCCTCACGGGAATGGTCGTACCCGAGCAAGCGCCCCGATGAGCCCCGATTAGGTCGGAGCGAATCGGGGAACAAGGGTGGCACCGCGGGAATCGAACCCCGTCCCTTGAGGGACGGGGTTTTGTTTTGGGGGAGACACTATGAGCGCAAGGCCGGCGCCAGAAGAGCCCTTACGGGGGAGTCCAGGGGGAGTCCTGCCCCCGGAGCCTGCCCTGTTCTTAGCCGAAGCCCTGAGCCGAAGCCGCGAGCAAAGCGTGGCGAGAAGCGTGGCGGTCAGAGCGACAGGGGAAGTCGAAGGGGCAGGGGGCCAGGGGGGTGAGGCACCCAAGAAACGCATCCTGACCGGCATCCGGCCCACGGGGCCCCTGCACCTGGGCCACTACGCCGGCGCCCTCGAAAACTGGCTCCGCCTCCAAGGGCAGTACGACTGCCTCTTCCTCATCGCCGACTACCAGGCCCTCTCCGACCATGTCGACGAGATCGCGCGCATCCGCGCATCGGTCATGCAGGTGGCGCTGGACTGGCTCGCCATCGGGCTGGACCCCAAGCGCAACGCCTTCGTCATCCAGAGCTACGTGCCCGAGCACGCCGAGCTGACCATGCTCCTCAGCATGATCACGCCCCTCTCCCGGCTCCAGCGCAACCCGACGCTCAA
>CAZKTO010000131.1:0-1052 GCA_964555685.1 uncultured Dehalococcoidia bacterium
CGGGCCGAGCCTCAGGCCGACCGGGGACAGAGAAGTTGCGTGCCGCGGACAGGCCTAGCCGCAACAGCGCGGGGAGAAGCAGCAGCGCCGCCAGGGCAGCCAGGGCCAAGCCGAAGAGGGACCAGGGCGCGGGCTGCGCCACCTCCGGCACGACTCCGCCGGGGTTGTAGCGCCGGATCGCGCCGGCCGCGCTTGACGCCAGGCGGATGTCGAGGGTCCGGTTGACTCCATCGCGCAGCGGCAGCCCCGTGATGTACGTGACGACGTACTCGCTGTGCAGGGCGCGCCCGAGGCGCTGGTAGACCTGCCGCAGCTCTGCGGCATCGGCGGTGCGGGCGTAGACGCCTCCGGCGCGCGCCGCCAACGACTCGAGGCGGGCTTCGTCCAGGCCGGCAAAGGAAACCCCGAGCTCGCTGCGATCGCCCAGGCCGACGGCCGAGATCGACGGCCCCTCGTCTCCGATCTGACTCAGCGTCTCGTCGAGCGTGGCGCGGCTGGAGTTGTCCATCCCGTCCGTCAGCACGATGATCGCCTTGCGTCCGGCGATCGGCTCGAGCTGCCGCACGCCCTCGACCAAGGCGTCGAACATCGCCGTGTCACCCCCGGTCTGCAAGCCCCGGATGGCCTCGGCCAGGCCCTGGCGATCCTCCGTCACCGGCTGGACAACCTCGCTCTCGACATCGAAGGCGATGAGCCCGGTCTGGTCTCCGGGCTGCATCTGGTCGACGTAAGCCAGGGCGGCGGCCTTGGCCGCATCCAGTTTTCCGGACACGGCCATGCTTCCCGAGATGTCGATCACCAGCATCGTCGTCAGCGGTCCGATCTCCCCGGCGCCGCGGATCGACTCCGGCTCGACGGGCTGCCCGTTCTCGAACAGGCGCAAGTCGTCCGCCGGCACCGCCACCGGCTCGCCGGAGGCGTCCGTGGCCGAGACGAAGACCTGGATCTCCGGAAACCGGGAGCGGTCGATCTGGGTGATCTGGAGATGGACGTCGGCCGGCCCGCCCTGGGAGAGGGGGAAGATCCACGGCACGAGCGCCAACGCTCCGATG
>CAZKTO010000131.1:1062-2691 GCA_964555685.1 uncultured Dehalococcoidia bacterium
CGTCCCCTTCGGGATGCTAGGCGCGATCATCGTCTCACCTTCTTTCGTGATAGACGAGCTCTGTGTTGCCCAGGCGGATGCGCTGGCGGTCGGCGAGGGCCGCCGCCTGAATCCGGCGATTGTCGACAAACGTCCCGCTCAGGCTGAGGTCCTTGAGATTGACGTGGGTTCCGCTTCCGCTCAGAAGCGCGTGCTGCGGCGCGATATCGGGGTCGGGCAGGGCGATATCGGCCTTGAGCGCATCACTGCCGATGATCGCCGATGGCCCGCCGGCCGGCAGGAACTTGTCGAGCACGAACTCGGCCCCCTTGAGCTTGCCCGACGCCACCTCGAGCCAGGCGCGCGAGAGAAGCACCGTGATCAGCGCGATGAAGGCGCCCACCGCCGCTCCCAGTAGGACCAGGCCGACGGCCTTCCCCATGACGGGGTCGGCGTAGCCGCGGCGGGCGATCTCGATCAATGCTCCACCGACGGCGCCGCCCAGCAGCCCTCCGAGGGCTCCTTTCCACATCTGGGTGCGGCCGGTGGTGCCTTCGGCCAGGCCGATCAGCAGGCCGAAGACGGCCCAACCGAACACGCGCCCCGCCGCCTCGCCGCCGAGCAACTGGAAGGCGGCCTCACCCAGAACCAAACCGATGGCTCCGGCCGCCAGGCCGAGGGGCGCGGCAACGATGGCGGTGCGCAGCATGCGCCGCGGACTCAAGGTGACGATGCCTTCGGCGGCGCCGATCAGCAGGCCGATCGACAGGCCGATCAGGCCGCCGACGATGAGCTCATTCACGGTCAGGCTGGCGGTGAAGGACAGGCCGAGCAGGTCGCTGAGGCGCCAGGCGATCAGCCCGCCGATGGCCCCGACGACGGTGTAGTAGTACGTTCGCATACGTCGACTCATGAGATCGCCCCTCCATCGTTTGCAGGCGCCGCCCCGTCCGGCCGCAAGTTTGCCCAGCCCACCACGCTGCCGTGGGATTCTCCCGGCCTGGAACCTTCCCGGAAGCTATGCCCCGCGGCCTCCCATTGGAGTTCCGTGGAAGGCCGCGGGGTGAAAGCTTCCGGGAAGGTCGGTTCGGGCGCGCCTCGCCGGCGCAACAGTTCCCCGAAGCCCGTGTAACGCCGCGGGTCGGGTTGGCCGTCCGGCCCGCGCACGAAAAAGCCGCCGTGCGGCGCATGCGGCTCGATGACCAGCGCCACCTGCCACGAATACGGGAAGAAGTGTTCATGGAGCCACAGGTCATAGCCGGAGAGAAAGACGTCCATCCCGGGATGAGTGTGGTACCAGCCGACGAGCAGCTTGCCCGGGTGGCGCTCCTCCAGCTCCTCGTGCAGATCCACCAGGCTGTCCTGGGTGAAAGTCACATAGGAGCGGCCCTGGCGCGTATGCCGGGCCGGGAGCGCCGTCTCGATGACGATGAACGGGCGGCCCGTGGCGCGGTCGCGCCGCCATCCGCCGACCAGGGCCCCGCCCACCTCGTGCTCCAGATCGCTGCCGGCGTGCGCGCAGCAGCGAACGTACGCCCGAGCGGTCATGAAGACCGCCAGGTACGGCTCCTGGCCCGGCCCCTCGTACGGCGACCACCAGCGCAGGGCATGCCCCACAGGGATCTTGGCAGGCGCCGCCGCGATCTCGTC
>CAZKTO010000132.1:0-2613 GCA_964555685.1 uncultured Dehalococcoidia bacterium
TCCGGCCGCGCCGTCTCCTGCAGCCTTCGGTAGAGTCCGTTGTAGGTGTCGATCGGCGTGATGTTGGCGATGCACGCCTGAGCGCAGCGCCCGCAGCCGACACAGCCAACGAGGCCTAACGCTTCCAATTGGAATTTGCCCTTGCGCAGGAAACGATGCCGCTGGCGGGCGGCGCGGGTCTTGCGGAAGTTGTGCCCGCCGGCCACCACGGCGAACGAGGCCAGCTGACACGAGTCCCACACCCTGGTGCGGGCCCCGCTGCTCAGCGACAGATCCATCTCATCCCGCACATCGAAGCAAGAGCACGTCGGGCAGACGATGGTGCACGAACCGCAACTCAAGCAGCGTTCGGCCAGCTCGTTCCACAGCTCGCTGCCGCGGCCTGTGGTCAACAGGCTCGGCAATGCGCTGATGTCGAATTCGAGGGGGTAGGGGAAGCGCGCCCACTTCTCGTTCATGAGGCGATCGACGCGGGCCAGATCATCCCCTCCGGCGTCGCGAATGCCGGCCACGCCCTCGAGCAGTGCCCCGCCCTGGTCCGTGCCGACCTCGACGGCGAAGGACTCGCCCAGGTCGATCAGGTGCAGGTCCACCCCCTCCGGCGGGGCCAGCGTGCCCATCGACTTGCAGAAGGCGTGCTCGCTGCACGGCCGCAGGCATTCCACGCCCACCAGGACGGTCGAGTCGCGCCGGCGCTGATATGCCTGATCGCGCACGCCCAAGCCGTACACACGATCCAGGATCTGAATGGCGTGCAGGTCGCAGGTGTGCACTCCGAGCAGCACCGTCGGGGTCGCATCGGAAGGCGTCTGGGGCCGGCCGTGGTCGAAGCGGAACAATTCCTCCTCGGTCGGCAACAGCGCCTTCTTCGGCGGGAGGATCGTCGTGGCGTAATCGAGCGCCAGGTCGGCGGCCGTTTCGATTTCGCTGAAAGCGGGGTGACCGTTGGACGGCTTCGGTCCCACCACCCGCCGCGTCGTTCGCAGATAATCAATCCAGGCTGGGACGGATCGCTTATCGAGGATCCGCATTGTCATCGTTCTCGCTCCTTGTCACCGACTTCACGCCCACTCTCGGAGCGCCGATTGCCTCGGCGACGGCCAAAGCTCCTCCACCGAGGCACGAACCCTCTGGCCCCCTCCCCTTGCCCCTCCCCCGGCGAAAGCCGTGACCAGCCTGTGGTCGAGCCTCGCTGGGGGAGGGGAGGGAATTCTTGAGGGGAAGGGGAGAGCTCCGCTCCCCCCTCCCCTCAGAGCTAACCACCCCCTCTCCGCCATGAGACTGGCATTGGTCGAACGCTCTCCGCGGAGAGGCCCGCCGGGCTGCTCCGCGAGGGGCAGGGGGTGAGGCCAGAGGGCATCTCTCAGAACCGTCTAGAGCCCGGGCCGCCGAGGGACGACTGGGCGGCCGGCGATTCACGGGTCCGTATGCCAGTTGCGCAACGGCCTCCCGCGCCGCCTGCTCCACTGCCTGCTCGACGGCCGGCGTCAGGCCTTCACCAAACGAGGTGTCGGCCGGCTCGATGCCCAACAGGGTGACCTCGCAGCCCAGCGTGGACTGGACGTATTCACAGAACGCCGGCAGCGGCAACGTGTGGGTGGAGGCGCCTGCAGCCCGGGGGTCCGATGGGGCGATCCGGAGGATCGTCCCCGGAGGTTGACCCATGCGAGCGGCGTCGATCACGACCACCAGATCCGGCGCGAAGGCCCGCAGGACGCCGACGCAGTTCTCCGGCGCCGACCCGCCGGACACGACCAGCACATCCCGGCGTCCGTCGAGCGCCGGCCGCATGCGCTCGCAGACCTCCACCCCGGCAGCGTCGTCGCGCCGCAGCCGGTGGCCGATCCCGAGAAACGCCACGCGGCGGGCCTCAGCCACCGGCGGCCTCCGCCGGTGCGCCCGGAAGCACCCCGCAGCCTTCTCTTGAGAGAGACTCTAAGGGCAGCGGGGCGGCGCCGGCCAGGACATTCTGCACATCCTTGGCGTCCCCGAAGTGGACCATCAGGTTCCCGCGGTCGAGGCAAGCCAGCTCCCACTTGTCATTCTCAAGCGTCAGACTCCCCTGCTTGCAGCTGAAGGCGCATTGTCCGCAGAACGTGCAGCGGTCGATGTGCAGGCCGAAGACGATGCTCTTGGCTTTCTTGTCGTAGATCACCATCTCGATCGCCTGCGACGGGCAGTCCGTGGCGCACATGCCGCAACCGGTACACGACTCGCGGTCCCACCGCAGCAGGCTGCGCAGCCGCTCCGGCGCCTCCCGGCGCTCGAAGGGATAGCGCTCCGTCACCGGCGCGCGAAACAGGGACGGAAAGACATCCTGAAACATTGTCGCCAGTTTCATCGCCACCCTCCTCGCAGGAGCCACATCACCGCCCACTGCACCAGGACCAGCAGCACGCCGTAGCGCCACCACAGCCCGACGGTCTGGTCGATGCGCAGCCGGGCCAGCACCGCCTGCAGCCCGGCCACGATCAGCAGCAAGGCCAGCGTCTTGACGAAGAAGGCCAGCGGACCGGCGACTCCGCCGAGGTAGAAGGCAGCCACCAGCGTCAGACCGAGGACGAGCTCGACACCCTTGCCGAGGCGGAACAGGGCCAGGCTGCGGCCGCTGTA
>CAZKTO010000133.1:0-2569 GCA_964555685.1 uncultured Dehalococcoidia bacterium
TCGGGGGCCGCGACCTGCATGCGCCGCGCCCTGCCGATACCCGGGTGAGGGATGTCGCCATCGCCCGCGATCTCGTTGGAGGTGTCGACGACGATGACGCGCTTGTCGAACGCATCGGCGAGGACCCGGGCCACCTCCCGCAGCATGGTGGTCTTGCCGACGCCGGGCCGGCCCAGGAGCAGGACGCTCCGGCCCGATTGGACCAGGTCCTCGATGATCCTGATGGTGCCGAAGACGGCGCGGCCCACGCGGCAGGTCAGGCCGATGGTCTCGCCCTTGCGGTTGCGGATGGCCGAGATGCGGTGCAGGGTGCGCTCGATGCCGGCGCGATTGTCGCGGCCGAAGTCGCCGATGCGCGCCGTCACATAGGCGAGGTCGTCCCGGGTGACCTCGTCCTCATCGAGCCGGAGCTCGCGCCCCAGGAACCGCACCGTGGGAGGCCGCCCCAGGTCCATGACGATTTCGAGGAGCTCGCTCAGGTCGCGCTGCTTGCGCAGGGGCCCGGTGATGCGCGGAGGCACGGCATCCAGGAGCAGGCCCAGGTCATCGCTCACAGGCCGCTGGACGGCCGGCGCCTCGGGGCTCACCGCGACAGCGCTCCCGCGGCGACGATCTCCGGCTCCCGCACGCGGACCGTCACATGGCGCACGTACAGGACCTGCGAGGCTGCCTTCTGAAATCCCTGGGCCTCCAGGGGCCGCGCCAGGGCCTGCTGGTAGCCTGCCAGCGCGCAGGCGACGCCGCGGCTGGCCCGCGTCTTGGCCAGAGCGGCGCGGATCAGGGCCTCGGCGCCGTCCAGACCCTGCGCGCCGACGAGGCAGTGCAGCATGGCGCTCCGGCGGCCCTCGGAAACAGCGGCCCATCCGGCCACCGCTCCCTCGCGTTCCAGCACCAGGCCGTCCTCCCACCGCCAGCCGCGCGGGAGATCGAGGCCCTCGCGCCACTGCCCGGCCGTCATCCCTTCGGCTTCGCGGGCCGGCGCCGGGACCACCGACTGATAGAGGTGGTACAGGGGAAACTCGTCGGCCTCCGAGGCGGCTCGCAGGGCGGCGCTGGCCGGGGGTGCATCGCTCGCCTCACCAGCGGCGCGGCGCACGTACACGTCCTCGCTCACCAAGGGGCAGAACATGGCAGCTCGGACTGCCGCCTCGAACGGGCTTCCGGTCCGCAGTCTCAGGAAGAGCTTCTGAGCGCCCAGCTCGCCGGTGGCCTGGGTCGCCGCCTCCAGCATCTCGGAGAAGGTGTGCCCGTCGCCCCGGGCGGCCTGGAACCAGCCCACCTCCCATGCAGTGGGGCCCATGCGCCTCCGGACAACGATGACGCCCGCGGCCATGCCGCGCCGGGCGAGGAGCCAGGCCCGCCGGTCGGCCTTGCGCCACAACCACTCTCGGAGCAGAGCGCCGTATGGCAGCGCCCGGTGGCCCCCCACCATCAGCGCGTGACGGCTCCGGGCCTCGTTGGGGCAGGCCCGGGCCTGGAGCAGCAGGAGGCTCGCCAGGTCCAGGGGGTTAGCGGACCGCAGCACGGGCGGAATCATGGCGTTCCTTGACCATGTGGAGGAAGTAGGCGTGGAACCGGGGGTCCTCGGTCAGTTCAGGATGAAAGGTCGTTCCCAACAGGCGCTCCTGCCGGACGGCCACGGGGGTCCCATCGGGCGTGCGCGCCATCGTCTCGACGCCCCGGCCTGTCCCGGCGATGCGCGGGGCGCGGATGAAGACGGCGTGGAAGGGGGCCTCGCCCAGGGCGGGCACGGCGATCTCCGTCTCGAAACTATCGACCTGGCGGCCGTAGGCGTTGCGCTGGACCTCCACGTCCATAAGGCCCAGGATCGGCTCGTCGCGGCCCTGGACGCGGCGGGCGAGGGCGATGAGCCCGGCGCAGGTGCCCCAGACCGGGGCGCCCGAGGCGGCCAGGCGCAGGATAGGGTCGCGCAGGGCGGAGAGCCCGATCAGGAGCGCGAGGGTGGTGCTCTCGCCACCGGGCAGGATCAGGCCGTCGAGCCCTTCGAGATCGCGGGGGAGCCGGACCTCGCGCGCCTCCGCGCCCAGCCGGCGCACGACCGCCGCGTGCTCGCCGAAGTCACCCTGGAGCGCCAGGACGCCGATGGTCGTCATCTCTGCCGTGCCTTGGACATCCATCCTGGCGCCCGGCGGCCGGAATCTTGCCGCTCCCCTACCAGCCGCGGGTCGCCAGCAGCTCCTCCGCCTTCATCGAGCGCACGTCCAGCCCGGGCATGGGCTCGCCTAGGGACTGGGAGACCTCGGCGATGATCTTGGCGTCGCGGAAGTGCGTCGTGGCCTGGACCACCGCCTTGGCCCGGCGGGCCGGGTCGGACGACTTGAAGATGCCCGAGCCGACGAAGACGCCCTCGGCGCCCAACTGCATCATGAGGGCCGCATCGGCCGGCGTGGCGACTCCGCCGGCGGCGAAGTTGACCACGGGCAGGCGGCCCGTCTTGTGGACCTCCAGCACCAGCTCGAAGGGGGCCCCCAGGGCCTTGGCCGCGGCCATGAGCTCCTCCTCGCCCATGGACTGGACGCGGCGGATCTCCGCGGTCACGGCGCGCATG
>CAZKTO010000134.1:0-2411 GCA_964555685.1 uncultured Dehalococcoidia bacterium
CGGGGGCCCCCGCGCGCGGACCGGAAGCCTCCCTTGCGGATGGGCGGGCTCACGGGGCGCCTCCATCCTTCCGGCTCTCTGGAAGGACGCCGGGCGCCCCGGCCGGGCGGGGCGCCGCCTCCAGCTCCGCCCGCAGGCGGAGGCGCTCCTCGGGCGCGAGGGGAGTTCGCAGGACGGCCGCCACTCTCCCCGCCCCCCGACTCGTCGGGGCCGGGAGGCCGGCGTCCCAGCAGGCCTGGGAGCCGCACAGGTAGGCGCCCCGGCCTGGGCCCTTGCCCCGGAGGTCGAGCGTCACGGCCCCATCGGGCGCGCGGACGATGCGCCGCAGGCGCCCCTTGGGGGCCTGGGTCCCGCAGACGGCGCAGCGGCGCAGGGGGATATGTTTGGGCCTGGCGGCCTGCTTCTCAGCTCGCAGCATGGTGCATACCGGGTCTCATCGCGGGGCCGGCGATCCGGCCTGGCTCATGATAGCGCATCGGGCGGGGGCGCGCGCCGCCCCTCTCCCAGTCTTCACCACAAAGACTCTAAGACTCTGTTTGCTTCGAGGCTCGCAACCTTCGGCTTTGAGCCTTTGAGCCTTCGTGGTCGCCTTTCCACATCTGGGGGTAGAGGGGGCAGGGGGTGAGGCGCTACTCCTCGGCCTCGACGGCGAGGTCCTGGAGGTCGGCGGGGCGCTCCTTGCGCCGGGTGCCACCCGCGGGGCGGGCGCGGCTGCCCGCGGGGCGGGCGCGGCCACCCGCGCGGCCGGCCTCCTCGCGGTCGCGCTCCTTCTCCTTCTCGCGGCGGGAAGGGCCGCCTCCGCCGCTGGGCCGCCCCATGATCTCCTCGGCGAAGCGGATGGCCGGGCGCTGGGCGGGAGGAGCGGGTGCGGCGCCGGCCGGGACCTGCCAGGTCTCGGTGGAGGCGAGGGCCTCGGCGAGGGTGGGGGCCTCCTCGGCCGGGGCCCCGGCCTGCCGGGGCTCGAGGGCCTCGGCGGGCATCGGCTCCGGGGGCGGGAGGGGGGCCGGCGGCTGGGCGGGCATGGGGGCCCCGGCGAGTCGGGGGGCCGGGCGCCCAGGGAGGGGGTGGGGCTGGGCGAAGGCCGCGGCGGGGACCGGCGTCGGCTCCAGGTGCAGCGCCTCGGCCTCGGCGGTGCTCTTGATATCGATGCGCCAGCCGGTCAGCTTGGCGGCCAGGCGCGCGTTCTGGCCCTCGCGGCCGATGGCGAGGGCCAGCTGCCGGTCCGGCACCACGACGATGGCGGTGGGGGCCGGGGCCCCGGGCGCCCCCTCCTTCGGCTGAAGGATGATGACGTGCATGACCTGGGCGGGGGCGAGGGCCCGGGCGATGAGGAGCGAGGGGTCGGGGCTCCACTCCAGCACGTCGATCTTCTCGCCGTGGAGCTCGTTGACGATGTTCTGGATGCGGACGCCCCGCAGCCCCACGCAGGAGCCCACGGGGTCCACCCGGTCCTGGAGGGCGCGCACGGCGACCTTGGAGCGGGCGCCGGGCTCTCGGGCGATGGCCTCGATGGCGACGATGCCGTTGTGGATCTCGGGGACCTCGAGGGCGAAGAGGCGCCGCAGGAGGTCCTTGTGGGCCCTCGATGCGACGATCTGGGGCCCCTTGGGGCTCTTGCCCACCTCCACCAGGAGGACCTTGAGGCGCGCCCCGGGCCGGTAGCGCTCGATGGGCACCTGCTCCTGGGGCGGCATGATGGCCTCGGCCCGCCCCAGCTCCAGGATGATGTTGCGCCCCTCGAAGCGCTGGACGACGGCCGGGACGATCTCCCCCTCCCTCCCCGCGTACTCGGCGAAGACCAGCTCCCGCTCCGCGTCCCGCAGGCGCTGCATGACCACCTGCTTGGCCGTCTGCGCCGCGATGCGCCCGGCGTTGGCCGGGGTCACCTCCTCCTCGAAGACGGTCCCCACCTGGGCCTCGGCCCGGAGCATCTGGGCCTCGGGCAGGGTCAGCTGGTTCTTGGGGTCCTCGACGGCGTCGCCGGCCACCACCGTCCGGCGGGCGAAGACGTGGACGTCGCCCGTGGTGGGGCTGATGCGGACGGCCAGGTCCCGCTCCGCCAGGTGGTCCTTCTTGAACGCCGAGATGAGGGCCTCCTCCACGGCGTTCAGGACCACCTCCCGCGGGAGGTTGCGCTCGGCGGCGAGCTGGGTGATGGCGACCAGGAACTCGCTCTTCATGGCCGCGGCGCTCCTCGGGCCGGAGTGGCCCCAGGCGTATGCCCGCTTCCTGCGCTGTTCACGTCCATCGGCGCTCTCCCCTCGAGGCTGGGTCGCCCCGACAGGCCGGGGTACGCACCCCCCTAGAACCAAGGAAAGTGGGGAGAGCCCCACTTTCCAAACACAGACCCGCCGAGACGAGACGCACCCTATTATACGCACCCCCTCCCCACGCCGCAAGGCGCGCGGGAG
>CAZKTO010000135.1:0-2365 GCA_964555685.1 uncultured Dehalococcoidia bacterium
TAGACGGTCTTGGAGTGACTGGTGCTGAACATAAGGTTGATTTACGAGCAGCTAGCCCGACTTTACCGAGTTAGCGAGGCATTCTTCCACGCCTCGCTCGGTGCGTAGCTCGCCCAGCCGCCATTTATGCGGGGTTTCGTGGGGTTGCCCTCGAGCGACGCGGCCCACGCGGACTCCGCCAGAGTATGACCTAACCATTCTCGCCGGATGACGCCGGTCGATCCCCCCGGGAGAGCCCCAGATATAGAGGGGACATCCCGCCCCACCCCCAGATCTTGACTTCCGCCACCCGGCTGGCGTATGACCTAACCATGGCGGTCAGCCTCCTGAAGAAGCTCATCCGCGGCCACCCCTACTGGTATGCGCGCGAATGCCAGCGCGTCGCCGGCAAGCCCACCATCGTCTGGCAAAAGTACCTCGGCAAGGCGGAGGCGATCGTCGCCGCGCTGGGCGCGCCGTCCGCGCCCGCCCCGCCCAAGGAGATCACCCTGGGCGACTTCGCCGGCCCGGCTGCCCTGTATGACCTGATCCAGCAGCTGGAGCTCATCGCCACGATTGACCGCCATGCCGGCAAACGCACCCAGGGCGTGAGCGTCGGCACCTACATCGCCCTGGCCGCCCTCAACCGCTGCCTGGCCCCGACCAGCAAGGCGCGCTTGGCCGAGTGGTACCAGGCCACCGTCCTGCGGCGCCTGCTGCCCGTCGCCCCCGGCCAGCTCACCAGCCAGCGCTTCTGGGACCACATGAGCTACCTCGACGCCGACCAGATCCGGGCCATCGAAACCGATCTGACCCGCACCCTGATCGAGCGCTTCGCGCTGGATCTCTCCTGCCTGCTCTACGACACGACCAACTTCTATACCTTCATCGACAGCTTCAACGACGCCCCCAGCCTCGCCCAGCGGGGCAAGAGCAAGGAAAAGCGCACGGACCTGCGCATCGTGGGCCTGGCGCTCCTCGTCACGCAGGACTTCCACATCCCCCTCCTCCACCAGGTCTACCCCGGCAACACCCACGACGCCCCCACCTTCGCCTCCATCACCGAGACGCTGGTGGCGCGCTATCGCCTCTTCACCCAGCACGTCGCGGGGATCACGCTCGTCTATGACAAGGGCAACAACAGCGCCGACAACCAGGCGGCGCTCGATCAAAGCCCCTACCACTTCGTGGGCTCCCTGAGCCCCGCGCAGCATCCCGACCTCCTCCGGATTCCCCGTGCCCGGTTTGAGGCCCTCGAGGGGGAGGACCTCGACGGGGTGCTCGCCTGGCGTACCCGCAAGCACGTGCTCGGGGCCGAACGCACGCTCGTGGTCACCTACAACCCCGAGCTCTTCCTCACCCAGAGCGCGACGATCCTGCGGGAGGTCCGCAAACGCACCGGCAAGCTCAAGGAGCTGCAACGGCACCTGGCCCATCCCTCGCCCAAGGGCAAGCCCCCCACGGTCGCCTCGGTCACCACGCAGGTCGAGGCGATCCTGACCGGCCGGCATATGAAGGCGCTCATTCGCACGGAGGTGACCACCCAGGCTGGCCGCCCCCGCCTCAGTTACGGCATGGATCAGACCGCCTGGAGTCGTCTGCAGCGCACGCTCCTCGGCAAGAACATCTTGTTCACCGACCAGGCGGCGTGGAGCGATGAGGCCATCGTGCGGGCCTACCGGGGGCAGTACCACATCGAGGAGGCCTTCAAACGCATGAAGAACCCCCACTTCGTGAGCTGGCGCCCGTTGCATCACTGGACCGATCAGAAGATTCGCGTCCACGCCTTCTACTGCGTGCTGGCCCTGCTCCTGAGCTCCCTGCTGCGCCGGACCCTCGCGCAGAAGGGCATCGAGCTGAGCATCGTGAAGATCTTCGAGACCCTCGAGGGCATCAAGGAAGTCGCGCTCATCTATCGCGACGCGCGCAGCAAGACGCGCCCCATCATCGCGTACAGCCGGCTCAGCCCGCTCCAACAGCGCGTGGTCGACGCCCTCGACCTCACGCGCTTCCAGTCTCCGTAGGTCATACCGCTCGCTCCGCGTAAGCTATGAATTCCGCTCACCAGATCTCGCCTTGGCCGCCGTAACTCGGTAAACTCGGGCTAGGTCGAAGCCATGAAGCAGTGCTGGATGGGCGTTCAGGTCGGGGTGGCGGAGTGCACTCGCTGCGAGTCGGAACTCCCCGATGTCGATGTCCATCGTCCACCCGGCCTGCTGTATCCCGCTGGTATCGTGCCGCCGAACCCCATGCGCGTTCTGTTCGTCGGCGTCACCCCGCCCGAGAACGGTCGGCATTTCTATACACCCCAGTCCGATAATCTGCGCCGCGGCCTCTTCGCCGTCCTTCAGGACGTCGGGAGACCGTGCGGGAATGTTCACGACTT
>CAZKTO010000136.1:0-1987 GCA_964555685.1 uncultured Dehalococcoidia bacterium
CCTGGGGAAAGCCTCTTTGTCAAAAGAGGTTTCCCCAGAATAATCGAAGGGCCCTAGCGGGTTAGGTTCTACAGCGCCGCCTTCACCCGCTCCGCCAGCGAGCGCGTCATCCCCACGACCGCCGCCAGCTCCTCCACCGGCGCCTCGCGGACCGCCTGCACCGAGCCGAACTTGCGGATCAGCGCCTTCTTGCGCCGGGGGCCGATGCCCGGCACCTCGTCCAGCGCCGAGCGGACGCCGCGCTGCGACCGCACCTTGCGATGGTAGGTGATTGCGAAGCGGTGCGCCTCGTCCCGCATCCGCTGGAGCAAATAGAGCCCCTGCGACGCCCGGGGCAGCACGATGGGCTCCGCCATCTCCGGGATGAAGACCTCCTCCTCCCGCTTGGCGATGCTGGCGAGGGGGAGATTCGCCAGTCCTAGCTCGAGGAGCACCTCTAGCGCCGCGTTGAGGTGGCCCTTGCCGCCATCGATCAGCACGAGGTTGGGCATGGCGCTCCAGCCGCGGTCGTTGGCGGCCTCCCCGGCCTCGCCCTGGGCGCGCCGGGCCAGCCTGCCGAACCGGCGGCGGAGCATCTCCCGCATCATGGCGTAGTCGTCCGCGCCCTGCACGCCCCGGATCTTGAACCGGCGGTAGGCCGGGGGCTTGGGCCTGCCCTCTTCGAAGACGGCCATGCTCCCCACGGCGCTGGTGCCCTGGATGTTCGAGATGTCGTAGGTCTCGATGCGGCGGGGCAGCTCTGGCAGGCTCAGCTGCTCCTGGAGCTCCTCCAGTGCCGCCGAGACCCGCTCCCGGTCGGCCAGCCACTTCACCCGGCGCTGCTCCAGCCCCTCGCGGGCGTTCCGGGCCACCAGCTCCACCAGCTTCCGGCGCTCGCCGCGCGCCGGCGTCTTGAGGCTCGCCCGCCTGCCGCGCCGCTCCCCCAGGAGGGCCTGGAGGGCATCCCGGTCCTCGGGCTCGTGCTGCAGGAGCAGCTCCGCCGGCACGTGCGACGCCGAGGCGTAGTACTGCTGGATGAACTGGCCCATGATCGCCGCCGGGCTCTCGCCCTGCGTCCCCGCCAGGATGAAGTGCTCGCGGCCCGTGAGGAGCCCCTGGCGGATGAAGAAGACCTCCACCCAGGCCTCATCGTCGCTCTGGGCGATGGCGATGATGTCCTGGTCGAGGCGCTCCAGCGAGACGGCCTTCTGCTCCTCGGCCACCCGCTCGATGGCCCGGACCTGGTCGCGCAGCATGGCCGCCCGCTCGAACTGGAGCGCCTCGGAGGCCGCATCCATCTGCTCCCGGAGCTCGCGCAGCACCCGGCCGTGCTGTCCCTCCAGGAACAGGATCACCTGCTGGATGACCCGGCCGTACTCCTCCTTATCGACGAGCCCCACGCACGGCGCTACGCACCGCTTGATGTAGTACTCCAGACAGGGGCGCGGGTCCTGGCCCGTGATCGTCTTGGTGCACGAGCGGTAGGGGAAGAGGCGCTTGAGGAGCGCCATCGTCTTGCGCATGGACGTGGCGCTGGCGAAGGGACCGAAGTAGCGGGCGCCATCGTCGCTCACCCGCCGCGTGATGTCCAGCCGGGGGAAGTCCTCGTTCAGCGCGATCTTGATGTACGGGTAGTTCTTGTCGTCCTTCAAGCGGATGTTGAAGCGGGGCTGGTGCCGCTTGATGAGGTTGTTCTCCAGGAGGAGCGCCTCCGCCTCGGAGTCCGTCACGATGTACTCGAAGTCCTCGACGCGCGGCATCATCTCGGCGAGCTTGAGGGAGAAGTCGGCTGGCGAGCCGAAGTAGGAGCGGAGCCGGCTGCGCAGGCTGGCGGCCTTCCCCACGTAGAGGACGGCGCTCGCGGCGTCCTTCATGATGTAGACGCCGGGGCGCGTGGGCGTGGCGGCGAGGAGATGGACGGACTTGGCGGGGTCCACAGTGATCCGATTCTAGCAGAGGGCCGCTGGCCAGCGAACTGCTTCTGACAGGGGCTAACGGGCTAACGGCC
>CAZKTO010000136.1:1997-2341 GCA_964555685.1 uncultured Dehalococcoidia bacterium
AGCGGGGGCGTGATCAACGGGCGCGAGGCGCGGAGCGCGCCGCCGCTTAGCCGAGCAGGAGAGCCAGGACGATCAGCAGCACGGCCATAAGGCCGGTGAGGACTCCCACGATGGCCAGGTCGCGCCGGAGGTAGGGAGCGGCGGGGAGGGCCGTGGGGGAGGACGCCACTCCCGCGGCCGCCCGGGCCCTCGGACGGGGCGCGGCGGCGGCCCGCTGCGGGAGCTCGAAGGCGGGCAGGTCACCGGCAGCCTGGGTGGGATGGGGCGCCGCTGCCGCCTGTGTCGTGGCGGCCACGGTTCCCGTCGTCGCCGTCTCGGTGGCGGGCTCAGCGGGCTCGCCGGGC
>CAZKTO010000137.1:0-2324 GCA_964555685.1 uncultured Dehalococcoidia bacterium
CTTCGACTACACCGACCGGGGTCGGGACATGGCCGTGCTCTTCGCCGACGGAGCGGGCGCCGTGGTGCTCCAGGCCGTTGAGGGCGGGGACCGCGGGCTCCTCTCCCACCATCTCCACACCGACGGGACCGTCCTGGACGCGCTCTCCGGCGAGATCTGGGGGACGTCCACCTACCCGCCGATCTCGAAGAGGAAGATCGAGGAGGGACGGGGGCGCCCCCAGATGAACGGCCGGGCGGTCTTCGTCCATGCGGTGCGGCGCTTTCGCGAAGTCGTCGGCGCATGTCTCGACACCAACCGGCTCACCGTGGCCGACGTCGATCTCTACATCTTCCACCAGGCCAACATGCGCATCATCGAGGCCGTGGCCGACGCGCTCAAGATCGCGCCCGAGAAGACCTTCAACAACGTCGAGCGCTACGGCAACACCGCCGCCGCCTCCGTCCCCATGGCGCTGCACGAGGCCCTCGGCGCCGGGCGGATCAAAGACGGGGATCTGGTCCTGCTGGCCGCCTTCGGGACGGGGTTTTCCTGGGGCGCCTCCCTCCTCCGCTGGTAAGGCTGGGGTCAGGCATGCGTATTTGCGTTGCTGCGGAGCCAGGCTTCCACGCTGGCTTCAGCGGCCGGGTCAGGATTGTCGGCGTACCGGCCGTAGAGGCGGCTGATGCGGGAGGGATCCCGGTGCAGGCGGCGCCCCAGCTCGCGGACGTCCAGGCCGCTCCACGCCCGCCCCAGATAAACAAGCAACGCCCGCGGCTTGAGCCAGTGACGGCGACGATCCTGGTGGAGGAGGAGATGGGGCTCTGCTCCACAAGCGTGCGCCACAGCTCGTACCAGCAGGTCGAATGGTACAGCGGGCCGCTGGGCTTCAGCCGGGCGCTCTCCGCGCGTCCTTGACGCCACCTCCCTGACGAATTCCCCATCGCCCAGGAACCGCTGCTCCGTCACCTCGTAGAATTTCGCCTGATGTCCGTCTGCCAGGCCTTCGGCGACGAAAGCCAGGTAGGCCCGCCGCGCCGGACCGGGGCGCGCCCCGAACTGCTGCAGGACGAGGGAGGTCTCTACCCTCACCCGGGAGGGCTTTCCCATATAGGCCGGGTGGCTGCTCCAGCGATACCGCCAGGGATTTGCCGGGGTCTCAGTTCTGGCCGGGTTCAGGTGAATGTATCTCACGAGTTCCCGCAGGTAGGCGTCGCGGTCGCAAAGGATGGCCTTGTATCGTCCCTGAAAGAGGTGCCCCGCCTTCTGATAGCGCCAGTTGTAGTGCTGGGCGTACGTAAATTGCAGTCCCTGCATGATCTTAGACAGTGGCGTTTCCCCGGTCTCGAGCAGGAGGTGAACATGGTTGGTCATCAGCACGTACGCGTACAGCGTGAAATCGTACCGGGCGCGATAGTGCTCGAGGCGGGTCAGATAATGGCGCCGGTCGGCGTCATCGTGAAAGATCGTCTGCTGTCGATTGCCGCGGGCGATGACGTGGTAGCACGCCCCGGGGAATTCGACACGGGATCTTCGGGCCATACAGGGATATTCCTGTCGATGGCGGGGGAGAAATCAAGGTCCAGAATCGGATACAGGACCCGCGCAACGCAAATACGCATGCCTGACCCCAGCCTTACCCGAGGATGTCGTTGACGGGGAGGCCGATGTCGGGGAATGCTTCGGGAGTCAGAACTTCTCCACGTCCGTACTTGCGAATGCTAGAGTACCCGCTCGGGGTGGGCTGGCCATACGCTTCGACGGCCTGAGCCGGGAGGTCGACAAGCCAGGCTTCCCGGACCCCGGCCCGCGCGTACATCGGCATCTTCCGCGTGCGGTCCTCCTCCACGGTGCTCTCGGCGACCTCGATGACAAGAAAGAGGTCATCCGGGCCTGGATGAGACTCGGCATAGCGCGCCAGGGGAGGACGGAAGAGGGCCAGGTCCGGCTGGGGCTCGGAGTACGGTCCCAGAGAAACGGGGCCTTGCGTTCTCACGATCGCTCGATCTGCAAGTCGCCGCTGCAACGCCTGACTCAGTCGATCCACACATACCGCGTGGCGAGGGCCAATGGGGACCATTTCGACGATCTCTCCCTCAATGAGCTCGACTCGGTCATCCTCTTTCAGGATCCCCGCGTGGACCATCCTGTGGTACTCGGCGACTGAGAATCGGCGCGTGCGAACGACCACTGACATCGTGCCCCTCCTGCCCCCATTCTACTCCCCCCAGGGCTCGAAGGACGTTGCGATGTTCGTCCGTTGTGCAAGGGAAATCAAGGTCCAGAATCGGATACAGGACCCGCGCAACGCAAATACGCATGCCTGACCCCAGCCGTGTAAAATG
>CAZKTO010000138.1:0-1233 GCA_964555685.1 uncultured Dehalococcoidia bacterium
GTGAAACTGGAGTCGTAGCGGTACTGGTCGCGGTAGACCTTCTCCCAGTCGCGGTCCGGATAGCCGGCCAAGGGGTTGTCGACGACGATCGGTTCGAACAGGCGCAGGTCCAGATCGGACAGGGCCAGGCCGAGCGCCGAGGCCCCGGAGAGCTTGAGGAAATCGCGACGGGTCAGCTTGGGCATGGGACTAACTCCGTGTCGGCAGGGCGGCGATGGCGGCCAGCAAGTCGGACGGACGGGCGCTCACACGCTGCGAGGTGATGACCTGGACGCTGTCGGCGTTGAGGTCGGCGCGGATCACGGGCAGATCGGGGAAGGCGGCGAGCAGGTGGCCCAGGTCGTAGGCGGGCTCCTCGCCGATCCCGGCGACAATGACCGCATCCGGGCAGACGCTGGGGAGAAGAGGAAAGGCGGCTTCCGGTTTCGCTGCGGCCCCGACGACGGTGACGTCTTCGGCGTGCCGCAGCATTCCCGCCAGGGTCTCCGCGAAGAGCGAGTCGCCGATGATGAAGATACGGCGCGCTTGCATACCGCTAGAGTACGGGGGCCGGCGCGGCGCGTCTATCCGTCCTTCTCGGGACAAGGGATGAAAAAGGAGGGAGCGATGTGTGGATCTAGGGCGGAGAAGAGCTAGTTCCTCCGGGTGGGTGGGGGGCTGGGCGCGGGGCGGCGGAAGGGCCAAGCCTCACCCCCCGACCACCTCCCCCCGCGCAGGACTGCTCCCGTCACTCGGCCCGATGATCAGGGGCAGGGGAACGCTCTTTCGGGGACAGGGGGGGTGAGGCGGACGTGCACGACGCCGTTCCCCGTCAATCCCAAGTGCGAGACTGGGGGACTAGGGTGTCTGCCGCGAGGCCAGGCGCACGGCCTCGCGGCGGTTGACGGCGTGAAGCTTGCTCAGGATGCTGCGGACGTGGCTCTTGACCGTGTGCGGGCTGAGCGAAAGACGGCCGGCGATCTGCTTGTCCGTCGCCCCGGTCGCGAGCAGACTGAGCACCTCGGCCTCGCGCGGGGTGAGATCCGCCCACGGGGCGGCCGGTTGTGCCGCGGCCGCGGCGGAAAGACGGGCAAACTCCTGAAGCAGGCTTGAGGCAAGCCGCGGCGGAAGGGCGACTTCGCCGACGAGCGCGGCGCGGACGCCATCAAGGAACTCGGCCGAACTGACGTTCTTCAGCAGGTAACCGTTGGCGCCGGACTTGACGGCCGCAAACAGCTTCTCGTCCTCGTCGTG
>CAZKTO010000138.1:1243-2029 GCA_964555685.1 uncultured Dehalococcoidia bacterium
GGACGGTCAGGATAAGAATGCGGACGTCGGGCAGGGCGCCGCGAATGAGGCGCGTTGCCTCCAGGCCGTCGCAGACCGGCATCTTGATGTCCATGACGATCAGATCGGGCTGAAGATCCCGCGCCAGGCTCAGGGCTTCGAGCCCATCGCCCGCCTGCCCAACGACCTGCAGATCGCTTTGGGAGCCGATCAGGACGGCCAGGCCCTCCCGGAAAAGGATGTGGTCGTCGACCAGCAGGATACGCGACGCGGTCACGCGCCTCCGGACGTTTCGTCCGCCGAAACAAGAGGCAGGGAGGCCGTGACGCGCGTGCCGGCGCCGGGAGTGGAGTCGACGCTGAGGCGCCCACCGATCCGCTCGGCGCGAGCGCGCATGATCGCCAGACCGAGATGATGGTCTCCGACGGCGGAACCGGTTTCGAAGCCGCGCCCGTCGTCCTCGACGGCGATCCGGGCCTGGCCGTCCTGGCGGCCAACCACGACGCGGATATGCCGGGCGCCGGCGTGGCGGCGGGCGTTGGCGAGGGCCTCGCGCACAATGGCGACTGCCTGCGCTTGCGCCAGGCCCGGCATGGCCAGAGCCGATTCGTCTGCGATCTCCAGCTCCGCCGGGATGTCGCAATCGCGGCGGAATTCCTCAAGGCAGTCGCCCAGCCGCAGCCGCAGATCAACCGCGTGCGGCTCGGGCTCGCGCAGCCCGGTGAGGGCGGCGCGAACCTGGGCGAAGGCCGAGGCCACCGCAGCCTGCATGGCATCCAGTTCGCTCATCACGTCTTTGGCTAGTCC
>CAZKTO010000138.1:2039-2272 GCA_964555685.1 uncultured Dehalococcoidia bacterium
TCGAGCTGCTGCCGGGCCCGCTCGATTTTCAGTCCGAGGAAGCTCAGCGTCTGAGCCAGCTCGTCGTGGAGTTCGGCTGCCAGGCGTTCGCGTTCGGCCAGAGCCGCGGCCCTCTTCGCCTGAGCGCGCCCGGCCTCGGCCAGGCGTGCGTTGGAAATCGCAATGGCGGCTGAGTTGGCCAGCAGGGTGAGGGCGAGCGTGGCAAGATAGACGGCGTTGAAGATTTCGTGTTT
>CAZKTO010000139.1:0-2250 GCA_964555685.1 uncultured Dehalococcoidia bacterium
TTCCCCAGCCTCTCTCCGGACGGCAGGTCGTTGGCCTACGCAGCCGGCGGCGACATCTGGCTGCAACGGGTGGGCGGCAAGAACCCCATCAACCTGACCAAAGACCCCGCCGCCGACACCCAACCCGCTTTCTCCCCCGACGGCGAGCACATTGCGTTCCGCTCCGCAAGAAGCGGGGGAGGCATTTTCGTCATGGGGGCGACCGGAGAGTCCGTCCGGCGTCTCACCGATTTCGGCTACAACCCCGCCTGGTCGCCGGATGGCAAGGACATCGTGTTCAGCACCGCGCAGTGGGGGGATCCTATAGCCCGGTACGCTTTTGACAGCCAGCTTTGGGTAGTGAGTGCGGCGAGCGGCGAGAAACGGCAGCTCACGAAGCGCGACAGTGTTCCGGACGCGGTGCAGCCCAACTGGTCCCCGCACGGCCAACGCATCGCCTTCTGGGCCGTTAACGGCGGCCAGCGCGACCTCTGGACCGTGTCCGCCGATGGCACGAATCCCGTCGCGGTGACTCAGGACGCCGCACTCGACTGGAGTCCCGCCTGGTCGCCAGACGGCAACCACTTGTATTTTGCGAGCGACCGCGGCGGCAGCATGAATCTGTGGCGAGTCCGCCTCGACGAAAAATCCGGAAGGGTCCTGGGCCGGCTGGAGGCGATCACCACGCCTTCCCCTTACAGCGGCCCCATCAGCATCTCCCGCGACGGGATGCGAATCGCCTATGTGCAGCAACTCGCCACAGCGAACATCCAGAGAGCCGGATTCGATCCCGTTAAGGAAACCGTCGTCTCCCAGCCGCAGTCGATCACCCAGGGCTCACGACAGGCCAGAGACCCTCAACTCTCGCCAGACGGCGAATGGCTGGTGTTCTCGGAATCGGGCAAGCAGCCGGACATCTTCCTTATCAAGACGGATGGAACCGGGCTCCGGCAGCTCACAAACGATGTTTACAAGGACGTCTACCCGCGCTGGTCGCCTGACGGCAGGCGCATCGCCTTTCAATCCAACCGCGGCGGCAAATTTGACATCTGGCTGATCCACCCCGACGGCAGCGCTCTCGAGCGGCTCACCTACGCGCCGGCTGGTGTCGGCAATGGTCCGGTCTGGTCACCGGACGGCAAGCGTTTGGCCTGTACCGTCCCCGGCGCTAGCGCCTTCCTGATGGAAGTCGCAAAGCCGTGGAAGGAGCAATCGCTGAAGCCGGTTGTAGTGCCACCCGAGTTCGGCGCAGGGTTTTACGTATTCTCATGGTCTCCCGACGGACGGAAACTAGCAGGAGATCTTCGTACAGCCGATGCCGCGCCGTCCGGACTCGGAATCTATTCCCTGGAATCCGAGAAACTGGAGCGGCTGACGGATTTCGGACGTGCTCCCGTGTGGCTGGGAGACAGCCGCAGGCTGCTGTTCCACGATCAAGGCAAGCTTTACCTCATAGACAACCAGACCAGGAAGACCCGCGAAATCCTTTCCGTCGCTCCGCATGCCATAAGGGAAGTGACGCTCTCGCGAGACGATCGGCTGGTGTATTTCAGCGTTGCCGTGACGGAAGCCGACATCTGGTTAGCGACCCTCGAGTAACAAGCTCCGCAGGACCTCCAGGCTCGGTACCCGGTCGAGTCCCACCGCCCCCAAAGCATCCTCGACGTAGGCAGCGCGGCGCATGCCTACCAGTACGCAGCTCAGGCCGTCCAGGCCCAGCAGGACGTTCAGGGCCAGGCGGCTGAGCGATTCGCCCGACGGCGGGTAGCCGGCTTGGGCCAGGGCCACGCGGACCTCGTCCGAGACGGCCTGCTGGCCGGCCTGCAGGTGGCGCTGGACGCCTTCCAGGGCCCCGTTGATGAGCGGGAGGAACTGCTCCAGCCACTGGTCCCACTCCGGGCGGCCACCGTAGGTCTGGCGGCATTGCTGGATCCAGGACTGAATGGGCCGGATGATGTGGGGGCCAGCGGCCTGCTCCCACTGCGAGACCGAGAGAATGCGCGGGACGATGTCGAGCAGCGAGGCGGCGATGCCCGGTCCCATCAGCTCGGCGCCCAAGTCGCGGTGCAGCTTCTGCTCGTGCTCGGCCAGCGGGCGGAGCGCGGCGCGCAGCTCGTCCGGGCCAGGGGCCTTCGAGCCGGGAGGGTGGAAGTCGGCCAGGCGGACTAGACGGTTGTGGTGATAGGCGTTTAGGGGGCGGTTGGCCAGGACGCCCAGGCCCTTCTCGCGGCAGAATTCGAGCACCGTCTTCCCGTCGTTGTTGGGCTCCAG
>CAZKTO010000140.1:0-252 GCA_964555685.1 uncultured Dehalococcoidia bacterium
CTCGTAGAACCAGCCGGGGCGGTTGATGCCGGCGTTGTTCACCAGGATATCGATGGAGCCGAAGCGGTCGATGCAGGTCTGGACGATGCGGCCAGCGGCCCCGAAGTCCGAGACATCGTCGTAGTTCGCCACGGCGACGCCGCCCGCCGCCGCGATCTCCTGGACGACGCCGTCCGCCGTCGTGGCCGACGCGCCCGCCCCCTCGATACTGCCGCCGATGTCGTTGACGACGACCTTCGCCCCCTCGGCGGC
>CAZKTO010000140.1:262-2245 GCA_964555685.1 uncultured Dehalococcoidia bacterium
CGTGACGACGGCGGCCCGCCCTTCAAGATACGGGGCCACGGACCTCTCCTTTCGCCTGCGCCGGCTTCGCCTCGCCCTTGGCCGGGGCCTCGAAGAGGCGGCGCGGGTTATCGACGAGCATGGAGCGGATCGCCTCCTCGCCGATGCCGGCCTGGCGGGCGGTGGGCAGGAACCGTCGGAAGAGGTGGCTGTGCCGGTTCTCCTTCATAGCAGCGACGTGCTCGGGGATACGGTCATAGGGCGCGCCGACGATGCAGCAGACGTGGTCCTGGGAGAGGAAGAGCCGCTGGACGTAGCCCAGCGTCAGAAGGGCGGTGAGCGTCGCCAGGCGGTACTCGTCCGTCTGCATGTGCTGGAGGCCGATCTGGTCGTAGCCGATGGAGCAGCCCAAGCCGAGGATGCGGCGCAGGTAGGGGAGGTCGGTAGAGAAGCAGCAGTGGCCGATCATCACTTTGGCGGGGCTGAGGCCCTCGCCCAGGAAGGTCTGGGCCTGCTCGACGCCCATGGTGCCGCGCGTCGTGTGGGTGACGATGGGCGCGCCGGTGGCGAGGCTGGCCCGGGCCGCCGCCCGAAGCGCCCGCGACTCGTTCTTGGTGATGCGCCCCTCGCCCGTGGCCGCCTTGATGATCCCCGCCTTGATGCCCGTATCGCCGATGCCCTTGGTGAGGTCGTGGACATAGACATCGGCGATCTCGGAGGTAGTGCGGACGCGGAAGTAGGGCGGCATGGCCCGCTCCTCGGCGTCGAGGCCGGTGGAGATGATGATGTTGATGCCGCTGGCCTGGGCGGCCTCGGCGTGGAACTCGGGGTCGCGGCCCAGCCCCATGGGCGCCGGGTCCACGATGGTGGAAACGCCGTACTCCCTGACCTCTTTCATATTGCCGATGGCCTGGCGGAGGGCGGCCTTGCGGTTGTAGGTGTTGTACGGGTCCATCTCCCAGCCGAGCCAGGCGATCTTGAGGTGCTCGTGGATGAGCGTGACCCCGAGCTGGCTGGACTTGACGGGCCCCAGGACGGTGTTGACGGTCGTCTCCACGCCCTCTCCTTGCGCCGGGCGGGAACACCGGACGCGGGGTGATTATAGCGGATGGCGCAGCCTCACCCCCCCGGCAGGCCGGGGGGGGGGCAGGTCCCATTGCCTTTCGAGAGCCAACAGGGTAAGCTAGTCTCCGCCTGCGCTTCAAGGAGCATCGATGCCGTCCAACGACGTGACGCTCACCGATAACCGGACCGGCCGCAGCTACACCCTTCCCATCGTCGACGGCGCCCTGCGGGCGCCCGATCTGCGCCAGGTGAAGGCCTCGGAAGACGACTTCGGCCTCCTGAGCTACGACCCGGCGTTCGAGAACACGGCGTCCTGCTCCAGCGCCGTCACCTACATCGATGGCGACAAGGGCATCCTCTCGCACCGCGGCTACCCCATCGAGGAGCTGGCGGAGCGGAGCAGCTACCTGGAGACGGCCTACCTGCTGGTCCACGGCGAGCTCCCCACCAAGAAGGAGCTGGAGGACTGGCACTACAACATCGTCCACCACACCCTGGTCCATGAGAACATCCGGAAGTTCATGGACGGGTTCCACTACGATGCCCACCCCATGGGCATGCTTCTCGCCACCGTAGCCGCCCTCTCGACCTTCTATCCGGACGCCAAGAACGTCACCAACGAGGCGGTGCGGAAGCTGCAGATCTACCGGGCCATCGGGAAGATGCCCACCCTGGCCGCCTTCGCCTACCGGCACCGGCTGGGCCAGTTCTACGTCTATCCGGACAACGACCTCTCCTACGCCGGCAACTTTCTCCGGATGCTGTTCAAGATGAGCGAGGGGCCCTACAAGCCGGACCCGGTCATCGAGCGGGCGCTGGACGTGCTCTTCGTGCTCCACGCCGATCACGAGCAGAACTGCTCCACCAACGCCATGCGCAGCATCGGCAGCTCCCACGCCGACCCATACTCATGCCTGGCGGGGGCCATCGGCGCGCTCT
>CAZKTO010000141.1:0-2092 GCA_964555685.1 uncultured Dehalococcoidia bacterium
CTCGAGGCCATCTTTGCTTACGCTCTGCGCAACGAGCTCTTCTTCGAGTCCAACCTGCCGCCACTCTCGTTGCCTTCGGGCGTTGTGCGCACCGCCAACGGGAACTCGTACGACATGGGCTCGCAGGAGGACAAGCGACGCATGATGGACGAAGGGCTGGTGTACTTCATAGACCGGGTCCGAGCCGCGATCCTCGAGGTGGACCCGACCGCCCTGGTCACGGTCGGGTTCTTCTGGCCGCAAGAGCCCAACCCGGCCCGCGTCGGAGATACGCGGTTCATCGAGACCCGGCCGGCCATCTGGAATTCACAAGCGGACTTCGTGGATCTGCACCTTTACCCAGGCCTGGAGCTCGATCTGCAGGATTATGTCGAGAACTACAAGATCGACGGGATGGCGGCCAAGCCGATCGTGATGGGTGAGTTTGGTGCTTTCACAACTACATACTCACGGGTGGAGGACGCCTCCCTCGCACTTCAGGAACTGCAGGTCGGCTCATGCGACTACGGCTTCGACGGGTGGCTGCTGTGGACCTGGGATACCTCAGAGCAGACCTCAGGGCAGCCGGTGCTCTACAGCGGCGCCACTGGAGACGGGCTTATCGGCCGAATCCTGGCTCCCGCGAACCGCCCCGATCCGTGCCAACCCGCGACGGTGATCGAGATCTCAATCGGCACACCCGGATCGGACGGGTCGCGTCTCGCCTCCGGAACGGTCATCAACGCGCTCGGCAACCCGGTCCCCGACGCCGCGCTATCCTACGAGCTGGTACCCATCGACGGGCAAGGCGTGGTCGCGACCTATAGTCACGACGGAATCGTACCGGCGGGCGCGACCCACGCCACGCTCGGTTTCCGGGTCAATACCGAGTGCGGTTGCACAGGCGAGGCCGAATTCAGCCTTTATGAGAGGTCCTACACCGAAGCTGGTCAGACCGCCAATCGGGTGCCCAACCCCCGATTCTTGAACGGGCTTGCCGGCTGGGGCTTTTGGGGCGAGGGCCAGGCGAGTCTTCAGGCGAGCGACGGCCCGCCAGGTAGGATGCTGAGGGTTGTTGCGGAGCAGGGCGAGGTCGCCGCGATCAATTCGTTCGATTTCCCGGTGAGCGTAGGCGAGGTCTACCGCGTCACGTTCCTCGCCAGGGTGGCCCCGACCTCGGCCGGGAGTGGTTACTTCACGCTCGTGTTCCTTGGGCCGAGCCAGGAGGTGGCCCGGATCCGCCTGCCGCTCGAAGCCGGACCTGCGGCCGAGGGAACTTTGACAACCGACGAGGACGGAGCATTCGAATTCCCGCTCGTCGACACTCCCGGCACGACGCTGCGCCTCGTCATCCAAGTGCCGGCGGAGGGCGGCGTCTTGCCGGGCTTTGCGGCTTTCGAAATTCCGGCCCGCTAACCCTCACTCTTCAGCGCGGAACGACTCCCACAGCGCGAGCGCCGGCTTGGGCGTACCATCGAACTGGCGGAGGCCGAGCGCGGCAAAGAAGCTCAGCGTTTCGATGTCGCTCTCGGGGCGCCCCTCCGCCCGCATGACCTCGGCGAAAGAGTCAAGATTGAAATCCGAGAGGATCAGGTAGACCCAGAAGCTGAGCCGGTCGCCGAGCTGGTCGTGGATGGCCTGCAGGTAAGCCAGCTGACCCTGCTCGTCCCCGAGCACCGGTCCGGCCGGCCGTGAAGCCCAGCCTCCCTCGGCGACGGCCAACGGCTTGCTCGTGCGCTCCGCCAGCCGGCTGTAGTAGTCCGAGGGGATCCCCTCGCCATTCGGGAAGGCGAAATAGGGGTAGGAGGAAATCACCCACAGATCGAGGCGCGGCTCGAACGCTTCGACCTGGTCCCAGTTGGTCTGTCCGGCCGGGCGACCCTCAGCGGCGCTCGCAAACATGTTGCTGAGATCGTCCCACTGGAAACTGACGAAGATCTGGGTGTCCGGCGCCTCGGCCTTGACCTCATCGTAGACCTCCTGATACAGGCTCAGGTAGTTGGCAACATCCTCCGGGTAGGCGTCCATGTAGGTGTTGACCTCGGAGGCCAGTCCTAAGTAGCGGGGCTGGAACTCGCGCACGATCCACAATGTGAAATTGGTGAATGCAACC
>CAZKTO010000142.1:0-2046 GCA_964555685.1 uncultured Dehalococcoidia bacterium
CCGAAGATTTCCGGTGGTCACTGGAAGCTGATGGCGAGCAGTCTGCCTGAAGTCTATTCCCTGGCCTGGGTGCCCCGATTTGCAGAGAACATGGCCGCATGGACCACCCTCCCATGAGTGATCAGGCTCTCCTCCAACAGGCAGCGAGCGTGCTGGAGTGGGGCCGTGTCCTGGAACTGCTGGCCGGGCAGGCCCGCTCACCGATGGGGGCTGAGCGGTGCCGCGCCCTTCCCCTCGAGACGGAGCTTGGTGCGGCCACTGCCCGGTTGCAGGAGACCGCCGAAATGGTCGCGGTGGCGGAGAGCGGCGAACCGTTTCCGTCGCTGTCGTTCCCTGATGTCAGGGAGGCGCTCGGCCGTGTCGTCAAGGGCGCGCCGCTCGAGCCGCATGAGTTGCGGGACCTTTCCATCGTGCTGGGGCTGGCTGTGGAGGTCCGCCGGTCTCTCGATCGGCATCGCCAGCAGGCGCCCGCTCTCCGGGCGGAGGCCGCGCCGCTTGAAGCATGGCGGACGTTGCAGCCCGTCAAGGCGGCGATCGACCGGTGCGTGGACCCAGAAGGCAATATCCGGGAATCGGCGACACCCGACCTGCGACGGCTGACGCAGCACGCTCAGGATCTGAAGCACCGGATGCGTGACCACCTGGAGGTGATTCTGGCCTCCCGTCGCTATGCCGAGGTGCTCCAGGAAAAGTACTTTGCCCAACGAGAGGGCCGGTACGTCATCCCGGTCAAGGCCGAGATGCGCTTCAAGATCCCCGGCATTGTTCACGATGTGTCGGCCAGCGGCGCGACGGTCTTTCTGGAGCCCCGGGAGCTGGTGGAGCTGAACAACTCCATCAAGGTGGCCGAGTTGGAGGTGCAGCGGGAGGTCACACGAATCCTACTGGAGCTCTCATCGCTGGTGGCCGGCCATGCACCGGTCTTCCTGAGCGGCCTGGAAACGCTAGCCCGGCTGGACTGCATCGCGGCCAAGGCTTCGTTCAGCCGTCTCGTGAAGGGCCGGCCAATCTCGTTGAATAGCCGCGGCCGGATCGCCCTCAGGCAGGCGTGCCACCCGCTCTTGGTGCTGGCACGGGAGCATGTCGTGGCGAACGATATCGTGCTGGATGAGACGCTGCGCGTGCTCGTGATCTCCGGCCCGAACACGGGCGGAAAGACCGTGACGCTGAAGATCGTGGGGCTGTTCGCCCTGATGGTCCGAGCCGGGCTCCAGCCGCCCTGCGGCCCCGATTCAGAGATGGCCCTGTTCCCGGAAGTCTATGCGGACATCGGGGATGCCCAGGATCTGGCCAAGGATCTCTCCAGCTTCTCCGCGCACATGACTCAGATGATCAGGCTGCTGGAGCACGCGGCCGCCCAGGAGGGTTCGCGCGACGGCGCGGGGGCGACGCGGGCATTGGTGCTGTTAGACGAGTTGGTGACGTCCACTGATCCCACCGAGGGGGCGGCGTTGGCCGAGGCGCTGCTCCTCCGGCTCTCCGGCCTGGGCATGAAGGTGGTGGTCACCACCCACTACAATTCGCTCAAAGCGCTGGCCCAGACGACGCCGGGCTTTCTGAACGCCAGCGTCGAATTCGACGTCAGCAGGCTCGCGCCGACCTACCGCCTGATCCTGGGTGTGCCGGGCGGGTCCTCCGCGATCGATATCGCCGGCCGTCTGGGACTGGATGAAGCTATTCTGGAAGATGCGCTCGGGCGGTTAGGCCGTGAAGACCGGGCGTTGGAACAGATGCTCGGGGACCTCCAGGAGAAGCAGCGACGCCTGGATCAGGATACCGTGCGCATCAATGAGCTGAAACTGGAGGCCGAACGCTCGGCGCGCGAAGCCGGCGAGCTCGCCGAGAAACTGCGTCTCTCCGAACGCGAGGAGCGGAAGAGTGTCAAGAAGAAGCTGACGGATGAGCTGCTGCAGGCCCGTGCCCAGGTGCAGGCGGTTATCGAAGGCCTGAAAGGCGAACGGACACTGATCAAGGCGAAGGAAGCGAAACAACGGCTGGCCGAAATCGAGGATCGGGTCCGGTCACGACTCGTCACGCCGGCCGACG
>CAZKTO010000143.1:0-2036 GCA_964555685.1 uncultured Dehalococcoidia bacterium
AGGCCGAGATGGAGCAGATGGACGCCGAGCATCTGTCCGCGGGGTTCTTCAACTACCCGGTGAGCCAGATCGCCGACATCCTCCTGCCCAAGGCGCACCTGGTGCCCGTGGGCGAAGACCAGCTCCCGCACGTCGAGATGACGCGGGAGATCGCGCGCAAGTTCAACCGCACGTACGGGGACGTATTCCCGGAGCCCGAGGCGCTGGTGGGGCGTGTGCCGCGCCTGGTGGGGACCGACGGCCAGGCCAAGATGAGCAAGAGCCTGGGCAACTGCATCTATCTGAACGACCCCCCGGAGGCGGTCAACGCCCGCGTCGCCGCCATGTACACAGACCCGACCCGCGTCCGCGCCACGGACCCCGGCCACATAGAGGGGAACGCGGTCTTCATCTACCTGGACGCCTTCCACGATACCCCGGCCGAGACCGAGGACCTGAAGCGGCGCTACCAGACCGGCCGCGTGGGCGACGTGGAGGTGAAGCAGATTCTCGCCCGCTCCCTCAACCGGTTCCTGGAGCCCATCCACGAGCGGTACCGCTACTACGAGCAGCACCCGGAAGAGGTGCGGGATGCGGTGCTGGACGGCACGCGACGCGCCAAGCGCATCGCCGAGGCGACGATGGAGCAGGTCCGCTCCGCCATGCGCATCAAGGACTACGAAGCGGGCTGGACGGCCGGTCCATCTCGCCAGGGCGGGCCGGCAGACCCGGATGCCGCCATGGAGACCCTCGTCCGCGTGGGGATGGAGCCCTACTGGGACCCGAAGGCGCCAGAGGGGCCCGTGCTCTTCCGTCCGGCCCGGGGCGCCAAGGGCCCCCGCAGCGCCGAGGCCGACCGGGACCGGCGCTGGCGGCCGGAGGTCATCCAGGCCCTCGGTCTGACCAGCGAGAAGCAGGTGGCCGCCGTCCGCACCGAGGTGCGGCGCCGCGTCGCCAGGAGCCCCTAGCATGTACCATCCATCGTTAGAGGAAGTGAAACGCCTCGCCCGGCGGGGCAACCTCGTGCCCGTCTACCGGGAGATCACCGCCGACCTGGAGACGCCCGTCAGCGCCTACCTCAAGGTCGCCCGCGGGCCCTACTCGTTCCTCCTCGAATCGGTCGAGGGGGGCGAGCGCGTCGCCCGCTACAGCTTCATCGGGACGGAGCCGCGCAAGGTCATCCGCACCGGCGTCGGCGGCGCCCCGACGAGTCGGGGCCGCCAGCCCCAGACTACGGCAGACGGCGTCCCCATCGAGGACCACGGTTCCACCGACCCGCTCAAGCCGGTGGAAGAGGCCCTGGCCGCCTGCCGGCCCGTCCCCGTCGCGGGCCTGCCGCGCTTCCACGGCGGCGCCGTCGGCTATCTGGCCTACGAGGCGGTGCGCCACTTCGAGCGCCTGCCGGCCCCCGCGCCGGACCCCAACGGCCTGCCGGAGGCCGTCCTCATGCTCACCGACACCCTCCTCGTCTTCGATCACGTGCAGCACAAGATCAAGGTAGTCGCAAACGCCCGCCTGGACGGGAACGTCGAGGGCGCCTACGCTGAGGCGGTGGCCCGCATCGACCAGGTGATCGACCGGCTGGCGCAGCCGCTGGACCGGCTGGCGGGTACCCCGGCACACCGGGGTGGGCCTCCCGGCGAGGGGGCGCCCGCCCGCCGGGCCGCCAGCCCCGTCCAGTCCAACATGACCCAGGCCCAGTACCAGGCGATGGTCGCCCGCGCCAAGGAGTACATCGTCGCCGGCGACATCATCCAGACGGTCGTCTCCCAGCGGCTGAGCCGCCGCACGGAGGCCCACCCCTTCGATCTCTACCGGGCGCTGCGCACCGTCAACCCCTCGCCCTACATGTTCTACCTGGACCTGGACGATTTCCACCTGGTCGGCGCCTCGCCGGAGATGCTGGTCCAGGTCGAGGGCGGGCGCGTCGCCACCAACCCCATCGCGGGGACGCGGCCCCGCGGCGCCGACGAGGCGCAGGACGCGGCGCTGGAGGCCGAGCTCAGGAGCGACGAGAAGGAGCGCGCCGAGCACGTCATGCTCGTCGATCTGGGCCG
>CAZKTO010000144.1:0-1970 GCA_964555685.1 uncultured Dehalococcoidia bacterium
GAGCAGGCCGCGGACAGCATCATCGGCTTTGTCGTCGGCCTGCTGCTCATCGCGGCGGCCTACCTGGCCTCGGCCGCGATCAGAGGGGTGATCGCCATCATTAAGGGCCTACGGGCTCCTCCGCCGCCGATCCGGCCTCCCGTCCCCGAGGGGCCAAAGCCGGTAGACGTGCCGCCCGAAAATAAGCCGCCGGAACCCAAGCCCCAAGACGACTCCAGTGCCGGAGCGATGGTGATGTGTGAGGCGCTGTTCCTCCCGGCCACAGGCTCGGGAGAACGCTGGGCGGACGGACTTGGCATCGTGGCGGGGACCGTTGCCGTGCCGCACCTCAACCGCCGCGACGAGGCCGCGATCGAAAGGGCGCGCCAGGCGGTCGCCGGGCGAGGCTACCTCGGCATCGGCATCGACGAATCGACGGCGCTGATCTGGACAGCGGCGGGAGGATGGCGGGTGGCCGGCCCGGGCCGTGTCTGCCTGCTGGGCCGAGAGGGCGTGGCGCCGTACCGGCAGGGCGAAACCCCGCCTGGCCTGCCGGCGCCTGGGCCGTAAAGGGCCAGACGAACGCTCTCATCATCACTGCGCTTCCCGGGTAACCGCAGCCCATCTTGGGGCATCGGACGCAAGCAGACTCGGTGGTGACCTCAGTAGCAGTGCGCCGCGACGCTACTCCGCCAGCCAGTTGATCATGTCCCGCACGCGGTCCAGGATCGCCTGCAGCCGCTCCGGGTCCGCGACCAAGAGCACCCCGACCACCAGTATCGCGAGGCTGATCTCCGGCACGGTTAGCCCTCCCCCTCCGACTCTTCGTACGCGCGCTCCAGGTGGCGCAGCAGCTCCGGCGGCAGCGGCGCCACGTCCGTCGAGCCCGCGTTCTCCTGCGCCTGCTCCGGCGTCCTCACGCCCGGTATCGTAACTCCTACCTCAGGATAGGACAGCACGAAGGCCAGCGCCGCCTGCGCCCGCGTCGACCCCAGGCCTTCGACCACCGGGTCGAGCGCCTGTGCGCGACGCAGCATCTGGCGGCGGCGCTGCGGCCCCAGGCGCGCGCGCCAGTCCGTGCGATGGAACCTGTGCTCGTGCGAGTACTTGCCCGTCAGGAATCCCGAGGCCAGCGGCATGCGCCCGATGACGCCTACCTTGCGCGCCCGCGCCGTTTCGAAGAAGGCCCGCGCCCCCTGGTCGATTACGTTGAACACCACCTGCACGGTGTCCACGTCCCCGTGCTCGATTGCCAGCATCCCGTCGCGCGGCGACTGCACGCTCGCGCCGTAGGCCCTGATCTTGCCCTCCTGCTTCAGCCGCCGCAGCGTCTCCCACAGCTCCGGGTCCTGCAGCGCCGCCCGCGTCGGGTTGTGCAGCTGCAGGATGTCCACCCAGTCCGTGTTCAACCGCCGCAGCGAGCCTTCGACCGCCTCCACGATGTGAGACGGCCTGAAGTCGTGCCCGGCGGGCGACCTCAGCCCGGCCTTGGTGGCGATAACGGCGCGGTGCCGTTGATTGCCCTCCAGCGCCCGGCCGATGACCTCCTCGCCGTGCCCGTCGCCATAGACGTCCGCCGTGTCGATGAAGCTCACGCCGAGGTCCACCGCCTTCCGGACCGCCGCGACCGACGTCTCGTCGTCGACCGGCCCCCAGCCGCCGCCGATCGCCCACCCTCCGAAGCCCACTTCGGAAACCATGAGCCCGCTGCGGCCGAGCATCCGGTATCGCATCAGTCCTCCATATCGTCTGTCATTGCGAGCCCCTGGAGGTCGCAAGGCCGAAGGGGCGCGGCAATCCCGCCCACACGCGCATGGTTACGGGAGTGCAGTCTAGCACTGGTTCCCTTGGTGAAGGGGCGAGTTGGGCTCAGGATTGAGAAGCCTTCGAGCCAACTTCGTCGAGTGCGGGGGTAGGGGTCCACTCACGGTTCCTGGCCTTGTCATTCCGAGGGCGAGAGCCCGAGGAATCCCGCCGGGGCGCTCCGCCTT
>CAZKTO010000145.1:0-1965 GCA_964555685.1 uncultured Dehalococcoidia bacterium
TTCATCAGATTTCCCAGCCCAAAACTCATCCCCCAGCATACAATCGCCTCACAGTACTAGTGGGTCACTTCTCACGATTGTGACCGCAATGAAGTATCTGCGAAGGGTATCGTAATGGGTTCGAGGCGTGCGGTGGGGCACGCTGTTCCAGCCTGGCACAAGGAGCACACAGGCTGGGAGACGGAGTATGACTGGTGGACAGAAGGACCCGCTCCGGCCCCTGACGGCCGACGAACGGACCGATCTCGATCGTGTCAGTCGGGCAGGGAGCGAACGGGCCGATCGGGTGGCCCACGCGAAGGCGTTGCTCGCCGTGGCCGATGGCGTCTCGTTCACCGACGCAGCACGGATCGCGGGTCGGCGGTCGAGACACGCCGTGGCCCGCCTGGTGGCGCGCTTCAACACGGTCGGGCTCGCGGCACTGGACCGGCGGCACGGCGGTGGCCACGCCATCCAGTACGGTGTTGCCGAGCGGGAGCGGATCCTCCAGGAAGTCCGCCGCGCCCCGGATCGGGAGCGGGATGGGACGGCGACCTGGTCGCTTTCGAGGTTGCAGCGGGCGTTGCGCGCGGCGCCGGATGGACTGCCAAAGGTGAGCACCAAGACGATCTTGCACACGCTCTGGGACACCGGGTACTCCTGGCAAGAGAGTCGCACCTGGTGCCACACGGGCACCGTCGTCCGCAAGCGCAAGGCCGGGCCGGTCGAGGTCACGGACCCCGACACCACCCCAAAAAAAACTTGATCGAGGGTGCATATACCCTCGGCGAGCGGCTGGGGTTGCCCGTGTTCTGCCAGGACGAGGCGGGACCCTATCAGGCGATCCCGCGGCCTGGCCGCTCGTGGCAGCCGTCCGGCAAGCCCGCCCGACAGCCTCACGAGCATGTCCGTGGCGGGACAGTCAAACTACTCACCTTGTTCCGACCGTTCACCGGCCAGGTCTGGGCCGAGCCGGTGGAGCACATGCCCAACGTGATCCTCCACCCATGGCTGCGCGCGGAACTGACGGCGATCCTGGACGCCCTGCCTGCACCGGCTGAGCTCGATCCGGAGACGACCCGCGCGGCGTGGGCGATCTGGCAGGCAGGCTTGACTCAGCCCTTCACGCTGCCGGCCGAAGTGCCTTCCCTGCGCGCGCTGCTCATCTGGGACAATCTCGCCGGCCATAAGACGCCGGCGATGGTCTGCTGGCTGTGCGCCCATGGGGTGATGCCGCTCTACACCCCGCTGGGCGGCTCCTGGCTGAACCTGGCCGAGTCCATCCAGCGCATCGTGGTCCGTCGGGCCCTGGTGGGCCAGCATCCCAAGAACACGCAAGACCTGAAAGACTGGCTTACCGCGACAGTAGCTGGGTGGAACGCGGCTCCCACCCCGTTCGAGTGGGGCGGCAAACGTGCCGCGCGGCGTCAGCGCGCCCGCGCGCGTCGCCACGCGCTGGGCGGCTCCGGCGGGTACACCCGCCGCCCGATCTGCCGCTGCCGTCACACTCCTACCTCACGGACCGATGGATACAATCGTGAGAAGTGACCCACTAGTACAGCTCGGCGGAAGTCAGTCGTGGGTTCGCCCAAAAGTGGTCGAGTTCGTCTTTGTCCCTCTCCCATCGCAATGGGAGAGGTTAGGTGAGGGCACCTTATGAGCACCCCAAAGTCCGTGGATCCGGCCGGGGGGAAGGGGCCCTCACCCCCGCCTCTCCCGCTGCGGCAGGAGAGGGGCAGACGGGGTCCCCAACCGACGGTGTTCTTCCGCCGAGAAGTACTAGCCGACCCGGTGGAGCAACTTCGCCAGATCAGGTCCGACCCGTTAGTCCTCTAACATGGGCTAAATGCGGTGCCTCCTGAGCTCGTGCCGCTCGGGGGCCCGGCCGCGCCGATGCCGGGGATGCGGCACCACATCGCGCTGCTCGGCGCGGGCACCGGCCTCGGCGAGGCGCTCCTGATCGAGGACGGGTCGAGGCACCACGTG
>CAZKTO010000146.1:0-1958 GCA_964555685.1 uncultured Dehalococcoidia bacterium
AGGCCAAGGTCAAAGCGGGGGCTCAGGTTCACGTGAGCGGCACGCTCCAGAGCTGCACCGCCAGCAGCGCCCTCGTGAGCGCGAGCAAGGTCATCATCCAGAAGTAGCTGCACTGCGAGGGGCGGACCGGATGGAACACCGCTTCCGGTCCGCCTCGTTACGTTCCAACACCTCCCTTCGCGTCGCCTTGGACTCAACACGCACGCGGCCGGGTACGGGCAGCGTAGCGGGCCTCGGCCGCCGGCCTGTCCTCAGGAAGTCACCCGTTCGCGCCCCTCTTCCACGGGGACGACGGCGACCTCGCGAACCGGAGGTGGGCGTTCTTGGTCCGGTGGTGAGTTGGGGCGGCACCTGAGACTGGGGGATGCCATCCTGGCCGCGCAGAACACCTACGCGGACAGCGGGGCCATGCCCGAGCTGCTCTCCATCTATCACCTCTTCGGAGACCCCGCACTCCGGATCTGGGAATCAGGAGTCGACGGTCGAGGTGCGACGCCAAGAGCCCTGCGCCATGGCGAAGCGCGCGAGGCGACGTGCCGCAGGAAATGGAGACAGAGCAGCCGAAAAAGGTCCTCCGGTCCGAGCAGGCGGACGTCCACTCCGGCCCGCAGGGCCAGGCGGGAGGCGGTAGAGGTCTCTTCATCCTCCTCCCCGAGGTCGGCGAAGTTGCGGTGGAGGTCACGGGCAGTCCTTCAAGGGGAGGCGACCACAGGCGAGCCCCCGCCCGTCTTCTTGAGCTCGTCGCCCAGCCTGCTGACCAGCCTGCTGACCAGCAGCCGGCGGGGCGAGGCGCTCGCCCTGGCGCCGCCCAGGGGGCCGGCCTCGACGTCGCTCACAGCGCTCACGCTCTGGCCCGCCTCCGGGTCAGACCAGTCGTTCCCGATGATTCCGCTAACGCAAGGTGGCGCCCCAAGAGCATGGTGGCGTGGCTCAGGTCACCTTGTGGTAGTGCTGCAGCTGCGCGGTTGCGAGGTCCTCCGGCAGAAGCCCGGACCCGGCGTTCGACCGTGCCTTTGCTGCACTTAGGACCTGTTGTGGCCCGGCGGCCGTGGAAGCCTGTCCTCCTGGCCGCCACCTCGGCGGAGTGGGGCGGCCGGCGGCCTTGCTCGCCATGGGCTGGAACTCGACCCCGAGCGTCCGCGCCGCGGCTGTCGAACCCTCCTGCTTTGACGAGAGCCGCTTGGAACTTACGCGCCATCTTGACAGCCTTCCTTTGGAGACCTAAAGTTTTAGTTTAGGTCGAGTGGCCGAAGAGCTGACAGGGCGGTTCCAGCCCTCCTGTCTGACGTCCTTGGTTCATAGGGAGTTAGCGGTGGGCTTGGATCTTGCTTCCCCAAGGACGGGGGAACACTGTGATATGCCTGACCTGATCGCCGCGTCGACAGGCCCTGCCCCGACGGCGTCAAGCACGGGCTTCATCTGCGGCCGTGATCCGCACCTCAACGAAGGTCGGCGAAGTCTCGGAAGGCTATGGCCCGGTGGAGACGGTGGTGCCTTCAATGGCGTGAGAGCCGAAATAGCCTTGCCTGTGAGTGTCGTCCTGCGTCGTTGGACCGTGGCGCTCTTGTCCGTGCAGCTCCTCTTCGGCATTTTCGGCCCTGCCGTCGCAAGAGGAGACGGCGCAGGCGGATCGGAGGATCGATCCGGCGTGCCCTTCGCGGTAACCGCTCCCCTCACTGACTCGGGCGCCCTCGCTCCCCCGCGCCCTCAGGCCCCGGCACTCCCACACCTCCGAACGGACGAAGCTGTGGATGTGCCGAGTAACTCCATTCAGGAATCTCTTCTGCAAGCCGCCTTGTACGAAAAAGACGGCAGGCTCCAGTTCACGGACACCACGCTGCGTCTTCGCGACGGTGCTTTTTCGATGGATACGGCCAGGTACCAGACTCGGGCCACCACCAAGCTAGTGGTCTGACCCGCTCATCCTAGCGGAAAAACCCGGCAAGGATAGCTGCTGA
>CAZKTO010000147.1:0-1942 GCA_964555685.1 uncultured Dehalococcoidia bacterium
CGTGAGGCGGGCCGCGACGAACGGAGCCACGCCCACCGCGAACGCCCCGGCCGCGCCGGCCAGATCCCACGCCGTGAGGCGCCCTCTCCGCCTGGCGCGCCAGGCAAGCCACGCAAGGCCGGGGATCCAGAGAAGGACGAGGCCATGGTTGCCGGAGGCCAGTCCCGCAACCAGGCCCGCGCCGAGGAGCGCGGCCTTGCCCGGCGGCGCGCCGTCCGTGTCCAGCGCCCGCATGGCCGCGTAAAGAACGACGAGCATCGCCAAGCTGTTGAGCGCGTATACCTCGGCCAGCACCGCGTGGAACCAGTACGTGTGCGAGACGGACAGCGCGAGACAGGCGATGCCGGCCGCCGCATCCGATGCGCCCAGCCGCCGCATGATCCCGAAGGCCGGCAGCAGGGCGAGGCTCGAGAGGACGGCGGAGGAGAGATTGCAGGCGAGGGCCGGCTCGAGAATACCGGCGCGGGCCAGGGGATGCACGAGGAGAACCCAGAGCGGGTGCCCCGCCTCATCGAAGCGCAGCTCGCGTTCCCAGGCCATCCGCTGGAACTTGGCCGAATCGCTCCACAGCAACCCCGGCGCCAGCGTCGCCAGGTAGAAGGCCAGCGCGGCCAGCGCCACGGCCGCGGGCAGAACCAGCGCGCGGGGGGTGACGCCGGCGTCGTGCATGAGGTCGCGCATGATGCCTCCAGGGCTCGGGATGCCCGCGTCAGTCTACCTGGATCGGCCCGTCCCAGTGGAAGCTTGACCTATAATGTCCAGACTCTCCAGGACATCCAATTCAGGGGGCAGGGACACGCGATCGAAACTGCCGAAACTCGCGTTGCTGATGGGCGGGATACTCCTGGGCGCCGGAGCTGCGGAGGCGTTGCTCCGCTGGCGCGGAGTTCTCTATGCTGTCGTGGCGCCGCACCCGGATCCCCTCCTCAACTACACGCTGAAGCCTGGGCTGAGAGGCCGTATCGGCCCTGTGCAGCATTCCTACAACAGTCGCGGGTGAGAGACCACGAGTATGCCGACGCCCCCCCGGAAGGCACTCTGCGGATCCTCTGCATCGGAGACTCCGTCACGTACGCCCAACCGACGCCTCTGGAGAGCACCTTCGTCAAGAGGCTCGAATCATCCCTCAACTCTCGGGGAGAGTCCACGTTCGAGGTGTTGAACGGAGGCGTCTCGGGCTACAACGCCTGTCAGGAGGAGGCCTTCCTGCGTAACGTGGGAGCGGCGTACCATCCGCGGGTCGTGATCTGGCAGTACTGCCCCAACGACGTTGATGACCCCTGGTATCCTTACGGCACGGCGGGAGCGGGGTTCACGCCGATCCCTCGATCCTGGAAGCGGACTCTACGGGAGAGAACGGTGCTCTGGAACTTCCTCCGGGTGCAATTCTACGGAGCGATGCACCTGCTCGGGGTCATGCCGAATGATTCGAGCGGCGAGGGGTACGCGCTCCGGATCTTCTCTCTCTACGGTAATGGAGAGCGGGCACGGCGCGACCGGGCGCGGGCTTGCATCCTGAACGCCCGGGAGCGGATCAGAGAGTCTGGAGGCGAGATGGTGCTGGTCGCATTCCCTTTCGCGATGCAGGTGGCGAGACGTCCGGAGTTTCCTGACGTTCCGCAGCGGGACGTGGCTGCCCGTTGCCGTGATGCGGGTATTCCGTTTCTGGATCTGCTTCCGAACTTCGCTCGGGAGACGGGTCCGACACTCTTCGCGGAGGCGGACTTCATCCACCTCTCCGACAAGGGCCATGAGGTAGCCGCGCTCGCCATCGAGGGCGAGCTGACACGGCTCGGCATCGTCTCTGATCACGCCTCGTCCCGCGCCGCCGGCGGGGCTCACTGAGCCGGCGGCCTCCATCGACTGGCAAGTAACTTACTGAAGACTCTGGCGGAGGGAGTGGGATTCGAACCCACGAGCCCCAGAGGGGCTAACGGTTTTC
>CAZKTO010000148.1:0-1925 GCA_964555685.1 uncultured Dehalococcoidia bacterium
CGGTCCTCTACAATCCAGCCCAATCGTGACGTGAGCCATTCCGTCAGATCGGCCAGTTCAATCTCACCGCCGAGGTAGCGACGTGCAGTCTCAAGTGTCGTTGTCCCATCCCTCATGATTCTCCGTCCTGGTGATCCTTGGCCCAGACCTGCGAAAAGGTTGCCCGCCCAGGAAATCCGGCGTTTGTTTAATGTACACCGTTTGGCGGAAAGGGCTGCTCGTAAAGAGCTCATAGTGGAGTTGCACGACGAGTACCATCTGCGGCAACCGATCCATGAGCCCCTGTGTACCTGGTCGCGCCTCTATCGCTACCTCGATCGGGACCGTCATCCGCTTGCGCTCGTCCACCAGTATGATCGAGTGGACGGGACCATCGGGGCGTCGGGTCGTCCCGACCCAAAAGCGATCGTTATCCAGGACGAGGTACTTATACCGACCGTGGCAGGGCGAAGGTCAGGGTAGAGAATATGGAGCGGGCGGTCTAAACTCAGACCTCTGGACATTGTGCGTGGGCCATAACCCATAGTTTGTAGTGCATTTGTGATGGCATGTGGGGTCTTGGGGCGGTAGAATTCGGGTATGCAAGCCGACGCGAGCCCCACCGGCGAACCGCTCCCGCGACTGGATTTCCCGCTGCCCGGGGTGCTCTTTGGGCACGGCCTGCGCCTGCTCCAGAACCCTGAGTGTGAGCGCTACGCGCTGTTTGTGCAAGGGACCGCGCTGTGGCAGTGGCAGGCCGCGGACGATGCGAGCCAGCGGTTGGTGATCGGCCAGGTCGTAGGTGCCAAGCTGGCCAGCCAGATTGCGGTGGCCGAGGTCTTCGGGGTGCACCGCAACACGGTGGCACGCATCGCCCGCCAGGTGGAGACCGAAGGCGTGGGGGCCACGGTACGGCGCAAGCCGGGTCCCCGGCACGCCCACAAGGTGACACCGGTGGTGCTGGCCGAGCTCCGGCGGGCGGTGGAGGACGGGCGGAGCACCTACGGGGCCCAGCGGGACCTGCGGGGGCTTGGGGTGGCGCTCTCGCAATCGCACGTGGACCGGCTGATGCGCCAGATCAGAGCGGAGCAGGCAGAGCAGCCCGCGCCCCTCTGGACGGACCCGGACGGCGGGGTGACGGAGACGGCCGAGGAGCAGGCGGCCGGCGGTGAGCTGGAGGCCGGCCGGGTGGAAGATGACGCCATAGCCCTGGCCGAGCGACCGGCGCTGGGGGTGGAACTCGAACCCGGCGCCAGCGTCAGCAGCCGGTATCTGGGGCTGACGCTGTTCTCCCCGGCGCTGGCGGCGGTGGGCTTGCTGACCATTGCCGAGCAGGTGTATCAGCTGACGGGGCCGGTGCGGTTCGGGGTGCGCCAGGTCTTCTGGCAGCTGTTCTGCCTGGCGTTGTTACAGGAGCCCACGATCGAGCGGGTGAAGCACCTGCTGCGCGCGGACATGGGGGCGGTGATCGGCTGTGGGCGGGCCGCCTGCGTGAAAACGCTGCGCCGCAAGCTGGCCGTGCTCACCGGGCAACGCCAAGCGGTGAAGTTGGGCCTGCGGTTGGCCCGGCACTGGCTCGAGGTGGGCCTGCTGAACGCGAGCTATCTGTACGTCGATGGCCACATGAAGGTCTACAGCGGCAAACACCTGGTCCAGGAGGTGTGGAACAGCCAGCGCCGCATGCCCCTGCCAGGCATCGAGCAGTATTTCGTCAATGACCTGCGGGGTCGGCCGCTGCTGGTGGTGAGCCAGGACATCAGCGGCAACCTGGCCAAGAGCTTCCCCCAGGTCGTCGCGGCCATCCGGGAGGTCCTGGGCGAGCGCCATTTCACGGTCATCTTCGACCGCGGCGGGTATGACGGGAAGCTGTTCGCCTGGCTGGGTAAGGAGAAGATCGACTTCATTACCTATCAACGGGGCGACGTGGCGCTGCCGGCGAACCAGTT
>CAZKTO010000149.1:0-1901 GCA_964555685.1 uncultured Dehalococcoidia bacterium
CGCGGGGGGCCTCTCTCGCACGACTCCGCCGGGCCACATGGCGGGAGCGGCGGACACAAAGGTGGGGTGGATCCCCACAGCGTCGGTGCTCCGAGGGGCGGCTCTACGAGGGGCGTCGAAGACGCGCGGCAGTATCCCCCCGCACGCAGGCGGTATCAAGGCGACTGTGGGCGGGTGCCGTTCCAATGTAATTATGACCCCCCCTAACTCCAACGTGATTATGTCCCCCCATGGAAAACCTACTCATGGGCAAAAGGGACGCCCGGCGGCTGGGCCTGGTGGAAGCCGCGCTGCGGGGGAAGATCACGAATCGGCAAGGGGCGGAGGCACTCGGGCTCGGTTGGCGACAGTTCCGGCGGCTGAAGAGCCGAGTACGGCGCCTGGGAGCTCACGGAATCTTGCACGGGAACCGGGGCCGCGCTTCCTCGCGACGCATCCGCGAGGAGCTGCGAAACAAGATCGTGGCACTGCTCCAGCATTCGGAGGTGCGCCTGAACGACTGCCATGTCCGCGACCTGCTGGCTGAGGAGAGTCTCCAGGTCAGCGCCGAGACGGTGCGGGTGGTCCGCCGCAGCCTGGGGATTGCTCCCAAGCGCCGGCGACGCCCGCCGCGCCATCACCGTCGCCGCGAGCGCGAGGCCCAGCGGGGCGCCATGGTGCTGATCGACGGCAGCCCGTTCCACTGGTTCGGTCCCGACCAGCCCCAGCACACCCTGGTCGGCACTCTGGACGATGCCTCCGGCGATCCGCTCAGTCTGTGCTTCCGCCCCGCCGAGGATCTGCACGGCTTCGTCACCGTGCTGGGGGATTTGATCACCACCCACGGCGTGCCCTGCGTGCTCTACGGGGATCGCACCGGGATCGCGCACCGCAACGACCGCCACTGGTCGATCGAGGAGGAGCTGGCCGGCCGCCAGCAGCCCACCCAGTTCGGGCAGATGCTCGAGGAACTCGGCATCCGCTACATCGCGGCCCACAGTCCCGAAGCCAAGGGACGAATCGAGCGTCACTGGCAAACGCTCCAGGATCGGCTCACCGCGGAGTTCGCCCTCCACGGCATCAAGACCCCCGAGGCCGCCGCTCCCTTCCTGCCCGGTTTTCTGGAGCGCTTCCGGGGTTGGTTCGGGCACGCCCCCCGCGACCCCGCCGGTGCCTGGCAACCGGCGCCCAAGCACCTCGAGCGCATCCTCAGCTGCCGTTACCCGCGCACCGTGGGGCGCGACAACACCGTCTCCATTCCCGGCTGCCGCATCCAGATCCCCCCGGGTCCGCATCATCGCTCCTACCACCCCTGCAAAGTCGAGGTGCGAGAACTCCTCGATGGCCGCCTCCTCGTGCTCTATCAGGAGCGCGTGATCTGCGAGCAGCCCGCACCGACCGGACCCTTCACCTTGGCGCCGCGTCGCGCGACCGCGGCGGATCGACGGCCGGCACGAAAAACCAACGCACACAAACGCCCCAGGATCGACGATCGACCCGAGGCGCGACTCCAGAGTCATCCGCAAAAAGCGCCCCTCAGCCACGTCACCCACCGGCGGCCTCCCTCCAAGAGTCACCCATGGAAGCGGCCGTACAAACCCAACCTCCTGCCCCAGACGGCAGGACCACCGGGGGGGTCATAATCATCTTGGAGTTAAGGGGTCATTTTCACTCTGGAACAACAGGCGACTGTGGCCGGAAGCGTGCGCACGGCGGCCCCCTCGGCCCGATTCCACCAGGTGCGCAAGTTCACGGTCGTGAAATAGAGGGCGCCAAGCCGTACGGGCCGTGACTGCCCAACGCCGGTCGGTGCAGGGGCAGGTCTCTTGCTCCTACGTCCGCCGCGCGGCCAGCAGCCGGAGCCCGTTCAGGATGACGACCACCGTGCTCCCCTCGTGGCCCGAGACCGCGACCGGCAGCTT
>CAZKTO010000150.1:0-1889 GCA_964555685.1 uncultured Dehalococcoidia bacterium
AGCAGGATGTTGAACACGGTCGAGCTCCATATCGGTCCGGCCGTCGAGAGCGAACCAGCTCCCAAAACGCCGCTCGCCACCAAACAAAACCGGAAGAAGGGCCGGGCCTCGCCTCCGGCCTGGCCGAAGGCCAGCACCGCCACTCCGATCACCCAGAAGGCAGCCGCCACCGTCAGCGGGACCAGCCGCTGCGCCAGCACTTGGGCGGACGGGCTGGCCAGCATAATGGACGTGCTGAACTCCGACCCGTCCCGCTGCATCGCGAGCTTCATTTCGTCACCTGGGAAAATCTGGGAAAAGAGCGGCGGGGCCATTAGCGCCGGGACACCCTGCACCCGAAGGACCAAATCCCCGGCTCGGAGCCGTCCCGTGGCCGGACCGCGGGGATCCACGGTCAGGACCTCACCAGAGAGCGGGTGCCACTCCAGGCCATCGTACCCGCGGCGGAGTTGGAGCGTGGCGGCCCAAGCTAGCAGCGCCAGCGACGCCGAGGCCAGAATGAATGGGAATACGATGCGCAGCCTAGCCAGCGCGGCGCGGGTCATCCGTAATTGGGGATGGCTTCGAACTCAGGAACTAGGGAGCAGACTAGCTCTGCGAGTTGGTCTTTCGCCGGCTGAGCCCCGCCTGCCGCGTCCAGGGAATTGAGCGCCCGTGCCCGGAATTGGGCGAGCTTGGTGGCCAAGTAGAGTTGTGCGCCACCGTCGTCCTTTCCCAAAGCCATCTCCCTGCAGTATGCCACAGGGAGGGGAGCTGCGGATCGGCCGGCCTGGACATCCTCCAGATCGTCACCTATTTGCACGATCAGGCCCAGGTTGAAGCCATACTCGCCGTAAAGGTCCGTTACCTGTCGTGGCGCGTCGGCCAGCCGCGCGCCTGACCGGCAGGCTAAGCCGAAGAAGGCGCCCGACTTGGCCTCCGCAATCGCCCAAGCCGACCGAAGAGAGGGCCGCCGGTCGGTCAGGTCAAGGTGTTGTCCGCTGGCCATATGCATCACCGTCTGCTGAAAATCCTGAATGAGCTGCTGGACCACCTGGCGCTGGATCTCGAGCTGGGCCAGCACCAGCCAGGCGCTGGTCAGCAGACCGGTAGCGACATTGATCGCAGGTCCCGAGCCGAGCGCTTGCCACCAGGGATCGGCCGGGTCACCATCCTGGACGCTATCGAACAGGTGGGCGGCCGTGTAGAGCAACACCCAGGCCGCGGCCACATTGTCAGCATCCTTAGGGTCACCCCCCGCGGCCTGGCAGCACAGCCCCGGAAGCGCGAGCCACGAGTGGCGGGGTGGTGAGTCGGCAGCCTGGGCGTTCCCGGAGGAAAGAGACAGGCGCATGGCGTGGGTGAATTCCGGCCATGCGCCAGCGGCAGCCCAGGCTGTCTCAATTGCTGCGCGGATTGCAGATGGGTCGATTAGATGGGGCGAACGCCCAATTGAGCCTCGAACCAGGGTATCCCTGCCTGCGGCTTGTTGTGATCGAGCTGGGACTCAAACCAGGGGATTCCGGCCTTTGGTTCGTTACTGTTCCGAAGTGCAGCCGCTACCGCCTGCACCTCCCCCCGTTCCAAATTCACACCCTCTCTGCTGAGTGTGGCCTCCGGATCCGCCTGCATGGCGGCCGCGAATGCCGAATCGGTCACAATTCGGTGGACGACCTGTTCTAGTGTCATGGATCCCTCCTCACAGAGTGTTGGCAAAAGCGCCTCTGCCCAGCATATCGGACGTTAGTACGGTTGTCATGTCCCGCCGGTCACGGTCTGCACTATGACTTTCACCCTACTGCCTCGGTCGGCTGGTACGGTCGGGGTGTGGTCAAAGTCACGGTCGGAATCGTGACCGCCACATCATGACGGGGCACCCCACACCCGCTATTCTCTGGTTGCGGGGTCAG
>CAZKTO010000151.1:0-1886 GCA_964555685.1 uncultured Dehalococcoidia bacterium
GCGGGCAGGTCGCTGGCCAGGAAGTTCTCTCCGCCGCCGTAGCCGACCACGACGCCGCCGGCGTTGCCCACCCGCGCCGCCACCAGCGTGCCCGGCTCCGCGCGGCTCATCGCGACGATGGCGTGGGCGCCTTCCAGCCGCCCGATCGTCTTACGGAGCGCGCCCACCAGGTCATTGTTCTCGCGCAGGTAGTGCTCCAGCAGGTGCGGGAGCACCTCGGTGTCTGTCTCGGACGCGAACTTGTGGCCGGATGCCGCCAGATCGGCTTTCAGCGCCAGGTAATTCTCCACGATACCGTTGTGGATGACCACGACGTCGCCGGTGCAGTCGGCGTGGGGGTGGGCGTTGGCATCGCTGGGCTTGCCGTGGGTGGCCCATCGCGTGTGGCCGATCCCCTCGTGGCCGTTGGGCCAGCGGTCGGCGATGGAGTTGGCCAGGGTCTCCAGCTTGCCGGCACGCTTGTGGATGGAGAGGCCGCCGTTCTCTTCAAGGACGGCGATCCCCGCGCTATCGTAGCCGCGGTACTCCAGCCGTCTCAATCCGTCGATGAGGATCGGGCCCGCGGGGCGGGAACCCACGTATCCCATGATTCCACACATAGGCGATGCCCCCTTTGTGTCGGACGTTCTTTACAGAGTAACGCCCGCCGAGGGCTTCGGTTATGCCCTCGGCGGAATCATCCGCGGCTGGCGGCGCCCTCCAGCTCCGCGCCCAGACGCTGGACCTGCCGGACTACGGCCTCTACGGCGGAGTCCGGGGTCGAGGCGCCCGCCGTCACGCCCACACTCTTGCAACCCTTGAGCCACTCCGCCTTCAGCTCGTCAGGGCCCTCTACGTGGTAAGCGACGCTGCCTTCCTCCTTGCAGACGTCCAGCAGATGCCTCGTGTTGGCGCTGCTGCGCCCGCCGACGACGAGCACGAGGTCCACCTCCTGGGCCAGCTCGCGAGCGGCCGCCTGCTGGCTTGACGTAACATCACAGAGCGTGTTGATCACCCTCAGCTCGCCGATCCGGCCGACGTGCTCTTGCATGAGCCGGGAAACGAACTCCGCGAACCGCTCCGGGCTCTGGGTGGTCTGGGAGATCACCGCCAGGCGGGACGGCAGCTCCGCCGGCAGCGGGTCGCCGTCCTGGATGGCGATGGCGTTGGCGCCGGCCCAGGCGAGCACTCCCTTCACCTCGCGGTGATTCGGGTCGCCGAAGATGACCAGCGTGAAGCCGGCCTCCGCCATCTTCTTGGCCCAGCGCTGGGAGCGGGTGACGATCGGGCAGGTCGTGTCGATCACCTCGTTGCCCCGCGCCCGCGCATCCTCCAGCACCTCCGGTCCTACGCCGTGGGCGGTGATCGCCACCGGTAGGGAATCGCCCTCCGAAAGGCCGCCCGCGGTGCGGACTCCCCGCTCCTCGAGCTCGCGCACCACCTGGGGGTTGTGCACGATGGGCCCGAGGCTGATGATCTCGCCCTTTTCGTCGACCGCCTTCTCCATGATGTCGATGGCGCGCCGCACGCCCCAGCAGAACCCCATGTCTCTCGCGAGTAGTATCTCCACCGCTACCGTGCTCCCCCCTTCATCTCCATCGCCCGTGGCTGTTCCATCGCGTATATGCCGCGGTACCGCTCCGGCAACATCTCCGCGATTCGTCGCATGATGGTGTCGGCTCCCTCTTCCACCGCCTCCTTGGTAAGCCGCTCCGGCCGAGGAAGCAGGAACGGCTCTCCGAGCCTGACGTGGACCGTCGTGCGCTGGAAAAACGCGCGCGGAAGCTTCACGCCCTCGGTTCCCCAAATCGCCACCGGCTGGACCGGCGTGTTCGTGCGCATGGCCAGGAGTGCCGTGCCGGGCTCGCCGCGGCCCAGTCCCGACTCGCCGCTGCGGGTGCCCTCAG
>CAZKTO010000152.1:0-1885 GCA_964555685.1 uncultured Dehalococcoidia bacterium
ATGTCGATGGACATGGCATCCATTCCGCCGTCCGGTGCGGGCGGCGAGGCGGTCGGCGTTGGGGTAACAGGCGGTGTCGCGACAGGCGTCATGGTGGGAGCAGGCGTCGCTGCTCCTTCCGGGCAAATAACCGCGTACCACAAGCTGCTGGAGAGAGCTTCGCCCTCCGGATCTTTCAACTCGACCACATCAACGCTCAGCGCAAAGCATTCGTGTAGCCAATCCGGCCACTTAAACGTGACCCTCGCCAAGCTAGTTGGGCCCTGCAGCCCGCCATCGGCGGAGCCGCTCACCAGACCCCCCACCCCCACGAGGTCGCAGGCGCCCGCGGGGTATGGAATGCAGTCGACGATGGCGCCTTCAAAGAGACGGAATGCGACCTCCCAAGAAGCAAGCGTCCCAGGCGGGGCCTCCGCCACGATGTCGAATGTTGCCAACCCTCCGGTCGGCGCAAATGCCGGACCCGCGTTGATATCCGGCTCCCCTGCGTCCAGATCGAACCCCAACCTGACGACACCGGCCCTGGGTGTGGGCGCCATTGACGGTATCGGGGTTGCCGAAGTCGGGGGCGAGTCACAAGGAACGCCAACGTTTAGTTGCGCGGTGTTCAACTGATCGGGAAACCGGACCTCGCCCAACATGTCGATGTGCACAGCGGCGCTCAGCGTAAGCGGGTACGCGCCGTCCGGGGTCGCGGGATCCACCTGAAGGTCGATGCGCTGCAGCACGCCCGAGCCGAACTCCGGCGGTACGATCGCCCCGTCCGAGAGATCCGCTGCCGACCCCACCCATATTATTTCGGGTTGGGTCTGACTTGGTCCGCTTGGATCGATCAGTTTGCTCCCTTTGGTGCTCGCCAGCAGGAAGCCGGATTCACGGCCGGCCACCTCCGTCCACTGCGTGTGATCCAGGTAGAAAGAGAACGCGATCATCGGGGTCGACTCCGGTATTCCCTCCGCCGTCACGTCCAGCGTGACCGTGTCGCCGGGGCTGACCTCGATGCACTCGTCACGCGGTCCTAGGGTCGTGGCCGAGTTCCCGGTAACGTCCATGTCGATGGACATTGCGTCCATGCCACCGGCGTGGGTGGCGGCGGTGTCCTGTGAGGTCAGCAATAGGGCGGCCCCAAAGGTCGCCAGAAAGAGAAGCCCGGCCGCGTTGACGGCCAGGCGGCTGATGGTTCCGGTGCTCACAGTTTGCCCCTTCTCGCCGTTCCCTCTCGGGAACGTCTCGCGGGCTCTTCAGTTAGGCGGACTTGGTGACTGTATTCTAGCCCTTGGGGGGGCGTTGTCAATGGGTTATGGGCGGTAACACGCTAATATCAAGCGCGCGCTCGGTTTTTTGGGGCTGGGGTTATCCGGCGTGGCCGGCCGCCGAGATCCTTCGCTCTCGTCCGCTTTCGCAGCGGACTTGCCGCTCAGGATGACAGGTGGAGCGGGTTCCTTGCCGAGACTCGCGCGGGCAGGTCTGAAGGCGCTGCAGCTACGGGGTGGGCGGAGCGTCGTGCCGCCGCTCATCCCTTCGACTGCTCCGCGCTCAGGGCGGGCTCTACGAGTGCCTCAGGATGAGCGGATCGGGGCGCCGTGGACGAGCGGACCGGGACACTGGGGCGGGACCGGGGCGCGGTGGGCGACCGGCCGGTAGCCCGTACGTCACTCGGTGCTCCGCCGGGGCCGCTAGCTATCCCTTGGCCGTAGGGTCGGCGGCGAACTTTTCGGGGGTGGCCTGGAAGAGCTTGTGGCACTGCTCGCCGCAGAAGTAGAAGAGGACGCCAATGTGCTCGATCTGCGGCGCGCCGGCGACCTCGATCACCCGGCTGCAGACGGGGTCTTTGGCGGTCTCGACGTCGGAGCGGAAGGTGCCGTCCTCCAGCCAGACGATGCGG
>CAZKTO010000153.1:0-1873 GCA_964555685.1 uncultured Dehalococcoidia bacterium
TGAGGGTTTCCGGACGAGGGTTCGATACCCTCCACCTCCACCATTTCAATGAAGTCGAACCGCCCTTCGGGGCGGTTTCGGCTTTGTAGCGCGTGCTTGACAACTCAGTCGTCATATGGCATGACAAATGACGACTATGGCGTCAATAGCCGCCCAAGGCCATGAGTGGGTCCCCCGCGTGCTCGACCTGCCAGCCCTGCTCGCGAAGCGGTCCCATTTCCTCCTGGGCCCGCGGCAGACCGGCAAGACGTCCCTGGTCCGCAATACCCTCAAAGACGCGAAGGTCTATGACCTCCTCGACACGTCGGTGTACCTGGCGCTCAGCCAGCGCCCCGGCCGGCTCGCCGAGGAGCTCGGCCCTCGAGACCGCATCGTGGTGATCGACGAGATCCAGCGGCTCCCGGCACTCCTGAACGAGGTGCACCGCCTGATGGAAAGCCGGGGCGTGCGCTTCCTGCTGACGGGATCGAGTGCGCGCAGGCTCCGGCGCGGCGGGGTCAACCTGCTCGGCGGGCGCGCCCGGACAAAATACCTGCATCCCCTCACGTGGAAAGAGCTCGGCGACCGGTTCGAGCTTGCCCGTGCCATGGCGCGGGGACTGCTCGCCTCCATCTATTTCTCGGACGATCCCCGTGCCGACCTTGACGCGTACGCGGGCCTGTACCTGCAGCAGGAGATCGTCGCCGAGGGAGCGACGCGCAACGTGCCCGCCTTCAGCCGATTCCTGAAGGTAGCCGCGCTCTGCAACGGGACCATCGTGAACTTCACGAACGTGGCCAATGATGCCCAGGTGGCGCGCACCACCGTCTACGAGTATTTCGAGATCTTGAAGGACACGCTCGTGCTCTACGAGCTTCCCGCGTGGAGGAAGACGAAGACCCGAAAGCCCATCGCCTCCTCGAAGTACTATTTCTTCGACGTCGGGGTCGCTGGATCGCTCCAGGGCAGGGCCTTCCGGCCTGGCACGCCGGAATTCGGCGAGGCGTTCGAGACCTTTCTCATGCACGAGCTGGTGAGCCATCGCGATTACGTGTCCGGGGAGACGCTCAGCTACTGGCGGTCAACCTCGGGGTTCGAGGTGGATTTCATCATCGGCGACCATACGGCCGTGGAAGTCAAGGCCAAGGAGAGCGTGTCGCCGCAGGATCTGAAATCCTTGCGGGCGCTCGCCGAGGAGAAGAAGCTGAAGCGTTATCTCTGCGTGTGTCTGGAGCCGCGCCCGCGAAAGAGCCAGGAGATCACGATTCTCCCGTTCAAGAAGTTTCTGGAAGCCCTGTGGGACGGCGAATATCGGTAATTGATGTAGAAGCCTGACGCTGACCAAGAACCGATGCACGGGGTAGGAGTAGCCGGTATGAGACTCAAGGGAGGACTTATTCTGGGCGGTCTTCTTGTCGTGTTTCTCCCATTCGTAGGCGCGGGCCAGAGTCTCGACTCCGGCCAGTGCCCCGAGGTGCAATTTTACGAGCTACTCCCACCCAGCTGGCCCTGCCCTGTTTTACCAACCTGCGGCACGGAGTATGGCGTCTGCCGGCTGCCCGCCAATGTGCGACCAGGTCAACCCTGCAGCTGTCGAGCGGCCAACGGCACCTGGATCCCTGGGGTCTGTACCCGGGGTCTCTAGCGACAGGAAACCAGGACGCAACCCCGATTCCCCAGTCGGGCGGCGCCGGGCGCCCTGGCGTGGCTCTCGGGCGAGCACTTTTCCCTGGGGGGCCCTTCTCTCCCGCTCCTGGCCTTGTCGCGACCCCGGGCGGTAACCCAGGCTTTCGCACCAATGCTCCTCAACAATCGCTGAGGCTGATCAATATGGGATCACGGAGGGAACGGCCTGGCGACCGTGACGGCGGTAGACGCGAAAGTCGGTGTCCGT
>CAZKTO010000154.1:0-1866 GCA_964555685.1 uncultured Dehalococcoidia bacterium
CGGACCCAACCGGGAACGCTGACCGCGCGAATGACCGCACGTGTGTCGAGACCTGAGGAGGTGGAGCCATGAGAGTATTCGCAGAATCCGCTGTTCGAGTCGCATTCGGCTTCGCGGCGGTCACGCTGGCGGTGTTGCTGGCCCTGCCCGGCGGGGCGGCAGCCGTGCAGGTGGGCGACCGCGCCCCGGATTTCAAGCTCCCGGCTTCGACCGGAGGGGAGATCAAGCTCAGCGATTTCCGGGGCAAGCAGCTGGTGCTGATCGAGTTCTACCATGCTGACTGGGGCCCGACCTGAATTGCCAACCTGTCGGCCCGTCGGGACGACCATCACCAGTTCCTGGAGCTGGGCATTCAAGTCCTCGGCATCTCAATCAATCATGTGTTCTCGCAGAAGTCGTTCGCGGCCTCGCTCCAGCTCCCGTACCCACTGCTCAGCGACTACCCGCATGGGAAGACCATTCAAGCGTACGGCGTGGGTTACCACGAAGGTCAAGCCAAGAGCCTGTACGCCCGGCAGGCGTTCTTTCTCATCGACAAGGAAGGGATCGTACGCGGGTTCTGGGGGCAACGCCCGCCGAACCCCGACGAGGTGTGGGCCCCCGATCCGCCCTTCTCCAGCAAGGCGATCCTGGCTCTGGCGCGGAAGATCGTGAGGCGATCATAGGGCGGCTGGTGCTCCTGGGCCCCGAGGCTCGAGGAGGTGGGCGCCTGCTGGAGCGGGGCCCGATCGAGTGAGTGAGCAGTGATCCTCGGGTTCGCCGGACACGCGCGCACGTGTGGGCCGTCACGAAAGCGGTTGCCCCTGTGGGGATGCCTGGCGCTCCTGACCTTGGTTTTCTCCCCGGCGATGGGTGCCCCCGCGTTGTCCGAGCTCCTGCGGGCCCTCGAGCTTTCCGCCTATCCCTCCGGGTGGCGTCCTCCCCCCTTCGCAGCCGGTACGATCGCCGGCCGGACGATGTCTCTGGCCGATTTCGAGGGGCGCCTCGTCCTGGTGAGCTTCTGGGCCACCTGGTGCACGGCGTGCCTCCACGAGATGCCCGCGTTCGAGCAGCTGCACCGTGCATACGCTCCAGCGGGCCTCACGGTCCTGGGCGTCAACATCCAGGAAGACGCGCAAACCATTCAGCGGTACGGCCAGAGACTGGGGCTCAGCTTTCCACTCATCGTGGATCCGGATAGAACGATCACCCGGGCCTACGGCGCGATCGCGGTCCCCTCGACCTATCTCATCGGCCGGGACGGCAGGGCGGTCGCCCTCGCCGTTGGCAGCCGGCAGTGGGACAGCCCATCCGCACGGGCCTTGATCGAGGCCCTCCTGGCCGAGCCGGCGAACCGAAGAGGCTCACGATGAGCCGCGTGCGGGACCTGCTGGGCCGTCTTGCCACGCGCCGTGGCCCCGATCGACGCCACGCCAGACGGGGCGGGCGGCTGCTGCGAACGACCTTTGCGGCGGCCCTCCTGCTCGTGGGCGGCGGGTTGGTCACCAGCGGAGCGGTGGAGCTGTTCTTTCGCTATCGCGAGAGCGTCGCCGCCATCGCCGTCCTCCAGGGTGAGATGGCGCAAGGCGCCGCCTTCAAGATCCGGCAGTTCGTCCAGGACATCGAAAAGACGATGCGGGCATCCACACAGACCCAGGAGACCGTCTCCACCGGGTTGACGAAGGCGTTCCGCTTTCAGCTTCTCAAGCTACTCAAAACCACCACTGCCATCACAACCGTGGTGGCCATTGACGCCCGTGGCCGAGAGCGTGTCAAGGCGTCCCGCGTGGAGCTCGTCGATCCGGACGACCTCGGTGATCGCTCATCCGACGAGGCATTTCTCCATGCCCGCGAGGGCAGGTCGTACTTCGGTCCGGTGTATTTCGT
>CAZKTO010000155.1:0-1855 GCA_964555685.1 uncultured Dehalococcoidia bacterium
GGGGGTTGGGACTCGGAGTGGAAGAACTCGATGCGATCGCCTTCCTGGAAGTCGGTGAAGCCTTGGATGGCGACGCCGCACTCGAGGCCGGCGGTGACCTCGCGGACGTCGTCCTTGAAGCGCCGGAGGGAGCTGACGGGGCCCTGGCCGACGAGCTTGCCCGCTCGCAGGACGCGGGCCTGGGAGGAGCGGCGGGCGGCGCCGTCGGAGAGGAAGCAGCCGGCGATCTTGCCCTTGCGGCCGATGGTGAAGAGGGCGCGGACCTCGGCGTGGCCGTCGACGACCTCTCGCAGCTCCGGCTCGAGGATGCCCAGGAGGGCCTTGCGCACGTCGTCGACGAGGGTGTAGATGACGTCATAGGTGCGGATGGGGACGCCCTGGGTCTCGGCCAGGGCGCGGGCGCCGGCGGTGGGGGGGCTGTTGAAGCCGATGACGAGGGCGCGGGAGGCGGAGGCGAGGAGGATATCGCTCTCGGTGACGGCGCCGGCGCCGGCGAGGAGGATGCGGAGGCGGGACCTGCCGGCGATGGCGGGGTCGGCGGCGAGGCGTTCGAGGGAGGCGCGGAGGGCCTCGACTGCGCCCTGGAGGTCCGTCTTGAGGATGACGTTGAGCTCGCGGACCTGGGCGGGGGAGCCCAGGGCCTCCATCTGCTCGGGGACGGGGGCGCGGGCGAGGGCGGGGCTGGGGGGGCGGGCGGCGGCGGCGCGCGTTTGCTCTTCCACGAAGGTCTGGGCGGCGCGCAGGGTGGGGAAGGCCACCACGGGGTCGCCGGCCTGGGCGAGGGCGGAGAGGCCCAGGACCTCCACGGGTTTGGCGGGGCCCGCCTCCCGGACGCGATGGCCGGCGTCGTCGGTGAGGGCTTTCACGCGGCCCCAGGCCGGCCCCGAGAGGGCGGGGTTCCCGGCGACGATGGCGTCGCCGGCTCGCAGGGTGCCTTGCTGGACGAGGACCGTGGCCACGGGGCCGCGGCTGCGGTCCACGTGGGCCTCGATGACGCGGCCGGCGGCGGGGCGGGCGGGGTTGGCCTTGAGATCGGCCAGGTCGGCGACGAGGAGGATATTCTCGAGGAGCAGATCGATCCCCTGGCCCGTCTTGGCCGAGACGGGGACGGTGACGACGTCGCCGCCGAACTCCTCGGGGACGAGGCCCCGCTCCATGAGCTGCGTCTTGACGCGGTCGGGGTTGGCCTCGGGCTTGTCGATCTTGTTGAGGGCGACGACGATGGGGACGCCGGCGGCCTGGGCGTGGCTGATGGCCTCGATGGTCTGGGGCATGACGCCGTCGTCGGCGGCGACCACGAGGACGGCGATGTCGGTGACGCGGGCGCCGCGGGCGCGCATGGCGGTGAAGGCCTCGTGGCCGGGGGTGTCCAGGAAGGTGATGAGGCGGCCACCCGCCACCCGGTCTGCCGGGGCGGGCATGGTGACCTGGTAGGCGCCGATGCGCTGGGTGATGCCGCCGGCCTCCGACTCGGCGACGTGGCTCTTGCGGATGGCGTCGAGGAGGGAGGTCTTGCCGTGGTCCACGTGGCCCAGGATGGTGACCACGGGCGGCCGGGGTTGGAGAGCGGCCGGGTCGTCCCCCAGGGCTTCGAGGGCGGCGGCGTAGAGGGCCTGGAGGTCCGGGGCGCCCTTCCCGTCCGGGAGGGGCGCGGCGCCGGGCTCGGGCTTGAAGCCGAAGGCCTGGGCGGCCTGGGCGGCGGTGGCGTAGTCGACGGCCTGGGAGAGGTTGGCCATGACGCCGGAGCGCATGAGCTGCTTGATGACCTCGATGCCGCTCTGGCGGAGGCGCCGGGCCAGCTCGGCGACGGTGATGACGGGGGGCAGCTGGACGACGGCCTGGGCCGGAGGGGCCG
>CAZKTO010000156.1:0-1823 GCA_964555685.1 uncultured Dehalococcoidia bacterium
CCGGTCCGCGCCGGCGCGGCCCTCTCCCCGGCCCGCAGCCCCCGAACCTTTCGGGCGGCTGCCTTGGCGCCCTCCGCCACCGCCTGCGCCTGCTCGTTCTGCGGTAGTGCGGTGAGACGTGAGGCCGTCGAGACCGGCACCCCGCCCGCCTCCACCGCCGCGATGAGTTCGGCGCAGCCGCTGTGCATAACCTTGCTCGCGTGCATGAGCAGGCGTCGTGATACGTTGACGGCGGTTGCTGCCTGGTCGTGTGATCGCAACAACTTACCGTGGTGCAAATTTGGGCAATAACTTACTTGACGGACCGACCTACTTATGGTACAATTTTTATCATGCAGATTCCAAAGACGTTGCAGCAGGCGGTCCAATATTTCAGCAGCTACGACAACTGCAAGGAGTTCATGGTAGCAATCCGCTGGCCGGACGGCAAGGTGTGCTGCCCCGAGTGCGGATCGGAGAAGGTCGCGTACCTGGAGCGGGCGCGGCGCTGGAAGTGCTACCAGAAGCACGACAGGCCGAAGTTCACCCTGAAGACCGGGACTATCTTCGAGGACTCGCCTATCGGGCTGGACAAGTGGCTGGCAGCGGTCTGGCTGCTGACCAACTGCAAGAACGGGGTCAGTTCTTGGGAGATCCACCGGGCGCTGGGCGTCACCCAGAAAACGGCGTGGTTCATGCTGCACCGCGTCCGGTTGGCTATGCAGTCTGGATCGCTCGGGAAGCTGGGCGGCGAGGTCGAGGTAGACGAGACCTACATCGGCGGCAAGGCACGCAACATGCACCGGGACAAACGGCACGCCCGAATCAATGCGCCCGGCCCCAAAGGCAAAGCTGTCGTCATGGGCATGGTGAAACGCGGGGGCGAAGTCCGCGCCTTCGTTGTGCATAAACCAAGCAAGAAGGAATTGCAGCGGCGGATCAAGGATCAGATCGAAGCGGGCGCTGCGATCTTCACTGATGACGCGGGCGGCTACAGGGGGTTGGATGCGGGATACGCCCATCAGGTTGTGGACCACGCGGTAGAGTACGTGCGGGGCAACGTCCACACCAACACCTGCGAGAACTTCTGGAGCCTGCTGAAGCGCGGCCTGCACGGCACCTACGTTATAATAGCGTGGAGCCGTACCACCTCTTCCGGTACATCGACGAGCAGGCGTTCCGGTACAACGAGCGCCAAGACGAACAGGGCGATTCCGGCCGCTTCGTTAGGGTGATGAGCCAGATTGTCGGGCGGCGGCTCACTTGGGATCGCCTCACCGGCAAGCAGCCGGACCATCGACCGACGCTCCTTAACTGAGAAGGAAGCCAAGCACGAGAGGCGCGGGAAGCGAAGGCTGCCTAAAACGTGATGCCGTGGGGCTTGACGGCGTTAACAAATTAGTTTACGATAACAGTGTCTTCCGCAAAGAAACGAGTAGCCATTGCCGACCAAAGCTCAGATTCACGAAGCAGCCCGCGAGGTAACCGAGATGATCTGGGCGCGTCTTGAGACGTTACCAGTCAAAGAAAGACACGCTAGGCTTGACGCCATGGATAAGACGGCCACAAAGTTCAAATTGGATACCCGTAAGTCTTCAGCCAGATCTCGGCCAATCGTTGCATCTCGGGGTCCCCGTCTTCGTAGCCGGCGTCAAGCATAAATGCCCTTGCTGCTCCGGCGTTCTCCGCTTGGAACGCCCAAAGTATTTTGGCGTGCAGTTCTTCCCTTCGGCGCTTGAGCGAGCGCCGGGACATCCGAATCTCATCCTCATTGTAGGGCACACTTCCCCCCTTATCACAGCGGTTCCGCAACCAAGATTTTTAGCCGACCCAAACATTTGATT
>CAZKTO010000157.1:0-235 GCA_964555685.1 uncultured Dehalococcoidia bacterium
TCTCAGGCTCACCAGGTGTCACCCTTCTTAGAGATGAACTGGTGGGCTGGGTGCGCTCCCATGATGCCTATAAGGGCGGACGAGGCGGCGAACGCCAGACCCACCTTAGCACATGGGCCGGTGCCCCGATGAAGGTTGACCGCAAAGGACAGGAGCCGCTCTTCATCGAGCACCCGGTGGTCTGCGTGGCAGGCGGAGTACAGCCCGACATGCTGCTTGAGCTTGCTCCGGAGGC
>CAZKTO010000157.1:245-1814 GCA_964555685.1 uncultured Dehalococcoidia bacterium
GGTTCTCCCTGCCGGATGGACGGAAGCGATTGTGAGCGCCGGGACCATCGAGGCCGTAACCACCGTAGTCCGGCAGCTGCGACGCCGTGGACCTCAGGAGCTAGTGGGGCACTTGTCATGAGTGTAACGTACAGAGGGTTGTTGGCGTTTGTCCTGGTAGATGTTCCCGTTCAGGGAGCAGACCAGGAGGTGTCCGATGCCCCGATCCCAGAGCGAACCGCTGCGCCCACTCAGCAGCGAAGAGCGAACTATCCTCACCGCGATCGCCCGAGCGGGAAGCGAACGGGCCGACCGTGTTGCGCGAGCGAAAGCGCTGCTCGCGGCGGCCAGGGGAGCCAGCTTTGCCGAAGCGGCCCGGCAGGCGGGGCGTCGCTCTGGCCCTGGCGTTGGCCGGTTAGTGGCCCGGTTCAACCGCGCAGGTCTTGCGGCCTTGGACGGCCGCCATGGCGGTGGCCCGCCCATCCAGTATGGTGCTGCGGAGCGAGAGCGCATTCTGCGGGAGTTCCGCCGCTCACCCGACCGAGAACGGGACGGCACCGCGACCTGGTCGCTGACCACCCTGCAGCGGGCGCTGCAACGCGCCCCCGATGGCTTGCCCAAGGTGAGCACCTGGACCATCCTGCAGACGCTGTGGGAGGCTGGATATACTTGGCAGCAGAGCCGCACCTGGTGCCCGACCGGCACTGCACGGCGCAAGCGCAAATGGGGGACGGTGACGGTCACCGATCCCGATGCCACCCCCAAAAAAAGCTGATCGAGCAGGCCTACCGGCTGGGGGAAACTCTGGGTCTGCCAGTTTGGTGTGAAGATGAGGCTGGGCCCTACCAGGCTATCCCGCAGCCCGGTCGCTCCTGGCAGCCGGAAGGACATCCGGCGCGCCAGCCCCATGAGTATGTCCGGGGTGGTACGGCCAAGCTGCTGACCCTGTTCCGACCCGCCACGGGCGAGGTCCGGGCGCTGCCGGTGGAGCGCGCCCCCAACACCGTCCTGCACCCCTGGTTGCAGCAGGAACTAACGGCCATCCTTGCCGCCTTGCCAGCGTTGTCCGCCGAAGTGGCCGCCGCCCAGGCCACCATGGAGTGCTGGGAGGCCTGGCAGACCGGGCTGCTGGTCCACCCCACCCTGCCCGCCGACCTGCCACCGCTGCAGCTCCTGCTGGTGCTCGACATCTCACGGGCCACAAGTCCGCGGACCTGGTCTGCTGGTTGTTCCAGCACGGCATCATGCCGCTCTACACGCCTCTGAGTGGCTCCTGGCTCAACTTGGCCGAATCTGTGCAGCGCATCCTGGTACGGCGGGCGCTGGATGGTCAGCATCCTGAGACCAGTGCCCAGGTGATGGACTGGCTGGCGGCCGAGGTACGGGGCTGGAACGCCCACCCGACGCCCTTCGTGTGGGGAGGCAAGCGGGCCGCACGCCGCCAGCGAGCGCGAGAGCGACGCCACGCTCTGGGCGGTGCGGGCGGCTACACCCGGCGTCCTATCGCTCGCTCCCGAGCGCGTGCGGCCTGAGGAATCAATGACTATGAGCATGACAAGTGACCCACTAGTACTTCATGACGCATGAATG
>CAZKTO010000158.1:0-1810 GCA_964555685.1 uncultured Dehalococcoidia bacterium
GGGTGGTCGAATGCCCGAGCCTGCCTGGCTGCGTGAGCCAGGGTCGGACCAAGGAAGAGGCGATCGCCAACATCAAGGAGGCAATCAGCGGGTATGTCGAAGCGCTCGAAGAGGACCATCTGCCGGTGCCCGAGGAGCGTTTCGAGGCAGTGGTCGTGGCCGTATAACCAGGCTCCCGTCGGTGTCGGGTCGTCTCCTGCTCCACGCTGGGCTGGACGTGGCCGAGTTCATCGAGCTCCTGGGGTGAAGGGACACCATGCGATGCGCTACGCGGTGGTCATCGAGATGGCCGTGGCGAGCTTCTCCGCGTACGTGCCCGACCTCCCTGGGTGCGTCGCCACCGGCGCCACGAAGGAAGAGGCCAAGCAGAACATCCGGGAGGCGATCCGGTTCCACGTGGACGGCCTCCGGGAGGACGGGCTCCCGATCCCCGAGCCGACCAGCGTCTGTGAGTATGTAGAGGCGTGACGGCGCATCGTCCGCTCGTGCTCGCCAGCCCGATCTACCAGCTCAAGATCACGCTCAAGGGCCTCCGCCCGCTGATCTGGCGGCGCTTCCAGGTCCCTGGGGACTTCAGGCTCGATCGCCTTCATCGGGTGATCCAGCGGGTCACGGGGTGGACCGACTCCCACCTCCACGAGTACATCGTGCGCGGGCGGCATTACGGGACCCCGTCTGACGAGTGGGAAGGCCCGCCGGTGGTGTCCGAGCGGAGCGCCCGGCTGTGCGACGTGGCGCCCCGTGAGAAGGCCCGCTTCGTGTACGTCTACGACTTCGGCGATAGCTGGGAGCACGACGTGCTGGTGGAGAAGATCGGCGAGCCGCAACCCGGCCAGCGTTCTCCGGTCTGCCTCGCCGGGCAGCACGCCTGCCCACCCGAGGATTGCGGCGGATACCCTGGGTACAAGCAGCGTGCTATTATCGGATCGGCTGAATGGTGAAAACAGGCGACGGGGTTGTTTTCGCCGCCGCTGACAAAGGAAACCGGTGCTCTCCTCCGCCCCTCCCCCGAGCCGCAAGGTGCGCCTGCCTGACGGGAACTCGGCCTGCGTGCCGGATCCGCTGCCACCCGCACTCACCTGGACGCCCGCTCTGGTGGCAGCTCTCTCCGATGCTGACCGGCTCATCGGCCGGCTCGCCGGAGAGGGGGGGCGGCTGCCGAACCTCCACCTCTTGATCCGGCCCTTCGTGCGTCGCGAAGCGGTGCTGTCCAGCCGCATCGAGGGGACGCAGGCCACGCTGGGCGAGCTACTGGCGGCGGAGGTGGGCATCGCCGTCGAACGGAGTCCGGCCGATCTCCGGGAAGTCGGCAACTACGTCGTGGCGCTGGAGCATGGACTGGGCCGGCTCGGCAAGGTGCCCTTGGGGGTCTCGCTCCTGCTGGAGCTGCACGCGAAGCTGATGACCGGCGTCGGAGGAGGGCACGCCTCGCCGGGACGTCTCCGCACGACGCAGAACTGGATCGGTCGGCCGGGATCGACGCTGGCCGCGGCCACATACGTGCCCCCACCGCCGGGGGAGGTCCGACCATGCCTCGAGGCATGGGAGCACTTCCTCCGGGACCGGACGCTCCCGCCTCTCGTCCAGGTGGCGCTGGCTCACTTCCAGTTCGAGGCGATCCATCCGTTCCGCGACGGCAACGGCCGCGTTGGCCGCCTGTTCATCACCCTGTTCCTGATGGACCGCCGGATCCTGCCGAGCCCGCTACTGTATCTCAGCGCCTTCTTCGAGGCGACGCGGCGCGATTACTACGATCGCCTCCGCGGCGTGCAGGAGCGCGCGGAGTGGGAGGAATGGCTCCTGTACTTCC
>CAZKTO010000159.1:0-1803 GCA_964555685.1 uncultured Dehalococcoidia bacterium
AGGGCGATCTGCCGCCGGACCCCGGCATCCTGCGCACGGCGGCGGCGCACAACCAGTCGAACGTGGGGGCGTACGCGATCGTGGAGCGGGGGGGCGTGGTGAGGGTGGGGGACGCGGTGGTGGTGGAGGTTCTTCAGGGGGACACCCCCTGAAACCCCCGGCAGAGGGGCAAGCCCCTCTGCACTCCCCTTACCCCTCACACCTTCTCGTACTCGGTGCGGGCGACCTCCGTGCCGTCCGGAAGCGTGACGACCTCGTAGTCGGAGAAGAGGTTGGGGGCCTCGTCGCGCATGATGCGCAGCAGCTCCAGCGCCACCTTGCGGATCTCCGTCTCCGCCCACTCGGAGCCGCGCAGCTCGATGAAGTGTCGCAGGGCACGGGCGTTGGCGGTGACGAAGATCATCGTCTCGGTGGCGTTGGGCAGGACAGAGCGGGCGGCCTGTCGGGCCAGCTTGCGCCGGTGGGTCCGGTCGTCCACGTCCGCGAGCTTCTCCATCAGCCCTGCGACCAGGTCGAGGTACGCCTGGTGCGACTGCTCGACAGCGCGCAGCCAGATCGCGTGCAGCCGCTCGTCCTCGGCGATGATGCCGGGCTCGATGTAGTTCGCCATCGACTCGTCGACGTAGCGCTGGGAGAGCTGGGAGTAGCCCCAGCCGGCGCGGTGGCGGATCAGCTCGTGGGTGAAGGAGCGGGAGACGCCGGCGATGATGAAGTTCCAGACGGCGTGCTCCAGGACGGAGCCGTGCTTCTGGCCGATGATGTTGCTGATGTACTCCGCGTTGGTCTTGCGCCCCTTGCCGAACGAGAGGTAGCAGAGGCGGCCGCCCGCCTCGGCGAGCTGCTCGCCGCCCACCTCCGTGTCCGTCTGCCAGCTCATTCCGTATTCGTCCAGGAAGCGGTCGACCTGCGAGCGGTCGACTTCCTGGCGGCCGACGAGGTAGACTCTGGGCTCGCTGATGATGTTCATGGGGGCCTCCGGTGGTATCGCTGCCTGCCTGCGCGAGCATGATAGCACTGGTGGCGAGAGGGCGTAAACGGTAGTGCACTTGAGCAATTGGTGGATGGAGCAAACAGGCAACCGTTTGTTCGGGCCCCCCCCCCCCCCCCGGGGGGGTGTATTTCCGGGGGGGAGCCCCCCCCCCCCGGCCCGCCGGCAGCGTCCTTCGTCCCACCCACCCGCCCGGGAGGTTGTTTAGCTCAGGGGGACACCCCCTGAAACCCCCGGCAAGGAGGGCTGCGCCCTCCCTGCACTCTCCGCTTCCGCCCCGCCCGCTCCAATGCTCCATCGCCGGTGATAGAATGGCGGCGATATGAGCGCCAGCACGGGCCCCGCCAACGCCGTGGGGGTGGACGTCATCGAGATCGAGAGGGTGGCGGCGGCGCTGGCGCGGTTCGGGGAGCGGTTCCTGCGGCGCGTGTACACGGCGGAGGAGGCCGCGTTCTGCCGGGGGCGCGTCCACGAGCTGGCGGCGCGGTTCGCCGCCAAGGAGGCAGTGATGAAGGCGCTGGGCACGGGCGCGAAGGGCGTCGCCTGGCGGGAGATCGAGGTGCTGCCCAACCACCGCGGCAAGCCGCTCGTGTACCTGTACGGGCGGGCGCGGGCGCGGGCGGAGCGGATCGGGCTGGCGGGGCTGGACGTGAGCATGAGCCACTCGCGGGAGTACGCGGTGGCCTTCGTCGTGGGGCAATCGCGGGACCTTGAGCCGGACCGGCCGGGCTGGCGGCGCAAGCTGATCGGGATCCTGCGGGAGCGCGGGCTGCTGGAGTGAGTGGACAGAGGATAGTGGACAGTGGACAGTGAGC
>CAZKTO010000160.1:0-1786 GCA_964555685.1 uncultured Dehalococcoidia bacterium
TTCGAAGCGCTCGAGTAGTAAAACGGCATGTCCAGACACACGACCTTGCAGTGCATGGTGATCTCGTGAGCGTTGACCACCTCGATCTTCTGGACTTGACAGATGCCGGCCCGGTAACCGCTGACCGGTGGGTCTTTCCGGCCGGGGTAATTCGGGTCACACCAGAGGGCATGGGTGTGGACGACATCCTGGGCCGTGAACTCGCCGTACCCGTGATGGAATTGCACGCCCTTGTGCAGCTTCACCCTCCAGGACCTCCCATTGGGGCCCAGCGTCCAGCTGTCCGCCAACCAGGGTTTGTACTGGCCCGTCTCCGCGTCGACCTCCACGAGCCACTCGAGCATGGGATCGTGTTGAATATTGTGATCGGCCGTCCCATTGATCCAGGGGCGCACGTAATCCAGGTACGGCGTGATGAGCCCCATCACCAGGCGGTCCACCTTGGGCTTCCCCGGCGTGCGCGTTTGCGCCACCGCAGGGGCGGCCACCAGGAGCAGAATTGGCAGCAGCAGGACGTAGCGCAGCGCGGCAACCTTCCTAGGACGCTGTCGATCCATAGCTTGACCCCCCTTTTTCCGAGCGTAGGCGACACAAAAAGCTATTCCCGGAGGCGACCCCTCCGCCCTGCGGGTGCCGGACTGCCTCGGCCCGGTCAACGCGCTTGGCTTGGCGCACCTGCGCCCTGGCCAACTGCCAAGCAGCGGCTCCCCGGGACCAGCTACGCCGACCACCGGAGCACCGGGGCGCACAGGGGATAGGCCACTGCGCCGAATGGTGCTTCGCCCGGGGCGCGTCGTCAAGGCCCGTGCGATCTCGAACTGCTCGGGGCCGCTGATCGTGGAGCAGCTCGACGCCACCACGGTGATCGGGCCGGGCGATGACGCTCGGGTGGACGCCGTCGGTAACCTCGAGATCACGGTCAGGAAAGTGTGATGGGCGCACCCGGCTGGACGCGCGCCCGGCCGTACGATACGATCTGACTAGCCTGGTCAGATGGAGGAACGGATGCCCCGCAGTCCGCGACGGCGTAACGCGCAACCCCGACCGGCTCAGCGAGGCCAGGCTCGAGCATGGAAGCTCGAGGATGCCAAGGCGCGGTTCAGCGAGCTGGTTCGTCTGGCCCGGAGCGTGGGCCCGCAACACGTGACCGTCCGGGGACAGGACGCGGTGGTCGTCGTGTCCGCCGAGAAGTTCGCGGCCTTGATGCCGAGCACGCGCCAGCCCAGCCTCCATGTCCTGCTCTCGACCTCGCCGCTGCGAGACATCGACCTGGAGCACAAGGGCCAGGCGATGCCCGTGCGCGACGTCACCCTGTGACGGGCTGGCTGCTGGACATCGTCGTCGTGTCCGAGCTCCGCAGACCTCGCTGCAACCCACGGGTCAGGAGGTGGTCCGAGGACCAGGCTCCGGAGAGCCTGTTCGTGAGCCGCGTGACGCTCGCCGAAATTCGATTCGGCATCGAGCAGGTGGCGGACGTCCGTTTTCGGGGTGAGTTGATGGGGTGGCTGGACCGCACGCTCCGGCCATGGTTCGGTGCGCGGATCCTCGAGGTCGACGAGGATGTGATCGTGGAGTGGCGGCGAATGGTCGCCCGGGGCCGCGCCGTCCACCACACGTTCAGTCAACCCGATCTCTTCATCGCCGCCACCGCGGCTGTTCACCGCTTGGCCGTCGTGACTCGCAACGTGACGGACTTCCGTATCGCGAACGTGCCGGTCTTCGATCCCTGGTCGTTCGAGGGTACAGCGCCGGTGAGGGGAGTGTGATGGACGCGATCGACCCGGTC
>CAZKTO010000161.1:0-1724 GCA_964555685.1 uncultured Dehalococcoidia bacterium
CTCGGTGAACTCCGGCTCCAGAAACAAGTCCCGCATGACCTCCCGGTGCAGCAGCCCGCCGCGCCGGTTCGTGAGCCAGAGCGCGGCGCCCAGGGCGGTGCCCGCATCCCCCGCTGCCGGCTGGACGAAGACCTGCCGGTAATCAAGGTCGCGACGGATGCGACTGTTGGCGACACAGTTGTAAGCCACGCCCCCGGCCATGCACAGATTCTGCTCCCCGGTCAGGCGGTGCAGGTGGCGGGCCAGGTGCACGAGCGCCTCTTCCAGGACGAGCTGGGCGCTCGCGGCAACATCACGGTGGCGCTGGGCTAGTTCATCGCCGGGCCGCCGATTCACGCCCAGCAGACGCAACAGCTCCGGCACGAAGATGCCGACCCGTGCCAGATGGAAGTCCAGCAGCCGGGTGTTCAGGTGAAACGCGCCATCAGGCAGCAGCCCTAGCACCTGCTTCCGCAACACCTCGGCGAACCTGGGCTCCCCGTGGGCCGCCAGGCCCATCACGATGTATTCGTCCTGGTCAGGGCGAAACCCGAGGTAGGCGGTGATCGCGGCGTAGAATTGCCCGAGCGAATGCGGCAGGGCGATCCGCTTGAGGACCCTGATGGCATTCCCTTCTCCCGCCGCCAGCATCGTTGTGTGGGCTTCCGAGGCTCCGTCGACGACCAGGATGGCCGCTCGCTCAAACGGGGAGACGAGGAAACTGCTCGCGGCATGACAGAGATGATGGTCGAGAAAGACCGGCCGGTACCGGCCCGCTCCGAACTGCTTCCGCAGTGTAGGGGCCAGGAGCGCGAGCTCCCTCCACTCGTGGCCCAGCCGCTCCAGACTTCGTCGTCCTTTCACTCGAAAGAGCGTCGGAGACCGGAACATGGCGCCGAGCGCCAGTGCGGCTCGGCGGCCCAGCACCCAATATTTCCAGGGCACCGCGATCCCGTCCACATCAGCCAGCCCGACCCCGGCTACTCCGAGACAATACCGGATGGCGTTCACCGGCAAGGCGGTCACATGCTTGATCCGGACGAACCGCTCCTCCTCGGCCGCGGCCAGGATGCGGCCGTCCCGGACGAGTGCCGCCGCCGCATCACGCATATTCGAGAGGCCCAGGACCAGCATGGAGCGCTAGGATAAACGAGCTACCCGCGGCTGGCAAGTTCCTGTCGCAGAGTGGAGTTGCATTTCAGCGTCGATTTCGGTACCGTGGCGCCAGACTCATCCGGGATGAGGCATCATGAGACGCAACTCTGTGCAGTGGAAATACCTGCAACGCGGGATCTTGCTCCTCTTCTTGCCGGCGCTCTCGCTAGGGTGTGAGAAGATCACCGGGGTCCTGGGCAGGGCGCCGCTCCCAGACTTCGGCCCCCCGATTCCCATCTCGGTCAGGATGGAGTTCGACTCCTCCCTGTCCGAGGCGAGTGCCCCGTACCTGGATTCCTGCAGCCATCCTCGGGAGGTCAGGATCGGACCCGTTCTCGAAGACACGTTGCTCCAGGCCGCCTACCAGACGTTCAAGACCGTCTCCTTCGCAGGCTCCGGCCCTACGCAGCCCCAGCCCGACGTGGAGGTGCGCATCACTCTGCTGAAGCCGCGCTTCAACATTAAAAACGATAATGTCTACGACCGTGAGCCTGCCCTGCTCGCACTGGACGCGGTGGCGACGTTCCGGGACTCGTCAGGAAAGCTCCTCCGTGAGCAGCCGCTCCAGGTCTCACGACAAGAACGACTGC
>CAZKTO010000162.1:0-1723 GCA_964555685.1 uncultured Dehalococcoidia bacterium
TGAAAACCACACGCACACAAAACCTCCTCGCCGCCGCGCTCGTTGGCGCGCTGGCGCTCGCAACAAACGGCGCGCAGGCTGCCGACCCGCTTCCCTCTTGGAACGACGGCGCGGCCAAACAGGCCATCGTGGGCTTCGTCGGGAAGGTCACGAAAGCCGGCAGCCCGGACTTTGTCCCGCCGTCGGAGCGCATCGCCGTGTTCGACAACGACGGTACGCTGTGGGCCGAGCAGCCGATGTATTTCCAGCTCGCCTTTGCCCTCGACCGCGTGAGGACGCTTGCGCCGCAGCACGCCGAGTGGAAGGACAAGGAACCGTTCGCCTCGCTGCTCAAGGGCGATCTCAAATCGGCGCTCGCTGGCGGCGAACCGGCCATCTTCCAGATCGTCATGGCCACGCACGCCGGCATGACGACGGAGGAGTTTGAAAAGACCGTGCGCGACTGGATCGCCACCGCGAAGCACCCGAAGACCGGGCGGCTCTACACCGAGATGGTCTACCAGCCCATGCTCGAGTTGCTCGCCTACCTGCGCGCCAGCGGCTTCAAGACCTACATTGTCTCCGGCGGAGGCATCGAGTTCATGCGGCCCTGGACGGAGAAGGTCTATGGGATCCCGCCCGAGCAGGTCGTGGGCAGCACCATCAAGACGAAGTTCGAGCTGCGCGACGGCAAGCCCGTGATCCTGCGCCTGCCCGAGCTCGATTTCATCGACGACAAGGAAGGCAAGCCGGTGGCGATCAATAAGTTCATCGGCCGGCGTCCGATCCTCGCCTTCGGCAACTCCGACGGCGACTTGCAGATGCTGCAATGGACCGCCGCCGCCGCCGCGCGCTTCATGGGCCTCGTCCACCACACCGACGCGGGGCGCGAATGGGCCTACGACCGCACATCCTCCATCGGTCGCCTGGACAAGGCCCTGGACGAGGCGCGGGCCAGGGGCTGGACCGTCGTGGACATGAAGCGCGACTGGAAGCGCGTGTTTCCGTTCGCGCGGTAGGATGGGGATGGCGGGTTGCCGGATGTCTGGAGGGACCGTGAGGTCGTGAACACCCTGGCGTGACGTGGGGGGAGCCCGATGCCCGAAACATCCTGAGGGCAAAGATAAAATGAGACATATGCAGGAGTCCACGCCGTTCGTCTCGGAGCAGGAGGACTTCTCGCTGGTCCTCGGCGGCCCCCTCTACCAGCTCTGGCGCCGCCTGTACGTGGCCGGGCCCGCGCTGGACCTCTTGGTGCGCCGGCTGATCGGCATCCCCCTGGTGGCCTGGCTGCCTCTCCTGGTGCTGACGGCCTACGAAGGGGTCGCCATCGGGCATGCCGTTCACGTCCCCTTCCTGTACGATCTCGATGCCCATGCCCGGTTCTTGGTCGCCATCCCGCTCTTTCTCCTGGCCGAGGGCGTGGTCCATCAGCGGATGCGTCCGCTGGTCCGGCACTTCGTGGATGCGGGCATCGTCACGCCCGAGGTGCTTCCCCAGTTCCAGGCCGCGATCGCCCGGGCCCTGCGCCTGAGGAACTCCCTTGCCGTGGAGCTGACCCTCGTTGTGCTCGTGTTCAGTCTTGGATGGATGCTCTGGAAAGAGGGGACGTCCCTGGGCATCTCGACTTGGTACACGATCTCGGACGGCGCCGGGCGGCGCCTGACCGTCGCGGGCCAGTGGTACATGCACGTGAGCATCCCGATCTTTCAGTTCCTCTTCTTCCGCTGGTACTTCCGGCTCG
>CAZKTO010000163.1:0-1722 GCA_964555685.1 uncultured Dehalococcoidia bacterium
CGAGGGATGTCAACCGGCGTGGACGGCCGCGGCCTCGGCAGGCCCCCCGCAACAGTAGCGCCGTGGTCGACGGCACGCGATACCCCATCGCCTTCACAGTGCCCTGGACGTGATTGATCAGCAGCGTGCGTGTTTGCACTATGGCATCACGCGCGCGGAGCTGCCCGAGATCGGCTTGGGCGGTCTCGCCGCGATGATGAATCGGGGAAAGCAGCGCAGGGTCCGCCCGGCCCAACCGAGCCAGGGTCACGGCATCGATCCGATCATCCTTGCGCACCGCGGCACTGATGAGACGGACTCGGCGTGGATTCGCGACAATCACCTCATGCCCACAGCTGGCGACGACGCGACTCACCCAGGGCGAGTGGGTGCCGACTTCGAGAATCACCCGCGCCGTCGGCAACGCCGAGAAGAAATCCTGCATCGCCGCACGTGTGGTGGCAACACTCCCCTCGCCGATCAGGTGGGCGTCGGCGTTGAGCACCGCATAGCGCGACGAGCGGTCGCCGAGATTGAGACCAAGTGTTATCGTAGACATGGGTCAACTCCTGGGTCTTGGGCTTCATGCCCGTGAAGGACTTGGGGATTCGCAAGAATACCCCGCATCCCAGGGGTTGGCCTTCTCATCTCAATCTGCCGAGGGGCCAGGGCGCGGCGCCCCCCCGCCGGGGTATGTTTGGGCGGGACGGCGGGGGCCGCCGCAGGCCCCGCAGCAGAAGCGCAGGGCGTTATGCCGCTTCCTGGATGAATTGCAAATGACATTGCCGGAAGCATCGCTACCCCCCGAAAGCCCCGCAGAGCGCATTCGAGAGCTCCTAGCGGGCCTTCCACCCGAGAGTCCCATACGGGTGGCGCTTTTGCAGTTGGCATCCCCTGCAATCGCGCTAGGCGCGATTCTTGGTGCTCCCATCGCCGATTCCAAAGCAGCCCTTGCGACATCCCTGAGCACCATCATTAGCAGGTGGATTGGTTCGCGCGCCCAACGTCTCTATTCAGAACGAATTCAAGAGATCCTTTGGCGGATGGTCGAAGAAATCGATCGGCTGCGCGTCACGACCCAGGCCGTCAAGACCGACGACGAATGGGCGGAACTAGTGTGTGCAGTTTTGCCAATCGCAGCCCGTGCAACGACAGAAGCAAAGCGTGCCGCGTTCGCCAAGCTCCTAGCCCTTGGTGCGGTTCGAGGCGAAACTCACGAACGTGAGGAGGCTCGGACAATGGCTGCCCTACTAGAACAACTTGAATATTCCCACGTTCGAGCTCTGAACGAACTCATCCGCACGGGTGCGTCGAGCGTGACCCAGGATATGTTTTGGGGCACGCGGTCAGAGGTACGGATCGAGCAGTCACACTTCTCCCACCCCGAGGATGGAGCTGCGCTCCTCCGGCTTGAGGCGATTGGCTTCCTTCGCATCGTCGACGCAAAGACACCGGGCCGCGCATCACTCAACAAGATCGCCGTCGTTTCAGAACTCGGCACTCGCTTTGCCAGCTGGGTTTCGGTGTGAGCTACATGAGCGGCATAACCAGCGCTTGCTGCTGTTGGGGTCCTGAACGCCTCTGCCGCCTGAAGCGCAGGGCATTCTATGAGAGTGATTGTCAAGGGCGGACCTCGGCGTCGCTGATTGCTGAGCGGTTTCGCCCTGAACAATCAGCCCCGACTGCTTGGGGGACGAGACCGGGCGGTGCTGCCGGGTCCGCGGGGCAGTCTGCTTCCGCATC
>CAZKTO010000164.1:0-1677 GCA_964555685.1 uncultured Dehalococcoidia bacterium
CTGGAGGAGCTTGACGCCCGCATCCCACGCCTGCTGGACATCGGCCCCGACGCCCTCGTCATCGCAGGCGACCACGCCACCCCCGCCATCATGAGCAGCCATGGCTGGCAGCCAGTCCCGCTCATGATACGCTCCGCCCTCACCAGGGGCGACGGCGTAGAGCGATTCTCCGAGCGCGCCTGCGCCGCCGGCTCCATCGGGCGCATCCCGGCCACAAACGTCATGATGCTCGGCCTCGCCCAGGCCGGCAAGCTCGTCAAGTTCGGCCCCTAGCCCGTATTCTCCTCTCCCTTGACGGAAGAGGATTAAGCCTGCCCTGAGCGCAGTCGAAGGGGTGAGGGTGAGGCGTCCGACAGAGATTGCATTCTGCCCCGCCAATCCGCTATCCTTACCACCAGGCAACGGGACTGGGCGCTGGGCAAGAAATTTCTTCCCCAACCCTTGACCCCTAACCCCTGAAAGGAGACGCAATCGCTATGTACGAAGGAATGTTGGCAGAAACCACGATGATTCGCGGCCACCATGGCGACGACATAACCGCGTATTTTGCCCGGCCGCTGGGGCCTGGCCCCTTCCCCGGAGTCGTCCTCATCCACCACGCCCCGGGCTGGGACGAGTTTTACAGGGAGACCACTCGCAGGTTCGCCCATCACGGCTACCTCGCCATAAGCCCAAACCTCTACCACCGCGACGGGCCGGGCAGCCCAGACGATGTCGCCGCGAAAGTCCGTGCCGCAGGCGGCGTCCCCGACGACCAGGCTGTCGGCGACATGGAGGGCGGGATGCGCTACCTGCGCTCCCTTCCCACCTGCAACGGCAAGGTCGGCGTCATCGGCACGTGCTCCGGCGGGCGACTCACCTTCCTGACAGCCTGCCGCGTCAAGGGCTTCGACGCCGCCGTTGACCTGTGGGGGGGCCGGGTCGTAATGTCCAGGGAGGAGATTAACGCCAAAATGCCTGTAGCCCCGATTGACTACACCAGAGACCTCTCCTGCCCCTTGCTCGGTCTGTTCGGCGAGGAAGACCGCAGCCCCACGCCTGAGCAAGTTGCCCTCCACGAGCAGGAGCTTAAAAAGTATGGCAAGACCTACGAGTTCCACATGTACCCCAAGGCCGGACACGGCTTCTTCTACTACGACCGGCCCCTCTACCGCGTAGAGCAGGCCCTCGACGGCTGGAAAAAAGTCTATGCCTTCTTTGAAAAACACCTGAGCGCCCCAGCGTAAGCGGGCGCAGGAGCATAAATCATGTGCACCGGCATAATGGAAAAGGCAGCAGTCCTCGGAAGCGGCAAGGGCACGCACGGGTGGTTCCCCGTCACCCAGGCCAACGTGAGCTTCGACCACGCCACCAACGCCTTCATGGAGCACAGCCTCAACATAGACTTCGTCAACGAGAGCCTGGGGCCTGGCGCGCGCGTGGCGGTCGAGCTTAGCGACGACTCCGCCCGCGCCCTCGTGCGCGCCATCCTCGCCGCCCTCGAAGCCGGCGAGCGTCAAGGCGCACGCTAGCCCAGCCCTTCCCCTCGGGCAAGCGGAACACCTCCACCCTCCTCCCTCGATTCCATCGGGGGAGGAGCAACCGTCCCCCCTCTCCGTCCGCACGGAGAGGGGCCGGGGGTGAGGTTCGGCCGCCCCACCTCCAAACAGCCTCTGCCTCCATCAAAACGCCTCCCCC
>CAZKTO010000165.1:0-1589 GCA_964555685.1 uncultured Dehalococcoidia bacterium
AGGACGGCCCATAGGATACAACCTCCGCCCGGCGATGTGGCCCCTGTGTATAATGTCCGCCGCGGAGCGACCCCTTGGCGCGACTCTACCTGGCCCTTGCCGTTGCCCTCACCCTGCCCGGGCTCTTCTTGAAGCTCGCGGGGAGCCACACGGCTCCCCCGGTGGAGGCCTTGCTGTTCGGCATGGCAGTCCTGGGGGCGGCGTTCCTGCTCTCCTGGGCCGCCGAGGTGGCCCAGAAGGACATCTCACAAGCGCTGGCCGTCGCCATCCTGGCGCTGATCGCGGTCCTGCCCGAATACGCCGTGGACATGGTCTTCGCCTGGAAGGCGGCGGCGGATCCTGTGTATGGCCACTACGCCACGGCCAACATGACGGGCGCCAACCGGCTCCTGGTGGGGTTTGGCTGGCCCGTCATCGTCGTGCTGTTCGCTCTGCGCTTCAAGAGGAAATCGGTCAAGCTGGAGCCCACCCACAGGGCGGAGATTCTCTTCCTTGGACTGGCGACCTGCTACTCGATCATCATCCCGCTCAAGAAGCAGCTCGATCTCTGGGACACCCTGTTCCTGCTGATCATCTTCGCCATGTACGCGGCCCGCGTAGCCAAGGCCGAGGCGCACGAGCCGGAGCTCATCGGGCCGGCCAAGTGGCTTGGCGACATGCCGGCTTCTCGAAGGCGGGCGGCGGCCACGGGGCTCTTCCTCTTCTCGGGCGCGGTCATCTTTGCTTCAGCGGAGCGGTTCGCCGAGGCCCTGGTGGCGACCGGCAAGGGCTGGGGAATCGACGAGTTCCTGCTGGTCCAGTGGCTGGCGCCGCTCGCGTCCGAGGCTCCCGAGTTCATCATCGCCATCCTCTGGACTCTCCGAGGAGACGCCGAGGCCGGCCTCAGCGCGCTGGTCTCCTCCAAGGTCAACCAGTGGACGCTCCTGGTCGGCACGATTCCTCTCGTCTACTCATTCGCCTTGGGGCATGCGGGAGCGCTGCACCTGGACCTGCGCCAGGAGCACGAGCTGTGGCTCACGGCGGCGCAGTCGCTGTTCGCCGTGGCCATCCTCGCGAACCTGAGCCTCTCATGGTACGGAGCACTTGCGTTGTTCGGGCTCTTCGGCATCCAGCTCGTCTACGAGCACCTCCGGATGCCGCTCTCGGCGATCTACGTCCTTCTTGCGATTCTCCTGGCGGTGCGTGACCGGCGGCACTACCCCCTCCTCTTCAGGCAGGGGCTGCTCGGCGCCCCGAACCGGGCCCGGGACTGAGAGCCAGACACGCTCCGAGACGCTATGATAAGGGCATCCCCCGCCCGAATCGAAGATGGAGGCAGCCATGCCCGCCCAGAAGCTCAAGGAGTTCCTGGACAGCCGCAAGATCGCGTACACGGTCCAGACGCACACCAGGACCTACACCGCCCAAGGGGTCGCCGCCGCGCTGCACGTCAGCGGCCGCGAGTTCGCCAAGAGCGTCATCGTCAAGGCCAGCGGCGGGAAGCTGGCGATGGCCGTCTTACCGGGCCCGCGCCACGTTGACCTGACCGCTCTGGCCGAGCTGCTGAAGGTGGACGACGTTGAGCTGGCCCGCGAGGAGGATTTCGCGAA
>CAZKTO010000166.1:0-1585 GCA_964555685.1 uncultured Dehalococcoidia bacterium
GAGAGCCGACCACCAGGGTGAGATCGCCCAGGCACAGCTCCTCCAGCCGTGAGACGCCGGGAAGCCCCCAGCTCCGCCAGCACCCGGCTGACCACCGGTGCCGGCGAGGGCGGCGGCGGCACCGGCGCGGGCTTCCACCAGACGAACCCGCGGCCGAGCGGGTGGGCGTCGGCCTGGATCACCGTGACCACCGGCTTGCCGGCGGCGCGCGCTGCGGCGACCGAACGGGTTCCAGAAGTCCACCACCACGTCGGGGTCGCTCGCCGCCACCACCTCCGCGAGGGCCTGGCAGTTGGCCCGGACGAAGCCGGGGTCGAGCATGCCCATGAGCGCCCCGGCGTGGTCCATGCTCCAGACGTCGTCGGACGGGGGCGCGCGTCGGAGCGGGAGGGCGGGCAGGAGCTCGTGCAGCAGGCCGAGGAGATGCGGGTGGCGCCTGCGCCAGCCGCCGGAGCGCAGGTAGGCGAGGGCTCCGGCGAGGGTCTGTGGGCCGGAGAGCAACTCGTAGAGCGGATGGTCCGGCAAGACGTTCTCGAAGCCGCCGTCGGCGATGAGCCGCCGGGGGGCGGCGGCCGGGCTGCAGAAGCGGACGAGGTGACCGCGGGAGTGCAGCTCACGAGCGATGGGGAGGGAGCGGGTGAGGAGCCCGAGGTCGTTGGTGGGCAGGGTGGTGAAGAGGAACGTGGCCATGGCGACACCCGATCGCTACTGTCGGTAGCGAGAATAGCCGTTCAGGCCGCGTCTCCAGAAGTTGGACCTGAGGTGGAACAAGCTGGCTTCGCGCCCCGCGTGCCTCCATCGGCTCGAGGAGCGCGGATGCACGGTCTTCACGTGATGAGAGGCGCTGGATCCAGCCATTGATTCCTCCTCAAGTCAGGCCGTCCGCTGGCAAGGACCGGTGCTGGAGCGGCGCCTGAGCGCGTTCAAGCTGCGGGGCGTCGCCGTGCACTCATTTCTTGATGCAGCACTTCCGTCGCCCACTGATCGCGTGACTCAACATGCCGCCATCGGAACGAGTCCGGAGTGATGGCGAAGAAGACCCAGCGCGTCACGCTCCCCGGCGCGAAGGAGCCCTCCAGGATGATCTCTTCGCCCACCTGCCGGGCGATGAACGGCCTGACGTAGCCCTTGCAGGGCCCGATCCAGGTCGAGCGCCACGCCCCGAGGGCGGGATCAAAGAAGCGCAACGTTGCGCCATAATCGCCCAGCTCGTCCCCGAGCTGAGCGCGCAACCCTCGTCGCGGTGCGATCCAGACGTCCTGGATGACGCGGCCCTCCAGTACCCAGCCGAAATGCCACTCTCCTGCCATGGCTCGACAGCCTCCGTCGGGCAGGTAATTGAAGACCTCGACATCCCAACTGCCTATGAACTGGCCAAAGAGCTGGAGCTTGCCACCCAGCTCCGGATGGGGCCCGTTTGCGTGAAGTGCCTGGATCATTTCGGTTGACATGGCCTCGCCGCTCCTTCCGGTTGTTCTTTGCATTGCTCCCCCTTCAAGCCTCTTCAGGCAGTCGCCGGCCGGTACGAACGGGAACGGCATGCTCGCACTCTCCTTTCCGCTCAGTCCCTCGACCAGGAACACTC
>CAZKTO010000167.1:0-1570 GCA_964555685.1 uncultured Dehalococcoidia bacterium
CCCTTCGGGCAGGGCGCCGGGTCGTCCATGCGCGCCACCGGTCGCAGCAGCTCGAACCGCTGCTCGCAGCGCCGGCAGTAGTACTCGTACAGAGGCATCGCTATCTACGATGCTATTCCCGCCCGGCTGCGCCCGTCAACAGGCCGGTGGGGGTGGACGTAAGCGCTCCGCCTGCTACAATCGAATCTTCCGGTGGCACATCGTTCGAAGGAGATATACCCCGCAGTGTCCGGCTACACGATCCGCGAAGCGCGCCCCGAGGACTTCGACCCCATCATCAGCCTGTGGGGCCAGATCGACCGCCACACGGCCCTGCCCGACCGGCGCGAGTACCTTGAGGTGTTCCACGCCTTCTCGCCGGACCTGCTGCTGGTGGCCGAGTCCGGAGGGCGGCTGGTGGGGACGATCATCGGCGGCTGGGACGGCTGGCGGGCGAACATCGCGCGCCTTTCCACGCATCCCGGCGTGCGCCGCAAGGGGGTCGCGATGGCGCTGGTGCGGGAGATCGAGCGCCGGCTGCGGGCGAAGGGGGCGCGCCGCATCTACGCCCTCGTCGATAAGCGCAGCCCGCCGGCGATACCGTTCTGGGAGGCGGCCGGCTACGCCGTCAACGACAACATCCTCCAGTATTCGCGGAACTTCGAGGAGTAGCGGCAGGGAGAACCGAGATGAGTTCACAGGAGAAGAAGCTGGGCCTCGTGCGCGCTCCCGGCGAGGGCGCCATCCACACGACTCCCTACGGCGACACCCTCAAGTGGAAGACAGGTGAGGCGGAGACGGAAGGCGGGTATTCGCTTCATGAAAGGACGGCACCGCCCGGATCCGCTTCGACTCCCCACACACATCAGCGGGTGATTGAGGCGTTCTACGTCATCGATGGCGAGCTGGAGTTCCAGGTCGGCGAGAAGAAGGTCGTAGGTAAGCCTGGGTCCTTCGTGCTGGCGCCGAAGGGCGTGTTGCACGCCTGGCGGAACGCGGGCAACCAAGAGGCGCGGGTTCTTGTGATCTTCACACCGTCAGTCCAGTTCGGCTACTTCGAGGAGATCGATAGGATAACCAGATCGGCGCAGGACGGGAGGCCAGACCCCGGAGAGCTCATGACCGTAACGCAAAAGTACGGCATGACCTGAAATCAAAATGGGCCGAGCGAATGATTGGCCCTTCCTGTTACTACCGTTTGGTCCAGGTAGTCGTTCAGCTTCTTGCTGCGGCAGTCCGCCCTGTCATTCTGAGCGAAGCGAAGAATCTCGCTGACGTGCTCCACGCTGAAGCGCCCCACCTCCCGACCCGATAGCAGCGGGAGCCTCACTACACCGCGATCTCCACTTCGGATATTGGCCAGCGCTTCTTCCGGCGTCTGCCCTTGGCTCACACAGCCCGGCAACGATGGGCATTCGGTAACGTAGTACCCGTCTTCGTCCTTCTCAAGTGTCACCAGGAACTTCATGGCGTGGTGACTCTACTCCAGATAGTCCTTCAGCTTCTTGCTGCGCGAGGGGTGCCGAAGCTTGCGCAGCGCCTTCGCCTCTATCTGGCGGATGCGCTCCCGCGTCACGTTGAACTCCCGCCC
>CAZKTO010000168.1:0-532 GCA_964555685.1 uncultured Dehalococcoidia bacterium
CGTGTTCACGACGACACCTATGACTTGCATCTCGACCCACAGATTTTGCCGAAGACCCAAAAGTTTCTTCAGCTCGATGAAGAGCGCGGACGAGTATCGAGCGTGGAAGCACTCGCTGGAAAACTACGTGGGAGACACTCCGTTCGATGTGCGCGATTACTACTATGGGCTTCATTCGTGGGCGGAGTACAACGTGGGAGACAGCGCGGGATTCAAGGGTGATACGCGGGCGGCGCTGCGGTCGATCAAGGCGCAGGTGCTGATCATCGGGGCGAAAGACGACGGGCTCTTCGACCGGACCGAGGCCCTCGCGGCCAAGAGTGCGATATCGAGGGCGAGCTACGTCGAGATCGATTCGCCGTTCGGACACGCCGCGTGCTGCGGCTCGGATCCCGAGGCGACGAAGGTCATCAGTCGCGAGATCGTGGCCGTTCTCTCGAAGCTGCGGTAGGGCGCGAGCGGGGCGGCGTCGACGTCGCGCACGGTGATGGTGAGGGGCGGGGGAGGGCCGGGGCGCCGGCCACTGCGGATG
>CAZKTO010000168.1:542-1569 GCA_964555685.1 uncultured Dehalococcoidia bacterium
GTGGGGGGGGCGGGGGGGGGGGGGGCGGCGGGGCGGGGGGGGGTGGGGGGGGGGGGGGGGGGGGGGCAGAGGCGCCGGCCGTTGCGGATGGCGGTGGCGGTCGGGCTGGTCGTGTGGGCACTGAGTGGGGTGCGGCCGGTGGCGTGGGCCCAGACGGTGCGATTCTGTCCCGGCGTGGCGGCGCCGACCGCGTTCAATCCTGTCACAGGAGCCTACGAAGAGGGCAGCAGTTTCGATCCGCTCCTCTGCGCGGAGCAACCGTGCGGCGAGATCCTCCACAACATCTTCGAGGGCCTGGTGGCGGTGTCGGACACGCAGGCGATCGAGCCGGTGCTGGCGACCCGGTGGGAGCGGCTCGACGATACGCGGTTCCGGTTTACGCTGAGGCGGGGCGTGAGGTTCCACGACGGCGACCTGGTTGACGCGGAGGCAGTGCGGTTCTCGCTGATGCGCGCGTCCCAGGCGTACGGGGCGACGGCCTGGTTTCCGGAGATCGCGGAGGTGGAGATCCGGGACCCGTACACCGTGGTCGTCGTGCTGAAGGCGTCCGACAGCCTGTTCCTCCACCGGCTCTCGCGCATCGGGCTGGTGGTGCCGCCGAAGCATTTCCGGCAGGTCGGGGCCGAGGAGTTCGGCCGGCATCCGATCGGAACTGGAGCGTTTCGGTTCGTGCGCTGGGATCGGACGCGCCGTGCGGTGGAGCTGGAGGCGAACCCGCTCTACTGGCGCAAGGGGTATCCAAAAGTGAAACGCCTGGTCTACAGCTACATGGATTCGGAGAGGGCGCTCGAGCGGCTGACCGGGGGGACGCTCGATCTCATCCGGCGCCTGAACCCACGGAAGACGACGCAGTTCATGGAGACCGGGCGGGGCGCGGTGGTGAAGGCGTGGTTGCCTCAGCTCGTGCTCGGGCCGTTCAACCTGCTGAAGCCGGAGACGCCGCTCAGGGACGTGCGGGTGCGCGAGGCGATGAATCTCGCGATCAACCGGGAGGATCTGATCCGGTATGGCGCGATCGGCAACGGCC
>CAZKTO010000169.1:0-1512 GCA_964555685.1 uncultured Dehalococcoidia bacterium
CCCGCCGGCGGCGCCTCGAGGGCCATCGACGGCCCGCCGGACACGCAGAGCGCGCCGAGGGCCGCGGCCAGCACCGTGCGGCGCCAGATCCGGGTTTTCATCGCAGCACCTCGCCTCCTGATGCGTCGAGCCCCGCCCATTGCGACGGCGGCAGCCCGCCGCGCAACGGTCCCTGCGACCGCCGGGTGGAGGCGTGCCATCAGCGCACCCTCCAGTGGCCTTCGATCCAGACATGGCCGCCCCGCCGGGGGGCCCAATGAGCGGGGACCCAGACGTAACCCGGGGTCTCAGGAACGGCCCAGTGGCCGGGCACCCAGACATACCGGACAGCGGGGCCCCTCCACGACCAGTGACCGGGGATCCACACGTACGCTGGGGCTGGCTGGGCGGTGACGACTTCCGCTTGCTGCGGTGGTGGGGGCGGGGGCGTTTGCACGACGGCTGGCGGGGCGACAACGCATCCGGCCAAGAGGAGCGATGACAGGAAGAGCAGAGAAAGCCGAAGCGTGCGCCTGGACATGGCTTATCCTCGTATCGAGCGGCGCCGGTTCTCCGGACCCCGCGGTGGTCTGTGATTCCAGTGGTTGGTGGAGTAGGGTGTATCACTCTGTTCACACCAGATGGCGTACCTTTTCACCGGGTGGCAGCGGGGTCCTGGAGTGTGTTGGCTCGACCTCCCAGAAGGGTACGTCGCCTTCCTCTCTCGTCCACAACTTTCAACGATAGCTCCATCGACGTGGAGCCGGGGCCGGCGTCGCGTCCGAGTCACTCTCCGAGAGGAGCGATGCCCATGCCGACAGCGATCGTCCTCGAGTCGTACGAGGGGAGCTGGCCCCCCGATGACCCGGACGCAGGGTTCCGTCGAATAGTCGCCGAGTACTCGCGCCTCGACCCCATGCCAACCCTCGAAACCCTGAGCCGCCACAAGGGTATCCCGGTGGGGGCGCTGGCGCGCTTCGTTCTGGCCCGCTACTGCACGTCGGGGAGCGACGCCCTGCTGGAGATGGGGCCGCGCGTGGTGCGCCAGATGGACGACATCGTCCAGCGGGCCGAGACCCCCGGCACCGACCAGGCGCGGCTCGAGGCCTATCGTTCACTCAAGGCCATCGTGTCGTGGCTGCTGGTCCCGCTGGAGGACCCCAACTGGCGCCTCGGCGAAGGGTGAGCCCGGCCGACTGCCTCATCGCCCTGGCCCAGCTGCCTCATCTCCTTGGAGCTCACGGCCGCTCGCAACGAGTGTCCGACGTATTACAACCTGCTCCTCTGCGCCGTCCGCACACGGCTCAGGATCGGCGAGCTATTCGGTCTGGACGCGACCGGACGCAACCCGTGGCTCGGCCCGGTTCAGGGTGGGGTGCCATGGGACGGCCCCAGCGCCGTCTCCGCCTTCTCCAGCCAGAATCGCATGTCCATGTCGCTGTACAGCACCGTCGCGGTGGTCAGGTGCTCCTGCGCCGGCTCCCCGCGCCCCGTCTTCCGAGCGAGCGCGCCGAGGCCGAGGTGGCAGTGGGC
>CAZKTO010000170.1:0-1510 GCA_964555685.1 uncultured Dehalococcoidia bacterium
AGCTCTTCCACATGCGGCCGGCCCCCGGCTACGCGGACTTCCGCACCCCCGTGCGTGGGCTGTACCAGGCCAGCTCCGCCACCCACGGGGGCGGCGGCGTGTGCGGCATCCCCGCCTACCAGGCGGTGCGGCAGATGCGTCGTGACGCGATGCTCTGAGCCGGAGTCCGATCCTACTCTGCAACCTCCCCGGCCCGCGTTGGATGCTGGCGCCACCACCGGCGTCATGCAGGGCGCGCCGCCGTGCGCCCGACGCCTGGGCCGGCCGACGCGACCCTGACCCTGCAGCAGCAAATGCCTCGATCACAAGGTCGCCCTCCCGATGTAGCCAGGTCCCTTCGTACGGCGGCTCGTGCTCAACTACCTTGTCGTAGTCTATTGCCGCGAGACTGAAGAACACGCCACTGTTCTCCAGATCGGGCCAAGCGAGCGGTAGGCCGTGACTGGCCCTTCGGTCATCGCCTTCCATGCCCATTGCGCCAACGTGATCTTCGCTGCTTCTGGAGATTGTCCCTGGAGACCCCAGGGTACAGAGAGGGTGCCGGACCTCTCCTGACGGGAACCCGTAGATAATCAGGCCGTCAAGTCAGGGCCATCGTCACCTTGGGGGCCTCCGGGAATGCCGCCAAACAGCGGAGAACTCAGACCGGGAGTCGCTGTCCCTGGGACGGTATTTCCAGGGCCAGTTGGCCTTCCCGTAGTCCATCCGATGGGGGCCGAAGCGCTGCTCACCGGCGCGGGCAAGAGCGCGGGCCGCGTCCACCGGAGCGTGCTGAGTTCGCCCCAGCACGCTCTCCTCGAAGCCACGCCGGAGACCGAGCCGTTCGACTGCGCGGCGCCACGCCGCCGGCTGGGGGCGGCCAGTGTGCGCCCCAAGAAGTGGGCCCGATGAAACTCCTCAAGAACGGCGGGACGGATCGGGTGGTCGACGAGCTCCGTCGGAGCCTGGCGCCCCAACGGACCCTGGACATCGCGACGCCCGCCTTCTCGCTGTTTGCATTCGCGGACCCAGTCCCACAATCGACGTTGAGCGTCGGAAACGCAGGATCGGGTCCGACACGTGTGATCACCGACGACGTGGCCAAGAGCAACCTCACCGCCATTCTCCAGCAGCATGGGCTGGAGAACGTGTGCAGCCTGTAGCCCGGAGCTGTCCGCATGTCCAAAAAGTCTCTGCCGCCGACGGGCGAGATCATCCTCTACCCCACCGAGGATGGGCGCACCCGTGTGGAGTGCCGCTTCTCCGGAGACACCGTCTGGCTAACGCAGGCCCTCCTGGCCGAGCTCTACCAGAAGGACGTCCGCACCATCAACGAGCACCTTCAGAACCTCCTCGAGGAGGGGGAGCTCGATCCCGAGGCAACCATCCGGAAATTCCGGACAGTTCGCCGGGAGGGCCAGCGGGATGTCGCTCGGTTCATCGAGCACTACAACCTGGCGGCGATCCTGGCCGTGGGCTACCGAGTCCGCTCGCCGCGAGGCGCCCAGTTCCGCCGCTGGGCCACGGAGCG